>NZ_DASSMH010000116.1:0-28948 GCF_035688975.1 Intrasporangium sp. | reverse complement strand
GGAGGACGCCGGTCCGCCGGCCTCCGACGAGACCGTCTCGAACGACCCGGCCGCCCAGGGCGCCGACGACCCGGGAACGGGGCCCCAGGGCGCCGCTCCCCCGCCGCGCAAGCCGACCGGCCGGAGGTCCGGTCGACCGAGCGTGCCGAGCTGGGACGACATCGTCTTCGGCCGGAGGCCGCAGTGAGTCACGCTCGCCGGTCGCGGGGCTCGGCCCGGGCGGGCCGGACCTGCGGCTAGGACCCCCGCCGCGGCGGCACGGCGATGACCGGGACGGCGAGCTCGGCCTCGCTCGAGGAGCCGTGCAGCCCGAGCAGCCGCACGACCTCCGGGCGCATGAGCCCCGAGTGCACCACCGCGAAGGTGCCCCGCATGTTGACGAGCAGGTCGCCGATGCGGGGCAGCACCCGCGCACGCACCGGGCCGAACCACCCCTCGTCGACGGCCTGCTCACGCGTGAGGATCGTTGCCCTCTCCCCCAGGCGCTCCCTCCACGCCGACGCCACCGCCTCCTGCGCACCCGGCTCGAGATAGAGCGCCAGGCTGCGTGACTCGCCTCCGAGGTGCCGGACCCCGTCCATGAGCCCCGGCTCGTGGGCGAGGTCCACGCGCTCCGTGAAGGGGACGTCCACCATGCCGTGGTCCGCCGTGATGACGACCGACGTGTCGTCGGGCACGCCGGCCACGAGGGTGGACAGGGCCCGGTCGACCGACTCGAGCTCGTCTCCCCACTGCCACGACTCGCAGCCGTGGACGTGGCCGATCTTGTCGATGTCACCCCAGTAGAGGTAGACGAGGCTGCGCCGCGCGGCGCGCACGGCAGCCAGCGACGCCTCCACGCGGTCGTCAAGCCTCTCCGCGGCGGTGAACCGACCGCCCCGGAGGGCGGCGTTGGTCAGCCCCGACCCGTCGAAGAAGCCCGGCCCGATGCGCGTGACGCTCACCCCGGCGGCGTCGGCGTGCTGGAAGACCGTGTCGTTCGGCTGCCACCGAAACGGGTCGGGCCCGTCCTCCCACGACAGCTCGTTGAGCAGCCGGTCGGTGTCCGGGTCGAGCACCGAGAAACCGACGAGGCCGTGCGCTCCCGGCGGCAGACCGGTGCCGAAGCTGCCCATGGAGGTGGCCGTCGTCGACGGGAAGCCGCAGGGGATCCGCCGTGCCACGGGGAGCAGGCCGCGCAGGAACGGCGCGTGCCCGCTGCGTCGCCCGAGCAGGTCGAAGCCGAGGCCGTCGACGAGCACGACGACGGTGCGCCGTGCCGGCGGCAGGTCGAAGAGGTCCGACCCGGCATACCTCGGGACGCCCAGGCGAGCGGCCACCGCCGGCAGCAGTGACGAGAGGGAGCCGGCGGACCAGTCCGGCGCCGTGGGTGCAGCCGCGGCAGCCGCTGCCGCGGCTGCCGGTGGGGAGGTGTCCGTCACTGCCCGGGCACGGGCGCCCGGCCGGCGCCGATGCTCGCGGAGAGCACCCCGGCGAACGCGAGGGCACCGTCGACGGCCGCCTCGCCGTCGGCTGCGGCGCTGATCCGCAGGCTGATGTCGTCGGAGGCGAGGGTTCCCTCGAAGCCGTGGTCGGCGGTGCAGTCCGGGTCGGCGCACTGGGCCGGCAGGAGGTCGAGGCGGCTCACCGCGCCCCACCCGAGGGTCAGGGTGATGTCGCGGGCATGGGTGCCGGGGGTGAAGGTCTCGGGCTCGGCGACGACGTGGGTGAGCATGACGCCGCGGACCGCGGCGAGCGGGACCGTCTCGGTCGTGGCCGTGGCGAGGAGCTGGGCCCCCGGCTCGGCGTGGTCGTCTGCGTGGGCGATGACGAGGCGGCTCGGAGTGATGACGAGCACCGTGACGTGGCGCCGCACCGCGTCCTGGTCGAAGGTGGTCTCCTGGTGCACGAGGTGCGAGACGACGTCGTCGCCCGCGATGGCCGAGGCCACCACGTCACACACGAGCGACGGGTAGTAGCCGGCATGGGTGATGGCCCGCGTGAGGTCCTCGGGCAGGGCCCGACCGGAGTCCGGGGAGAGGCGACGCATGACCCCCATCCTTGCACTCCTTCCGGAACCTCCCCGGTCAGGTCATCCGGCGGCGCCCGGAGTCCTTGCGCAGCAGGGCGGGCCGGATGACCACCTCGGCCCCAAGCACGTCGACGCCTCCGGTCCACGCGTTGACCGGGTTGAGGTCGACCGAGGCGAGCTCGGGGTGGTCGTCGGCGAGGACCGACAGCCGGGCGACGAGGTCGGCGAGCGCCGCCCGGTGGACGGGGGCGGCGCCCCGGTGCCCGTTGAGCAGCGGTGCGGCCTTCACACCGCTGATGAGGTCGGCGACGTCGACGTCGGTGAGCGGCGGGATGCGGTGGGCGATGTCGCCGAGCAGCTCCGTGGGCGGTCCGGCGACCGAGAAGCTCACGACGGGGCCGAAGAGGGGGTCCTCGCTGGCCCGCACCACGCAGGACACCCCGGGCACGGCCATGCGCTGGACGAGGAAGCGGTCGCCCATGGGACCGAGCCGCTCGGTGAGCGAGCAGTAGGCCTCGCGGACGTCGTCGGCGTCGACGAGGTCACCGCGGACCCCGGCCAGCCCGGGCTGGTGGCGCACGACCGGCGAGTCGGACTTGAGGATGACGGGGTAGGTCAGCTCCTCCGCCGCCGCGACGGCTTCGTCGGCCGTCCTGGCGGGGATCGCCGGCCAGAGCCGGATGCCGTATGCCGCGAGCAGCTGGCGAGCCTCCTCCCGGGTGAGGGCCCGTCCCTCGGGCGCCTCGACGAGCACCGCGTCGATGAGCGCCTCCCCGCGCAGGCGGTCGATGCCGACGGGCGCGACGGGCGTGCCGCGATCACGCGCCCGCCACAGCGCATACCGGGTCACCGCGTTGAGCGCGCGGATGCCGTCCTCGGGCAGCTGGTAGGCCGGCACCGACCGGCTCGTGCCGTCCTCCTGCTCGTAGCCGAGGTCACCCGCGACGCCGCGCATGCCGAGGAAGGTCGCCACGCACGGTTTGTCGTGGCGAGCGACGACGGTGCGCACGGCCCCCATGACGTCCTCGTCGAGGGTGACGAGCGGAGGGATGAAGCTGGCCACGACGCTGTCGACCTGTGGGTCGACGAAGGCGGCGTCGAGCGCCTGGCCAAACTCCTCGGCCGACGCCTGGGGCAGCAGCGACACCGGGCCGTGCGTCACCTCGAGCCCCCAGCTGAGGCACGCCGACGCGCTGAGGGCCCCGAGGGCGTCGGAGTTGCCGACGATGGCGACCTTGGGCCCGCGCGGGAGCGGTTGGTGCAGGGTGAGCTGGGCGACGTCGAAGAGCTGGTGGATGTTCTCGACCCGGATGACGCCCGCCTGGTGCAGCAGCGCGTCGAAGGCCTGGGGCGGCACGTTGGTCGAGCGGGTCCGGTGCCCCGGCGGGGCGGCGAAGCTCGACACGCCGGACGAGACGACGACGACCGGCTTGACCTGCGACAGGTGCCGCGCGATGCGGGAGAACTTTCGTGGGTTGCCCATCGACTCGAGGTAGAGGCCCACCGTGTCGGTGCTCGCGTCGTCGATCCAGTACTGCATGAGGTCGTTTCCGGAGACGTCGACGCGGTTGCCGGCGGACGCGAAGACCGAGATGCCGAGGCCGCGACGGGCGGCCGAGGCCAGCACGGCGATCCCCAGCGCGCCGCTCTGTGCGAAGAGGCCGAGCCGTCCGGCCGGGGGGATGACGGCGGCGAGGCTGGCGTTGAGCCGCACGGCCGGGTCGCTGTTGATCAGCCCGAAGCTGTTGGGGCCGACCACGCGCATGCCGGCGAGCCTGGCCTCCCGGCGCAGCTGCTCCTGCAGCACGACGCCCTCCGGGCCCGCCTCGGCGAAGCCCGAGGACAGGACAAGCAGGGCCTTGACACCTGCCCGGCCGCAGTCCCGCACGACGTCGAGGGTCTGCGACGCCGGGACGACGACCACGGCGAGGTCGATGGGGCCGGGCGCGTCGCAGACGGTGCGGTAGGCCCGCAGTCCCTGGATCTCGCCGGCCTCGGGGTGGATGGGGTAGAGCTCCCCCTGGTAGCCGGCCGCGACGAGGTTGGACAGCACGAGGCTGCCGATCGACTCCTGCCGCCGGCTCGCCCCGATCAGGGCCACCCGCTCCGGGAAGAGGATGGTGCGCACGCTGCGCGACTCGGCGCGGTGCTCCCGCGAGAGCTGCACGGCCTGGGACTGCTCCGTGGGCAGGATGTCGAAGGACACGAGGACGACCCCGTCCTCGATGCGGTGGCGCACGTCGTAGCCCGCGTCCTTGAAGACGGTGAGCATCTTGCGGTTCTGCGGCAGCACCTCCGCGGTGAACTTCGTGATGCCGAGCTCCCGGGCGATGGCCGCGAGGTGCTCGAGCATCACCGAGCCGATGCCCTTGCCCTGGTAGTGGTCCGAGATGTTGAACGCCACCTCGGCCTCGCTCGGACCGACCCGGTCGTAGCGACCCACCCCGATGATCTCGCCGCCGAGGGTCGCCACGAGCGCCACCCGGTCGTGGTAGTCCAGGTGCGTGAACCGGTGGACGTCGCGGTCGCTCAGCTCGCGCAGCGGGGCGAAGAAGCGCAGGTAGACCGACTCCGGCGACTGGGCGTTGTGGAACCGGCGCAGCGCGTCGCCGTCGGCGGGGGTGATCGGACGCACGTGCGCCACCGTGCCGTCCCGGAGGACCACGTCCGCCTCCCACTCGACCGGCGGCACCGGCTCGGGCGGGCCGTGCTCATGAGCCACCGATCCGAGCTGGCCGAGGTTTGCGCGCTGCCCGCCGTCCGACATGCCTTCATGGTGTCATGTCGCCCCGACCGCGATCCTGCGTCACCACGTCGAGTGGCCACTTCCGCGCACGACGACCACGTCGAGTGGCCACTTCCGCGCGCCGCCACCGGGCCGGGTGCAGCACGTGCGGCAGGGTGAGGGCATGGAGTTCCGTGACGTGGTCCGCCGGCGCCGGATGGTCCGCCGGTTCGACCCCGATCGTCCCGTCCCCGACGAGGCGCTGCGCCGCTGCCTCGAGAGTGCCGTCCGGGCGCCGAGCGCCGGCTTCAGCCAGGGCTGGGACTTCGTCGTCCTGCGCTCGGCGGCCGAGCGCGAGGTGTTCTGGGCGTCCGCAACCACGGAGGACGCCCCGGCCAGCGCCTGGCTGGACGGCGTCCGCAGCGCCACCGTCCTCATCGTCTGCTGCTCGGACAAGCACGCCTACCTCGACCGGTATGCCGCGCCCGACAAGGGCTGGACCGACCGCGACGAGGCTCGCTGGCCGGTTCCCTACTGGGACGTCGACACCGGCATGGCCAGCCTGCTGCTGCTGCTCACCGCCGTGGACGAAGGGCTCGGCGCGCTCCTCTTCGGCGTCCCGGCGCAGGCCCACGAGGCCGTGCACGAGGCACTCGGCATCCCCGGCGGCCACCGCATCGTCGGCGTCGTGGCGCTCGGCCACGCGCTGCCTGGCCCGAGGAGCCCGAGCCTGCGCCGGCACCGGCGGGGGGTCGACGAGGTGACGCACTGGGGCCGCTTCTGACGGCGAGCCTGCGGCGGCGCCCTGGTCGGGTTGGGGGATGATGGGGCGTTATCTCCCCCACCCAATCTCCCCACCCAAGGAGCCGAGCTCGGCATGGCCCGCCGCACGACCACTCCCCCTCCGGAGGACTTCGAGGAGAAGATCGTCGGGATCGACGTCGAGGAGGAGATGCAGAACGCCTTCCTCGAGTACTCCTACTCCGTCATCTACTCGCGTGCCCTGCCGGACGCCCGCGACGGCCTCAAGCCGGTGCAGCGCCGCATCCTCTTCGGCGCCAACGAGCTCGGCCTGCGGCCCGACCGTGGTCACGTCAAGAGCCAGCGGCTCATCGGCGAGGTGATGGGCAAGTACCACCCGCACGGCGACGCGGCGATCTATGACGCCCTGGTGCGCATGGCCCAGCCGTTCACGCTGCGGCTGCCCCTCATCGACGGCCACGGCAACTTCGGCTCGCTCGACGACGGCCCCGCGGCCGCCCGCTACACCGAGGCGCGGATGGCGAACGCCGCCCTGCTCATGGTCTCCGGGCTCGACGAGGACACCGTCGACTTCGTCCCCAACTACGACGACACCCAGCTGCAGCCCGCGGTGCTGCCCGCGGCATACCCCAACCTGCTCGTCAACGGCGCGTCGGGCATCGCCGTCGGCATGGCCACCAACATGCCGCCGCACAACCTCGTCGAGGTGATCGGCGCGGCCCGGCACCTCATCGCCAACCCGACGTGCTCCCTCGAGGACCTCATGAAGTTCGTCCCCGGGCCGGACCTGCCCGGCGGCGGCCGGATCGTCGGGCTGGAGGGGATCCGCGACGCGTACCTCACGGGCCGCGGCAGCTTCCGCACCCGCGCGACGGCCCGCATCGAGTCGATCACGCCGCGGCGCAAGGGGATCGTCGTCACGGAGCTGCCCTACCTCGTCGGCCCCGAGAACGTCATCGAGAAGATCCGCGACCTCGTGCAGGCCAAGAAGCTGCAGGGCATCAGCGACCTCAAGGACCTCACCGACCGCACCCACGGACTGCAGCTCGTCATCGAGGTCAAGAAGGGCTTCCACCCCGAGGCGGTCCTGGAGCAGCTCTACCGGCTCACCCCGATGGAGGAGAACTTCGGCATCAACAACGTCGCGCTCGTCGACGGGCAGCCCCGCACGATGGGCCTCAAGGAGCTGCTCAAGGTCTACGTCGACTTCCGCACCGACGTCGTCCGCAGGCGCAGCGCGCACCGCCTGGCCAAGCGCGAGGAGCGCCTGCACCTCGTCGAGGGCCTGCTCATCGCCATCGTCGACATCGACGAGGTCATCCAGGTCATCCGCGGCTCCGACGACGCAGCCGTCGCCAAGGCGCGGCTGCGGGACGTCTTCGACCTCTCCGACGCCCAGGCGACCTACATCCTCGACCTGCAGCTGCGGCGCCTGACGAAGTTCTCCCGCATCGAGCTCGAGACGGAGCAGGCGGAGCTGCAGCGCCAGATCGAGGAGCTGCGGGCCCTGCTCGGTGACGAGCGGCTGCTCTCGCGCCTCGTCGGGACCGAGCTCGCCGAGGTCGCCAAGGCGCACGGCACGCCGCGACGGACGGTGCTCCTCGAGAGCTCGGGGGCCGCGGCGGCGCCGGCGTCCGCCACCCCGCTGGAGGTCGCCGACGACCCGTGCTGGGTGCTCCTGTCCTCCACGGGTCTGCTCGCCCGCACGGCGACCGGCGACCCGGTGCCGGCCGGGGGGGCCCGCTCGCGGCACGACGCGGTCGTCGGGGCCGTGAGGACGACCGCGCGGGGCGAGTTCGGGCTCGTCACGAGCGCCGGCCGGATGGTCCGCCTCTCGGCCCTCGACCTGCCCACCCTGCCGCCGACCAACGGCGCCCCCAGCCTCTCGGGCGGCGCGCCGCTCGCGGCCTACGTCGACCTGCCCAGGGGCGAGGAACCGGTCACCATCGTGCCCATCGGCCCCGACGCGCCCGTCGTCGCGGTCGGCACCGCCGGCGGGACCGTCAAGCGGGTCACGCCGGACGCGCCCAAGGGCCCGACGTGGGACGTCATCGCGCTCAAGGACGGCGACCGGGTCATCGGTGCCGGCGTCGCCGACCGGGACGACCTCGACCTCGTCTTCATCTCGGCCGACGCCCAGCTGCTGCGCTTCCCGGCCCGGGCGGTGCGGCCGCAGGGACGCGGCGCCGGTGGCATGGCCGGGATCACCCTCGCGCCCGGGGTGCAGGCCGTTTTCTTCGGCGTCGTCGACCCGGCCCGGGACGCCGTCGTCGTGACGTCGGCGGGCTCCTCCGGCGCCCTGCCGGGCACCGAGGGCGGCTCGCTCAAGGCGACGTCGTATGCCGAGTACCCGGTCAAGGGTCGCGCCACCGGCGGCGTGCGGTGCCACCGCTTCCTCAAGGGTGAGGACACGCTCGTGCTCGCCTTCGCCGGCAACACCCCCGCCCGCGCAGCCGCGGCCAACGGCGTGGCGATCGAGCTGCCCCCCGCCGAGGGCCGCCGCGACGGCTCGGGCGTGCCGATGACGGCGGTCATCGACCGGGTCGCGGGCCCCGCCGGGACCTACCAGGGCTTGGGGACCTACCAGGGCTTGGGGTAGGAGGGCGCCCCGCCCCCCGGCCGCTCCGAGTCCGAGCCACGCTGCTGGTTGCGCTCGATGGTGTTGCGCTTCTGCTGCTCGCGCAGCGCGTCCTGCTGCTCCTGGCTCGGCGTGCGGCCCGGGTCGGGCACGGGGGCCGGCGGTGCCGGCGCCGGTGTCCCGCCGTCCGGCTGCGGGTCGGGGGCCCGGTCCCCGTTCTTCTCCTCCATCCGCTGCTGCGCCTCGCGCAGCTGCTGGCCGGTCCCGCGGCCCTCGTCGGGCAGGTCGCAGAGCGGGGGGCGGTTGCGGGTCGTCTCGATGCCCTTGTCGTAGTACTGCCGCCACTCGGCGGTCCGCTCGCGGGCCTTGGCGACGTCCCCGAGCCGCTCGTAGGTCAGTCCGAGGTTGACCCGCACCCGGCATTCGTCGATGCCGCCCTTGGGCACCTGCTCGAGGGCCACCTCGAACGAGGGCCGCGCGAGGTCGAAGTCGCCGGCGAGGATGTGCGCGTCGCCGACCGCGAAGGGCGCACGGAAGCGCTCCACGACGTTGAGCCAGCCCTGCCGCCCGGCCCAGGTGAGGGTGCGCCGCGCGTCGCCGTCCTCGTAGGCCGTGAGCGTCTGGTGGTGCACCGGCCCGAGGAGGACGAGGCGCACCGCCAGCAGCACCAGCAGCACGGCGAGCGGTGCCGACACGAGCACCAGTCGCCGGCGTCGGCGACGCAGGACAGGCGAGAGGGCCGGCGGCCGGAGCGGCTCGGTGGGCTCCGGGGGGCGGTGGCCCGGCTGCTGGTGGGTGAGCGTCATCGCGTCGGCCCCTTCCGCCGCCGGGTCTGTGCCAGGCTCTGGAGGCCGGCGCCCAGCTCCCACACCGCGAGCGCGGCCACGCCGGCGAGGAGCAGCCAGTAGGCCTCGCGCCGGGTCCGCACCTTCTCCTGCTCGACGGCCTCGGTGCCGAACCGGTCGAGGTCGACGCCGGCGACGACCGGGGCCACGGACTCGCCGCGGGCGCGGTGCACGTAGGGCACGCCGAGGGAGGCACCGATGCCGCGCAGCGCCGCCTCGTCGATGACCGACCGGGCGTCCTCCCCCGTCGCCGGGTCCTGCACGTAGCCACCGGACGAGGTGTAGCGCGCCCGCGTGGACCTCATCCGGCCGCCCTCGGTCGTGCCGTAGCCGAGCACGGCCCCGCCCTGCACGAGCCCCCCCGGCACGGCGAAGGGCGCGGGCGGCTCGGGCGCCGTGTGCTCGCCGTCTCCGAGGTAGAACACGATCCGCCCCCGCTCGGGGTGCCGCTGCACGGCCTGCTCGAGCAGAGTCTGCACCCGCGCGCGTGCCGCCGTGATGGACGTGCCCCGCGACACCTCGGTCGCCTCGGGCTGGAGCGTCTCGACGGCCGCCTCGAGGGCGGTGGTGTCCGTCGTGAGCGGCAGGCGGACCCGCGTGCTCTGGTCGAAGGTGACGACCGAGTACCTCGCCCCCGGGAGCCACTCCGCGATGGCGGCGATGTCCTCCCGTATGCCGTCGAGCCGCGGCCGGGACTCGCCGTAGTCCTCGGCCACGATGCTGCTCGTCGTGTCGACGACGAAGTAGACGTTGAGGTTGGCCGCTGTGGCGGCTGCCTCGTCGCCGCCCACGGCGGGCCGCAGCGCGGCAACGGCGAGCAGGAGCACCGCGGCGCCGCGCCGCCAGTGGGCCGCGCCGGACTCGCCCGGCGTGTCGGGGTCGGCGGGGTTCCACCACACCGCGGCCAGCAGCGCCGCCCCCACGACGACGAGGAGGGGCCACGGCACGACGGGCAGCACCGTCATCGGCGCCACCTCCGGCTCGCGCCGACGACGCCGAGCAGGCCGAGGCCGGCGAGCGCGATGGGCACCCGTGGCTGGTCGGTGTGCAGCGCCCGCGCCGCGGACTCGAGGATCGCCGCCTCCTGCGCCTGCACGGACCCGACGATGCCGGCGATGGCCTGCTCGTCGGACATCGCGTAGTAGCGCCCGCCGGTGCCGTCCACCAGCTGCCGCAGCTCCGCCGCCTCCCGGTCGGGGCCGTCCGGCTCGGGGTTGAGGCCGTAGACCCGCACCCCCTTGGCCTTGGCCAGCTCGGCCGCCTCGTCGAGGTCGACGATCGGGCGCCCGGCGAGGTGGTTGTCGGTCGCGAGGACGACCGATCGGGGCCGACGCGTGTCGGCCCGGTCGAAGCTCGTGACGCAGGTCGCGAGGCCGTCCCCGATGAGGGAGGTCCCCCGGCCGTTGAAGGTGCCGGCGAAGAACGCCTCGTTGCGCGCGCCGTTGGACAGGGCCTGCTCGGCGGTGTCGAGCTCGTCGGCGATGAAGTCGTAGTCGTCGGTCAGGGGAAAGACGGTCGCCGCGGAGGCGTTGAAGATGACGAGCCCGATCCGCTCGCCGCGGAAGCCGGTCACGAGTGCCCGGAAGGTGCGCACGAGCTCGGCGTCGAAGTCGGCCATGGAGCCGGAGACGTCGAGGCAGAGCACGACGTCGCGGTTGCGGGTCTGCGGCCGCTCCACCGTCGTGTCGACGGGTCGGGCGGCCCCGACGAGCGCCCCGCCGGCGAGCAGCGCCGCGCTCCCGACCAGGATGGCGGTCCGCACCCGGTGCCGGCGCATCGCCCGCTGGTACTCCGGCAGCGCGGTGAGCAGCGCGGAGTTGGCGACCGGGGCGGCCGCGCCGCGGGACCGCCGTCGCAGCACGACGTAGACGGCATACGCCGCCGCCGCCGCGACGACGAGTCCGACGGGCACGAGGGCGGGATACCTCAGCTCCACCGGGCCACCACGTCCCTGGCACCGGCCGCCGCCTCGGCCAGCGTGTCGGCCTCGCGGGGGGCGAACTCGCCGGGATAGAGGCGCCGGACGACGCGCGAGACGGGGCCGAGGCGGGCGCCGGAACCCACGAGGTCGGTGAGGGTCATCGTCGGCGCCGCGATGCCGGACGCCTCCTGGACGAAGTGCCGCACGAGGACGCTCAGCTGCTGGTGGGCCCGCCGCTGCGAGATCTCGCCGGCGTCGGCGCGGGCGACGACGACGTCGATCTGCCGGGTGTAGTCGGCCCGCAGCCGTTCGAGCCGGCCTCCCGTGGCGGCCACCGGCCCGTGCACCGGCCGGGGGCGCGTCGACCACCAGACCCAGAGGTACCAGAGGGCGACGGCGAGCAGGAGCCCGGCCCCCACCCAGAGCCACGTCCGGGAGTACGGGTCGGGGGCGTAGAAGCCGGGCGGGGGCGGGTCAGCGGGCACGGCGCTGCCGTTCGAGGAGGGCGAAGACGGCCGGGACCACGTCGTCGGTGGAGCCGACCCGGGCGTGGTTGACCCCGCGCCGGCGCAGGACGGCCGCGGTGTGCTCGACGCGTCGGGTGAGGGCCGCGGCATACGCCTCGCGGACGCGCGGGTCGAGCCGCACCACGGTGGGCAGCGTGCGCAGGTCCCCCACGTCGTATGCCGTCCGGCGGCCCTCGATCGCGGTCGGGTCGGCGTCCGCCACGGTGCACCAGAGGATCTCGTGCTGCACGAGCAGCCGGCGCAGCAGGTCGTCGAGCTCCGGGCCCAGGTCGAGGTCGTCGGCGACGACGAGCAGCACTGTGCGGCGCCGGACGTTGGCCACGATCCAGCGCAGCTGCGCCGCGAGGTCGCTGGGCTCCCCGTCGAGGACGGTGGCGGCGTCGATGGCGCGCAGCAGCAGCTCGAGGTGCGCCTCGGTGCCGCGCAGCCGGTGCGCCGTCGTCGCGACCGCGGTGCCGCGCACGAGTCCGACGAGGTCGCCGTGCCGCTGCGCGAGGTAGCCGACGAGGCCGGCAGCGGCGATGGCCACGTCCTTCTTGCGCTCGCCGCTGCGGGTCGTGGCCGCCATGCCGCGCCCCGTGTCGGCGACGAGCAGCAGGTGCTGCTTGCGGGTCGCGACGTAGCGCTTGACGAGCGGCGCGCTGTGCCGGGCCGTCGCCTTCCAGTCGATGTCCCGGACCTCGTCCCCCGGCACATACGCGCGCAGGTCGACGTAGTCGAGGCTGCGGCCGTGGAAGACGGAGGCGTACTCACCCTCGAGGATGGTCCGGGCGCGCCGCCGGGCCGAGACGAAGAGCCGGCTCTTGACCCTCGTCAGCAAGGTGGTCGTCCCCGCGGTGGACATCGGCCGGTCCCCTCGATGCCTCGTCAGGGGGTCCGGATGCCGGCCAGCATCGCGTCGATGACCCGTTCGACCGGGACCTCGTCGGCGGCGGCCTCGAAGCCGAGGATGACGCGATGGCGCAGCACCCGGTGCGCGAGCGCCTTGACGTCGTCGGGCACGACGTGGTTGCGCCCGGCGACGAGGGCCCGAGCGCGGGCGGCGCCCGTGAACGCGATGCTCGCCCGGGGGCTCGCGCCGAAGTCGACGTAGGCGGCCAGGCGCGGGTCGATGTAGTCCTTCGGCCGCCGGGTGACGTAGCTGATGCCGACGATGTAGTTGATGATCGCCGGGTCGACGTAGACGCGCCCGACGAGGGTCTGCAGCCGGCGCACGTCGTCGAGCGTGACGACGGCCCGTGGCTCGCGGCGGAAGACGCCCGAGTCGATGCGCCGGAGCATCTCGGCCTCCTCGGCCGGGGATGGGTAGTCCAGCACGTCCTTGAGCATGAACCGGTCCATCTGCGCCTCGGGCAGCGGGTAGGTCCCCTCGTGCTCGATGGGGTTCTGCGTGGCGAGCACGAGGAAGGGATGCGGCAGCGCGAACGTCCGGTCCCCGATGGAGGTCTGGCGCTCCTGCATCGCCTCGAGCATCGCCGACTGGGTCTTGGCGCTGGAGCGGTTGATCTCGTCGAGGAGGACGAAGTTGGCGTGCACCGGCCCGAGCTGGGTCTCGAAGGTGCCGGAGTGCTGGTTGTAGACCTGCGTGCCGACGATGTCGCTCGGCAGGAGGTCGGGCGTGCACTGGATCCGGTGGAAGCTGCCGTGCACCGCCTCCGCGACGGCCTGGGCGGCCGTCGTCTTGGCCAGGCCCGGGACGCTCTCGAGCAGGATGTGCCCACCCGTGAGCAGGCCGAGCAGCAGGGTCTCCTGCAGTCGCTCCTGCCCGACGACCTTGGCGGAGAAGGAGGCCGAGATGGCCCCGATCGTCGCGGTCGTCCACTCGAGCTCGTCGGTCGACAGGTGCGGGGCGACGGTGGGCGCGCCGTGGGCCGCCGGGGTGGGCACACCCGGCGGGGGCGCCGCGACCTGCGCCACGTTGTCGTTCGCCTGCACTGCCGCCCCCCTTGCTCGCACCGGAACGGCCATCGTAGGCACGCCGGCCGCCCGATGCGCCCCCTTGTGGCAGGCTCAGGCGTCGATGCGCTCCCGGTCGACCTCGGCGGCCGACTCGACGATGAAGTCCTTGCGCGGCGCGACCTCGGTGCCCATGAGCAGCTCGAAGGTGCGCTCGGCCGCCTCGAGGTCGCGCATCGTCACCCGCCGCAGGGTCCGGTGCCGGGGGTCCATCGTCGTGTCGGCGAGCTGGTCGGCATCCATCTCACCCAGGCCCTTGTAGCGCTGGAGGGGCTGCTTGATCTTCCTGCCGCGCTTCTCGAGGGCGGCGACGGTGCGCCGCAGCTCCGCCTCGTTGTAGGTGTAGACGTAGTCGTTGCGCTTGCCCTGGTTGACCACCTCGATCCGGTGCAGGGGCGGCATGGCGGCATACACGCGGCCGGCCTCGACCAGGGGGCGCATGTAGCGGAAGAAGAGGGTGAGCAGCAGCGTGCGGATGTGGGCGCCGTCGACGTCGGCGTCGGTCATGATGATGACCTTGCCGTAGCGGGCCGCGGCGAGGTCGAAGCTGCGACCGGAGCCGGCGCCGATGACCTGGATGATCGAGGCGCACTCGGCGTTCTTGAGCATGTCCGAGACGGACGCCTTCTGGACGTTGAGGATCTTGCCGCGGATCGGCAGGAGCGCCTGGAACTCCGAGCTGCGCGCCTCCTTGGCCGTGCCCATCGCCGAGTCGCCCTCCACGATGAACAGCTCTGAGCGCTCGACGTCGTGGGTGCGGCAGTCACGCAGCTTGGCCGGCAGCGTCGAGGACTCGAGGGCGTTCTTGCGGCGCTGGGTCTCCTTGTGCAGCCGCGCGCTGATGCGCGACTTCATCTCGGAGACGACCTTCTCGAGCAGCAGCGTCGACTGCGCCTTGTCCCCGCGCGCGGTCGAGGTGAGACGGGCGGTGAGCTCCTGCTCGACGACCTTGGCGACGATGCCGCGCACGGCGTTGCTGCCGAGCACCTCCTTGGTCTGGCCCTCGAACTGCGGCTCCGCGAGGCGCACGGTGACCACCGCCGTCATGCCGGCGAGGATGTCGTCCTTCTCCGGCTTGTCCGAGCCCACCTTGAGCCGGCGCGCACCCAGCTCGAGCTGCCGGCGGAAGACCTTGAGCAGCGCCTGCTCGAACCCGGCGACGTGCGTGCCGCCCTTGGGCGTCGTGATGATGTTGACGAAGGACTCCATCCTCGTGTCGTAGCCCTGGCCCCAGCGCAGCGCCACGTCGACCGCGCACTCGCGCTCCATCTCGGTCAGGGTCATGTGCCCCTGGGCGTCGAGGACCGGCACGGTCTCGGTGAACCGGCCGGAGCCCTGGAGGCGCCACACGTCGGTGACGGCCGGGTCCGGCGCGAGGAAGTTGACGAACTCGGTGATCCCGCCGTCGTGCTGGAACACCTCCTCGACCGGGCCGTCGGCTCCCGGGGTGCCCGGGAGCCGCCGCTCGTCGCGGAGGACGAGCCGCAGTCCGGGGATGAGGAAGGAGGTCTGGCGGGCGCGCGCGACGAGCGAGGCATAGTCGAGCTCGGCGCCCTTGAGGAAGATCTGCCGGTCGGGCCAGAACCGCACCCGGGACCCCGTGACGCCGCGCTTGGTCCTGCCGATCACGGGCAGCTCGCTGCGGGTCTCGTATGCCGTGAACGGCGCGTCGGGCGAGTGGACCGGCCCCGCGTCGGCGAAGGTGCCGGGCTCACCGCGCCGGAAGCTCATGCCGTAGGTCTTGCCCCCACGGTCGACCTCGACGTCGAGGCGCGCGGACAGGGCGTTGACCACCGATGCCCCGACCCCGTGCAGGCCACCGGTCGCGGCATACGACCCGCCGCCGAACTTGCCGCCCGCGTGCAGCTTGGTGAAGACCACCTCCACGCCCGACAGCCCCGTGCGGGGCTCGGTGTCGACCGGGATGCCGCGGCCGTTGTCGCGCACGACGATCGAGCCGTCGGCGCCGAGGACCACCTCAATTTGGTCGCAGACGCCGGCGAGGGCCTCGTCGACGGAGTTGTCGATGATCTCCCAGAGGCAGTGCATGAGCCCGCGCTGGTCGGTCGAGCCGATATACATCCCCGGGCGCTTGCGGACGGCCTCGAGGCCCTCGAGGACCTGCAGGTGCCGGGCGGTGTAGTCACCGTTGCCGGCGGGGGCGGGCCTGGGGGCGGATGCCACAGCGTTCCTCTTTCATGGTTCCTCGTTCATGCGGCTGCGGGCAGCCTAGCCAGCGGCGCCGACAGGCCCGGGCAGGCTCGCGGCCCGGATCCTGCCGCGGGCCCGCCCCCGGGCGGTGTTCCGCATAACGATCGGGGCATCGAGGCGTCTCGGGGGGTGGGCTTGCCGGGTGGGAAGCATTCCGCGTGATTGACTGTTGCAAGGTCGACAAACAACGTCCGCCACCGGGTCCCGTGAGGGATCCTCGAGAAGTAGAGAGAAGGCGAGCAACATGACGACAGCACTGGCCCCCGAGTTGACCGCGGCTGACCGCTGCGACCGATGTGGCGCACAGGCCTACATTCGTGCTCGCCTTGTGGCCGGTGGTGAGCTGCTGTTCTGCGCACACCACGGCCGTGAGCACCTGCCCGCACTGCAGGGCAAGGCCATCGACATCCACGACGAGAGCGACCGGCTCCACGACCTGCCGGCGTCGGCACCCATCGACCAACGGTGAGGTGCTGACCCCGCTCAACGTCCTGATCGGGCTCGCGATGCTGGTGGGCACCGCGGGGATCGTCGTCCCGGTCCTGCCGGGCCTGTTCCTCGTGTGGCTCGCGACCGTCGTGTGGGCCTCCGAGCAGCAGACGGCCGAGGGGTGGGTGGTCCTCGCGGTCGCCACCACGGCGTATGCCGCCGGTCTCGTCGGGCAGTACCTCGTCCCCGGTCGCCGGCTGCGGGCGGCGGGGGTCGAGACGTGGGTGCTCGCCATGGCGGCCGTCGTGGCGGTCGTCGGCTTCTTCGTCGTCCCGGTCGTCGGCGCTCCGGTCGGCTTCGTCGGCGCGGTCTACGTGCTGGAGCGGCGCAGGCACCGGGCGCACGACCGTGCGTGGGCCGCCACCGGCCAGGCCCTGCGGGCCATGGGGCTGGGCATGGGGATCGAGCTGCTCAGCGCGCTCGCGATCATGACGACGTGGGTCGTGGGGGTGTGGGCGTCACAGCGGTGACGTCACCACTGGTCGCGGCGGCGCCGCTCCCACCGCTCCTCGAGCCGCTGCATGAAGGTGCTGGCGCGCGGCCCGGTGCCCTTCGACGTGCCGCGGGCCCGTCGCACGGTCCCGTCGCCGGACACGGTGCCGAGGGCTCGCTTGGGCGGGGTGACGGCATACGCGATGCCGGCGACCATGACGGCGAAGCCGATCGCCCCGAGCCAGATCTGAGAGTTCATCGCAGAGACGATGACGAGGGCCAGGCCAGCGACTCCCCCGACGACGCCGAGCACCACGCGACGCCGACTCGCCGAGCGCGACTTCGTCTTCTCGATGCGCGAGGCGAAGCGAGGGTCCTCGGCGTAGAGCGCCTCCTCCATCTGCTGGAGCAGCGCTTCTTCGTGTTCCGAGAGAGCCACTCGGCACCTCCGTGTACTGGGCTTCCGACTCTACTACCCCACGGCCACGGATGGTGGAGTGGGGCTCACTCTCAGGATAGGTCTCGCCGACGGTCCTGTGAACCCGAACGCCTCTCAGGTATGAGACTTGCCGGCCGCACGGATCCGGCGCCGAACCGCGCGCTCGCGCGGTCGACGGCACGGTCGGCGTCGCGCCACCCGTGCTCTGGCTCGTCGAGCCTGCCCTGGACCGGGACGTCGTCGGCGCCCACCAGCCCCTCGAGCCGTACTCCCACGAGTCGGATCCGGGCCCGCTGCAGCCCGAGCCGGTCGTAGAGCTCGCGTGCGGTGGCGAAGATCTCCCGTGACACGTCGGTGTGCTGGCGCAGGGTCTTGGCCCGGGTGATCGTCGTGAAGTCGGCGAAGCGCACCTTGATCGACACGGTGCGGCCGGCCATCCCCGCCGACCGGGCTCGGGCCGCGGTGCGGTCCGCCAGTCGCAGCAGCTCACGGTGGATGCGCGCCGGGTCGTCGAGATCGAAGGGAAAGGTCTCGTCGGCACCGATCGACTTCTCGCGTCGCTCGGCGACGACGCGGCGGGGGTCGCGGCCCCACGCAAGGTCGTGCAGGCCCCGTCCCGCCGCGTCACCCAGCGCCCGGCACAGGGTGTCGACCGGTGTGTGGGCGATGTCGGCCACGGTGCGCAGGCCCAGCCGGTGCAGCTGCTCCTCCGTCTTGTCACCCACGCCCCACATCGCCGCGACCGGGAGCTGGTGGAGGAAGGCGACGGCCTCGTGCCGGGGCACCACGAGGAGGCCGTCGGGCTTGGCGAGGCCAGAGGCGAGCTTGGCGACGAACTTCGTCGCAGCCACCCCGACCGAGCAGGTGATCCCCTGCTCGTCGGCGATGGTGTCGCGCAGCTGCTCGGCGATGCTGGTGGGCGGCCCCAGGCGGCGGACGGCCCCGGACACGTCGAGGAACGCCTCGTCGAGCGACAGCGGCTCGACGTGATCGGTGATGGAGGCGAAGGTCGCCATGACCGCCTCGGAGATGGCGGCATACCGGCGGTGGTCCGGCTCGAGGACAACGGCCTGGGGGCACAGCCGTCGGGCGCGGGCCATGGGCATGGCGGACGTCACGCCGAAGGCCCGGGCCTCGTAGGTCGCGGAGAGGACGACGGAGCGGCTTCCGGCCCCCCCGATGATGACGGGCGTGCCGCGCAGGTCGGGCCTCGAGAGCAGCGACGCGGACGCGTAGAAGGCGTCCATGTCGACGTGCAGGACGGTGCACCCGGTGTCGTCGGGGGGCCCGGCGTCGGTGCGGGTCGGGGTGGAGAACTGCCGCCGGCTCACCGGATCGCTCCGGTCACGTGGGCGAGCACGTCGGCGAGCGCATCGACGGACACATCGGCGGTGGCCTCAGTCGCGGCGGGCGAGGACGTGCAGGCCGCTGCCGAGCGTGCGCAGGAACTCGCGGCCCGGGCCCGAGACGAGCAGCTCGTCCAGCTCGGTGAGAGCCGCCCGGTCCGCCTCGGAGTCGAGCAGGGCCGCCGGCACGAGGTGGCCGAGGATGGTGGTGGCCCGGGTCTGCAGCGCGGAGAAGCCGGCCCCGGTGAGGAGCCGCTCGGCCTCGTCGAGGTCGAACCGGCGGGGCAGCGGGTCGTGAGCGCCCCACCGACCGTCGGGGTCGACGAGGGCCGTGCGCGCCTGGCCGAACTCCCCGGCGATCGCCTTGGCGAAGACGACCGCGAGCCGGCCCGCGACGAGGAGGGACAGCCAGCCGCCCGGGCGAAGGGCCGCGGCGATGGCGCGCAGCGTCGCGCTGGGGTCGTCGACGAACTCGAGCACGCCGTGGCAGCACACGAGGTCGACGGTCTGCCCGGCGAGGACGGTGGGCAGGGAGTCGCTGTCGCCCTGGACGCCGGTGACCCGGTCGGGCAGACCGGCCTCGCGGGCCCGGCGGGCGAGGGCCGCCAACGCGTCGGGGCTGGGGTCGACGACCGTGACCCGGTGGCCGGCCTCGGCGAGCGCGACCGCGACGTTGCCGGTGCCGCCGCCGAGGTCGAGCACGTCGAGGGGCCGGCCGAGCCGGTCGCTCGACTCGCGGGCGAGGCCGACCACCGTGGAGGCGACGGCTGACGGCCGGAGCGGGGGGCGGGTCGGGTGCTGCACCGTGGGCCGGGTCGGAGGGTGCACCGATGGCGAGACCGGCGCCGTGGCCGCCCGTTGCTGCGGGGGTCGCTCGTCGGGCACGGAGTCCTCCTCGGGTGCTGGGCCTGCGCTCTCACCCTAGTGCCCGGCACTTCCGGGGCTGGCGTGCCACAACTTGCGGGGAGGGCCCTGCGCCGGGACGAGCGCGACCGCGCCGCGGGAGCCCCGGACGTCGGAACCGGCAGGGCGCACGTCGGCATACGGCGACTGGCGGAAGCCGGAGGAGTGCACGAGCACCCGCCGCCCTGTCCCCTCGGTGCCCGAGGTGCCGTGGAGGACGGCCTCCGCCCGCTCCCGGGCGGACCGGTCCGCGAACTCGAGTGCCTCCCGCACCGCCTCGAGGCCTCCGGTGGTCCACGCCTCCTGCAGCGCGCTCAGCTCCCACGCCCCGGTGGCGCGGATCGAGACCCCGCGTGGCCCGGTGCGGCGCACGATGCCCCGCGCGAGGAGCAGCCAGGAGTGGAAGACCGTGGCGGCATACGGGCCCTGGACGTCCTCGAAGAAGGTCAGGTCGGACGGCCCGGTCCCGTCGTCGAGGGTGAGGAAGACGACGCGCCGGCCGGAGCGGATCGGCGGGGTCTGGGTCGCGACCTTGACCCCGGCGACGAGGACCTCGCGCCCGCTGCGCCCGGCGAGCAGGTCCCGGGCCCTGGTGACGCCGAGCGCGTCGAGCATCGGCGCGTAGAAGTCGACGACGTGCCCGCTCGCGTCGAGGCCGAGCACCTCGAGCTCGGCCCGCACCCGCTCGGGGCCGGTCATCTCGGGCAGCCCGCTCGTCGCCGTGAGGCGGGGGGTGTCCCCGAGGTCGAGGGTCAGCTGGGCCGCGACCGGCCCACCGGCGGCGGCCGGCCCCTGCGACTGCGCCGCCGCGAGCGCCCGGACGTCGCCACCGCCGAGGGCCCGGACGTCGCCACCGCCGAGGGCCGGGGCGGGCCTCGGGCGACCGCGTCGCTGCCCGGCACGGGCCGCCCGGCCGTGCGAGGCGGACCACCGGTCGAGCTCGGCGACGTGCAGGAGCAGGTCGCGCCGGGTCACCCGGCCCCGGCGCCCGAGCCCGGTCCGGGTGCGCACTCCCGCGGCCGCCTCGGTGCGGGAGGAGCCGATCGCCTCGATGCCGTAGATGGAGTCGAAGGCGCCGGCAAGGACGAGCCGCTCCCCGACGGGACGCGAGACCCCGGCCCGCTGCCAGAAGTCGGCGAGGCTCGAGTAGGGCTGGCCGGCGACGATGCGGTCCACCTCGGCGTCGGAGACACCGTGGACGTCGGCCAGGGAGAGCCGGATGCACGGCCGGCCCTCCTCGTCGCGCTCGAAGCGGTACGTGCCGGTCGAGGCGTTGACGTCGAGGCCGAGGACGCCGATGCCGAACGCCCTCGCGTCGTCGAGGAGAAGCCGCTTGGGGTACATGCCCGGGTCGTGGGTGAGGACACCGGCGAGGAACGCCGCCGGGTGGTGCGCCTTGAGCCACGCCGACTGGTAGGTGGGCAGGGCGAAGGCGGCGGCGTGGGCCTTGCAGAAGCCGAAGGACGCGAAGGCCTTGAGCACCTCCCAGATCCGCTCGACGTCCTCCGGGGCGTAGCCCCGGGCTGCCGCGGCGGGGCGCCACCACTGCTCGACCTCCGCCTGGCCGACGGTCGTACCGAGGGCGCGCCGGACCTCGTCGGCCTCGGCGAGGGTCACCCCGGTCGTCTCGGCGACGATCTGCAGCACCTGCTCGTGGAAGACGACGACGCCCTCGGTCTCCTCCAGGGCCGGGACGAGCGTGGGATGGAGGTAGGCCGGCTCCTTCCAGCCCTGCCGGGCGTTGAGGAAGGGCACGATCATGTCGGACTTGACCGGGCCCGGCCGGAAGAGCGAGATGTCGACGATGAGGTCCTCGAAGGTCTGCGGGCCGAACTTGCCGATGAGCTCGCGCTGGCCGGGGCTCTCAATCTGGAAGCAGCCGAGCGTGCGGGTGGACCGGATGAGCTCGAAGGTCTGCTCGTCGTCGAAGGGCACCTGCGCCTCGTCGTCGAGGTCGATGCGGGTGCCGTCGACCCGCGCGACCTCGGCGACGGCATGGGCCATCGCCGACTGCATCCGGATGCCGAGGACGTCGAGCTTGAGCAGGCCCATCGTCTCGACGTCGTCCTTGTCGAACTGGCTCATCGGGAAGCCGAGCCAGCTCGCCTCCACCGGGGTCCGGTCGAGCAGGGCGGAGTCGGACAGCACGACGCCGCACGGGTGCAGGGCGATATGCCGCGGCAGGCCGTCGAGCCGCTCGACGAGGTCGAGCATCAGCTGCAGCCGCGGCACGTCGAACCCGCTGGCGCGCAGCTCGGGCAGGTCGGCGAGGGCGCCCCGGACGTTGCGGGCGCTGATGTGCGGAAAGGCCTTGGCCATGGCGTCGATCTCGGACGGCGGCAGCCCGAGCGCGGCTCCCACGTCACGGATGGCGTGCCGGACGCGGTAGGTGTCCATCATCGACACGCACGTGACGCGCTCGGCCCCGAACCGCTCGAGCACCTTCTCGTAGATCTCCGTCCGGCGGGCCGACTCGACGTCGATGTCGATGTCGGGCAGCTGCGCCCGCAGCGGTGAGCAGAACCGCTCCATGAGCAGGCCGTAGCGCATCGGGTCGACGCCTGAGATGCCGAGCAGGTAGTTGACGAGCGAGCCCGCGCCCGACCCTCGGGCCGCGACCCGGACCCCCAGCTCCCGGATGAGGTCGCACACGGCCGCCACGGTGAGGAAGTAGGTCGGGTAGCCCAGGGTGTCGATGACGGACAGCTCGTCCTCGAGCCGGTCGCTGATCACGGCGAGCTGGGCCGGCGTGCGGTCCGGATAGCGCGACGCGATCGACTCGCGGCACCGGCGGGCGAGGACGGCATGGGGGCTGCCGCCCGGCCGGATGCCGAGGACGCCGGGCTCCGGCAGGTGGACCGAGCCGACCCCGAGGTCGGCCCGGGGGTCCTGGATGCACTCCGTCGCGAGCGCGGTCGTCCGGGCCAGCAGCTCGCGGGCTCCCTCCCGGCAGAGCGCCCCGCCGCCGCGCAGGCCGGGGCCGGAGGCCGAGACGACGTCGACGGCCAGGGCGTGCATGAGGGACGTCGGCGCGAGATGGCCGGCGGTGCTGACCCGGTCGAGGTGCCGCTCGTCGAGCGGCACGAGGCGCCGGGCCGCGTCGAGGACGTCGACGACGACGGCATCCTGCGGGTCGGCGTGTCGGACCGCGGCAGTAAGGACGCTGCGCACGCCGGCCTCGCGCGCCAGGGCGAGCATCCGGCCCGCCTGCCTGAGGCTTCCCGGGCGGTCCTCCGGGCCGCCGTGGCAGACCACCTCGACGACGACGCTCTCCGGAGGCAGCAGCGCCCGCCATCGCTCGAGCGCGGCCCGGGCCGCGCCGTGGCGGCGGGCCAGCACGGCCCGCCCCACGTCGGAGTCGGGACCGAGCAGGACGACGAGCCGCGACGGCGGGCCCGCGGTATGCCGCCGGGTCGGCGCATCCGCGGTATGCCGCTCGACCGGCGCCGGCTCTTCAGCGGACTCGGCGGGCGAAAGTGGCCACTCGACCGATCCCCCCAACGTCGAGTGGCCACTTTCGTCTCCCGCCAGCCCACCGCAGGCGTGCTCGGCCACGAGCCGCGAGGTTGTGACCGGGCGGCCGCGCTCGCCGCGCAGGTGGGTGGCCGTGACGAGCCGGCTGAGCGCCGCCCAGCCCGCTCCGGGCGCGAGCCCGGCCCGGCTGCCCCGGGCGAGGACGGTGACCCTCGGCAGCCTCGGGTCGACGAGCGCCCCACCCCGGACCGGGGTCCGCTGCCCGACCCCCCCGACGCCGCCCGCCCCCAGGCTCCCGATCCCGTCCGGGGCGAGCGCAAGGTCGACGCCGAGCACCGGGGCGACACCGCGGTCCATGCAGGCCCGGACGAACTTGACCGCGCCGTAGAGGCCGTCGCGGTCTGTCAGGGCAAGGGCCGGCTGGTCCCATGCCGCGGCGCGCTCGACGAGCTGCGCGGGGGTGGCGCTGCCGTAGCGCATCGAGTAGCCGGACGCGACGTGCAGGTGGACGAAGCTGTCAACCACGGCCCACCAGCCTGCCCGGGCCCGTGACGGGCACCCTCGCGGAGACGGGCGGAATCGAGTCCGGGAGCGGGACGGTCTGCGGAAGGCCAAGCAGGTCCTGGACGATCTCAAGGAACATCTCGGCCTGCCGGAGCAGGTCGTCGGCCTCGCGGGCGCCCAGCCAGCCGCCCCGGTCGAGAACCCCGCGGCGGGCCGAGGTCCCGGCGAAGAAGCCGGCCCACTCCCCGAGCTCCGGGACCACCGTCGGCAGGACCTGCCACACACTTCGGGGCCGGGACCGGGGCGAGGGCGTCGTGCGCGCCGCCACGAGCGCCGCCGCCGCGCGCAGGGCGCCGAGGTGGGCGTCGAGGTAGCGCTCGGACGCATCGGAGGTGCGGCACGCCGCCTCGAGAGTGGCACGGGACCGCTCGAGCAGCTCGAGGACGGCCGGCGAGACGGGTGGGCGGCGAAGCTGGGCGGTCATCGGAAGGCTCCTTTCAGTCGGCCACGTGGAGCAGCGACCAGCGCTCGTCGGGCCCGGAGTCTCCCGGCACGAGGACGTGGGCGAGGTCGTAGACACCCGGCGCGAAGGACCACCCTGGGCTGGCCTCGACCCGCCACACCTGCTGCTCGGCCGACGCCGCCGCGAGCCCGTCCACGCCGGCACCGGCCTCCCGGTCCGGGTCGTCGACGGCGTCGCGCCACCAGGCCCGCCGCTCCCGCCACTGCGCGAGGACCTCCCGCACGACGTAGAGGCGCCCTCGCCAGAGAAAGGCCTCCGGCCGCTGCTGCGACCCCTCGGCGGAACGAACCTGCACGGGATCACCGAACTTGCGCATCACGACACGTCTCCTTGGGACACGTCGGGATCGGAACGCCTCGACCCGGATGGACTGCGCCACCCGACACCTCACCACGACAACACTTACGACAACCACCTACGACAACCACTGAAGTCGAACAACTGTTCGACAACCTCAGCGTAGCCCTGCCTCCCGACACGGTGTCAAGACGGCTCGGACCTCCCCGGCCCGAGCACGCCACTGTCGGCGGCATACGGCACGATGGGCTCGGGGTCGGCCACGAGTCGGCCACTCGAGCAAGGAGATCCATGGGTGCCGAGCTTCTCCCCCTCGTCTTCACCGCCGGGTGGGCGAGCGGCATCAACGCGTATGCCGTCGTGCTCGTCCTCGGCCTCGCCGACCGCTTCCTCTCGCTCGGCCAGGTGCCCGACGCCCTCGCCCGCACCGACGTCCTCGTCGGGGCCGCGGTCCTCTTCCTCCTGGAAGCGGTCGCCGACAAGGTGCCCTACCTCGACTCCGTCTGGGACTCCGTCCACACCGTCGTGCGCCCCGCGGTGGGCGCGACCATCGGCTACCTGATCGGCCACGACGGCGCGAGCCTCGACGCCGCCGTCACCGCCGCCACTGGCGGCGTGACCGCCCTCGTCTCGCACGGCATCAAGGCGGGCCTCCGGGTGGCGGTCAACACCTCCCCCGAGCCGGTCAGCACCATCGCCGTCAGCACCGGCGAGGACCTCACGGTGGCCGGGGTGATGGCCCTTGCCCTGGCCAACCCCTGGCTCTCCGCCGGCATCGCCCTCATCCTCCTCGTCGCCGGCGCGTGGCTCGTCGTGCGGCTCGCCGGGCGCATCCGCAACGTCAAGCGCCGCTACGACGCCTGGGGTGCGCGGCTCCGTCGCCCGTAGGCCGTCCGGGACCTGCTGCCCTATCGCCCAGATATGCCTATCGCCCAGATAGGGCTAGCGTCGCTCCGCTATGGAGCGAGACCGAGCAGCGACGCAGTGGGAGGTGGCGGGGCGCATGCTGATATCATCAGATATCCAGGAGGTGGAACGCATGGCTGACGTACTGATTCGCGACGTTCCCGACGCGGTTTTGGCTGGCGTGGATGCCCACGCCGCGCGGCTCGGGATCTCCAGGGCCGAGTACATCCGTCGACGTCTGGCCGCCGATGCCGCTACCGCGAACGCGCCCGTCTCCGTCGAAGACCTGCGTTCCTTCGCGGAAAGGTTCGCCGACCTCACCGACGACCAGGCGATGGACGAGGCGTGGCGGTGACGGACTGGCTGATCGACAAGTCCGCCCTGGTCCGATTGGGCGCCAGTCCCGAGGCCGAGAGCTGGGCCGGCCGAATCGAACGAGGTCTTGTCAGGATCACCACCATGACGAGGTTGGAGGTCGGTTACTCGGCCAGGACCGCCGCTGACGCGCGGTCGGTGTTCGGCGCCCCGCCGATCTCGATGATGCCGGTGGAGTACCTGACACCCGCGATCGAGGACCGAGCACTTGCGGTCCAGCTGCTGCTGGTTGACAGAGGCCGTCACCGTGCCCCATCCATCCCGGACCTGCTCATAGCGGCCACCGCTGAGCTCGCGGGTCTGACGGTGCTCCACCTGGACAGGGACTTCGAGCTCATCGCCGAGCTGACTGGGCAGCACACCGAGCGCCTCGGCCCTTGAGGCCCTGCCACGACCCGCGGCACTCCGCCGCGTGGCGCTCTGGTGGGTCAGGCGCTCTGCAGGGGATGGATCTGGTCGAGGGCGGCGCCGAGGTGGTCCTTCTCGATCTCGAGGTCGTAGCGGGTTTGCAGGTTGAGCCAGAACCGGTCGGTGGTACCGAAGTAGCGGGCCAGCCGCAGCGCGGTGTCGGCGGTGATCCGGCGCTTGCCGTGGACGATCTCGTTGATCCGTCGCGGCGGGACACCGATCGAGACGGCGAGGTGGTGCTGGGTGACCTCCAGTGGGGTCAGGAAGTCCTCGAGGAGGACCTCCCCCGGGTGGATCGGCGCGATGGTCGCCATCGGTGTTCCTCCTTCGGTCAGTGATAGTCGACGATCTCGACGTCTTCGGGCCCTGCGGGTGTCCAGGTGAAGCAGATCCGCCACTGCTGGTTGATGCGGATGCTGTGTTGTCCGTCCCGGTCGCCCCGTAGGGCTTCGAGCCGGTTGCCGGGTGGGACCCGCGGGTCGTCGGGGGTCTCGGCCGCATCGAGCAGGACGAGCTTGCGAAGTGCGGTCCGCTCGATCCGCGGGTCGAGCTTCTTGGTGCGTTCTCGTGACCACAGCCGTTCGGTCACCGCGTTGCCGAACGACCTGATCACACCCCAAGCATAACGCGCCGCGTTATGCGTGGCGATCCGACTGCACCGACGAGTGCTGTTCGCGGAGCAAGCCCACTTCGCCGCCTGTAGGGCCGCTACGCCCGCCGGCCGTGGCGCGAGGAGGCAAGTTGTGAGCTGCGCCCCTGCGGCGGCCTCACTCGCTATCAGGGCACGCCTTCGCCGCGGCTGATTCGAACAGGCACGCAGGCCAGTCAGACGGCCGCGGTACGGGATAGAGGATCTTGAGCTGCGCCCAGAGCCAATCATCGAGATCGGCGAGTTCTTTCCCGTATTCGGTGACCAGATGGACGAAGGGAACATCCTCTTCGAATGCCTCTAGGTATCGACGCGCGGATCCTCCGATGTCACCATGCCTAAGAATCTCCTTCCGATCGAGAACGACATCCAGCAGGCGGTCTTGTCCGCCCAGGTAAACGCGGATCACCCAAGGCAGGCGGGCTCTATGTACCACGTGAGCCCGTAACCTAATCAGGAGTGGCCCGAGACCTCGCTCACGAATCTTCGCAACACGCTCAGCGTACCCGTTCGCTGGCCGACTTCCCTCGTAGTACTTCATCGTATTTCGGGAGATGTCTACGAGAGTGGCGACGGCCGTCAGGTAGTTGAGAACAAGTCGGTTAACCTCCAGTTCGACGGCATCTTTGGTCTCGTCCCTAGGCTTTCCCGACGTCACAGCCTGCACATACGCGATCGATGTGTCGCTCGCGAAGCAGATCCTCTTAAGGAAGTTCACCAAGTCTTCGGTGTTTCGTGACACGACATTATGCGCCGTGTAGAAGTGCTCCCATAGCACGACTGCCTCATGAAACGACGGCCACCTCTGGCCCTCCACCATGGCGCTCCTCATTGGGTGAGTTCCCCCAAACCCTAGTGGTTTCGGCCCCGATGCGGCGTGCGATGCACCCCGTACGCCACTTTGCCGCACAAGACTGCCGCGCGGAGGACGGCTTCGCTCGTCGGACTCCGCGCTGATGGCGCGTCACGCCGCCTGTCACGTGCCGTCCACGGGTGCGCCGGTATTCAGTGCCGTCCACGGGTGCGCAGGTATTCAGTGAGGTGCCGGCCGTCCGTGGCCCCCATGCACTTACCTTCTCGAAATGCGAGGCCAGAACCTTAAGGCGAGATCGCGCCAACGATCTGACTGTCGTAGCCTCCACAGGCAACAGTTGCTCTACGCTGCCGACTGATGGATGACCCGGCCTGACGCGGGAGTGGCCGCCGAGCATGCAGGGGAGCACCTGTGAACGTGTATGACGAGAGCGATCCCACTAAGTCGGGAGAGCATGGACGGGATCGCTTGCCGATGACGAAGACGCCGCGCTAGCGATGTGGCGAGCGGGCTTTCACCCGAGAGATGCCCATACTTGGTACGACGTGGCGTTCCAAGCGCTCGGGATAGGGCGCGTACCCGGGATGCACGCGGACGAGGTCGCCAGGCTCGCCTCTATGTGGCGAGCGACAGGAATGAGCGAGGAGCTGGCGCGAGCCTGGGTAGACCAACCTGTCGCGTTCGCGGACCCTTTCTCGGAGCCGCAGGCCGCAATGCGCTGGTCGCAAGGTGGCTTCACCCCCGACGAAGCGGCACGGTGGCACGGGGGCGATTGGTGTCACACGGCGTTCACCCCCGACGTGGCGGCCGGTTTTCATCAGGCGGGCTGGGACCCGAGCGAGGCATCCCTTCTCTTCACCTTCGCAGCACGACTGCCTGACGCAGAGGACACGGTCCAGTGGTCAGCGCGATGGGTCGAGACCGGGCTTTCTGCCGTCGACGTCCTGGATTTCGCGCGTGCTGGCGTCACTCCTCAGGAAGGACCGGTTCTCGCGAGATGGACGAACAAGGACCACCTCCGTGAGGAACTCGAAGCCCGTGAAAGCCAACTGGACAACTTACTTCAGGACCAGCAGAGGGCATCGCCGCCATCCAACGCATCCTGCAGCGCCGCTACGCGGTCGTCGGACCCGACCGCCTCTTTCTCGCGCCATACCAGGACCGGCAGTTTGCGACCGACAAAGACGGAAACCGCGTCGTCCTCCGCAAAGACGGGGTCTGTCCCGGCACCGGCGCCACTGGCCAGTGTCACTTCAAGGACGGCTGGGAAGAGTGGTGGGTTGTCTGTCCAGTCTGCGGGATCACCTGGATGGGCGGCTCTGGCACCATCGACGAGCACGACGACCATCTGCTGCAACGCGCCTGAAGGGGGCTCGACCGCGAACGGTCGGCCACCAGTAGTCCGGGGGCGCGCACCATGGGCTTGTCGGCAGCCCCGGAAATTGGACCATCAGGAACATTCGCCAGGGAGGCCCACGCACCAGTGTCACTCCGCCGCCTGCGGACGCGGCCACGGCCTCGGCCTCGGCACGTGGCTAGCGTCGAACGGGTCCATGTGCCCGGCCGCCAGCGGCGGGCGGGGTCTGACCGGACTTCCGCACTTCCGCAGTTAATAGGCACACGAGCAGGTTGAAAACGTGGGGTGACCTGCGCAAATACGGTTCTGGGCGCGCGGGGGTCGTGTTACTACAAGCGGCCTCGGCGCCTGCCGCGGGAGTGGCGCTCAGTCGGTGGGGACGGTGAAGTCGAAGAACCGGGGCGGCTCGGGCAGGTCCAGCGCGGTCAGGATCTTCTTGTGTCCCGGTGTGGTGGCGGTGCGTTGGGCGACGGTGCCGTGCTCGCTGGCCAGGGTG
>NZ_DASSMH010000115.1:0-109141 GCF_035688975.1 Intrasporangium sp. | reverse complement strand
GGTGCGCCGATCGCCGAGCCCCGGGATGGTGGCGGTGGCTGGGCCGCCGGACGCACCGGGCATCCCGCTGCTGGCCGAGCGGCCGCTCGTCGGAGAGCGCCCCGCGGCATACGTGTGCCGTGGCTTCGTCTGCGACGCCCCGGTCACGCACCCGGACGACCTGGCCCGGCTCCTCGCCAGTCCGTAGGGGTCAGCAGGTGAGGGTCAGCACGGGAACGTGCCGGTCCAGGCCGGTCCGGTCCACCCCGCCACGCCGGGCACGACGGTCACCGTCCACGTGCCCCTGCCGGCCGACACGGTGCTGGAGACCGAGAGGTTCACCGTCTGCGACCCGGGAACCGTCGCCGAGTCGGTGACCCCCTTGGGGGACGTCAGGGTGAGCACGTAGCGCGTCGCGCCTTGCACCTCGCCGAACGAGGTCACCTTCACCCTGCCGGTCTTGTTGAGCACCGTCGGGCAGGTGGACGTGCCCTGCAGGAAGGACGGGGCCCCGAGCACGAGCGTCTTGGCGCTCACGGAGGCCGTGGCGGAGGCGGTGAACCGCGCCCACGCCACGGACGGTGCGAGCACCGTGACGACCCCGAGCAGCGCGACCAGCAGCAGCCGCCCGGAGCGCCCTGGCCACCCGGAGCGGCCTGGCCGCCCGGGGCCGCCAGCCGGGGCCCTCCTCGACATCACGTTCATCCTCCTGGGTCGCGGCCGGGGCGCGCCACGGCGCCCCCGATCCTGGCCATACCATGCCGCCGGATCTGTCACAATTATCCCATGATTGACGACACCCGGACCGCCGTCGTCGTCGAGGACGATCCCGACATCCGGGAGCTGCTCATCCGCTCGCTCCAGCTGCAGGGCTTCACCGTCCACGCCGCCCGGACCGGCTGGGAAGCTCTCGACCTCGTCTCCAGCACGTCGCCCGACCTCGTCACGCTCGATCTCGGCTTGCCCGACCTCGACGGGGTTGAGGTATGCCGCCGGATCCGGCAGGCGAGCACCGCCTACATCGTCATGGTGAGCGCCCGTGGCGAGGAGATCGACCGCCTCGTCGGCCTCGAGACCGGCGCGGACGACTTCCTGACCAAGCCGTTCAGCCCGCGGGAGCTGCAGGCCCGGGTGACCGCCATGTTCCGTCGGCCCCGCGTGGCGGCGCCAGCTCACGCGCCCGCCGACCCGGCGATCGCGCCGCCCCCGGCGCCCGACTCGCCGGCCCCCGCACCCGCCGGCGTTGCGACCCTGGCCCGGCCACTGACCCAGCCTGTCACCACGGTGGCCGGGATCGAGCTGCCACCCCCCGCGCCAGGCGCGTCCGTGATCCGGCACGGCAGTCTGCAGGTCGACCCCGAGAGCCGCACGGTGACCGTCGAGGGCGCCGAGGTCGAGCTGACCCGGACCGAGTTCGACCTGCTCACCACCATGCTGAGCGCGCCCCGCCGGGTGTGGGGCCGCGACGTCCTGCTCCGCTCGCTGTGGGGAGAGGGTTGGGAGTCCGACGACCACCTCGTGGAGGTCCATGTCGGCAACCTGCGTCGCAAGCTCGCGCGGTCCTCCCGCGCGGGGTCCCGGGCGTTCATCCGCACTGTCCGCGGGGTCGGTTACCGCATGGAGGAGCCGGCCTGAGGCCGCGCCGCGGCCGGCTCCGGTCATCAGCCGTGCTCGACGGCGTAGGCCTCGGCGAGCAGGGCGGCGACCGCTGCCGCGGTCGCCGCCGCCACCCGTGGCAGCCCGTCGGCTGCCGTCCTGGCGGTCACCAAGTCCCCCCTGGTCACCGCCATCTCCACCTCGGCGGCCAGGCCCATGAGCAGGCTGGCCCCCACCATCGCCGAGGTGACGCGCAGGCTGAGGACGGCGTCCTCGGCCGCCTCCGAGTCGGAGGCCGTGCAGGCCGCGCAGACCCGGTCGACCCGGGTCGGCAGCAGTCCGAGGTAGGCCGCGGCGAACCTCAGGGCCGCCTCGCGGTCGCCGACCTCGTCCCCGAGCCGGGCGAGCACCCGCTCGTCGAGCAGCTGTCCGGCCGAGCCGTCGCTGGCGTCACTCATGTCGTCTCTCCTTCGCCACTCGGGCGCCAGATCCGCCACAGCACGAGCGGCACGAGCGCCGCGAGAGCTGCCCAGAACACATACCGCTGCACGAGCGGCTCGCGCAGTGCCCGGATCGCCGAGCCCACGTGCGGCACGACGAAGCGGGTCTTCCACACCGTGTCGCCCTCGATCGTCGCGACCCACGGGTCGACGCCGTTGTTGGCGTCCCCCTTCGTGACGATCGACACCCGGCCCCCCGCATCGCGGGTCACCCTGGTGACGCGGTGTGTCTCCACCCGGTGGTCCTCCACCGGGATGTGGTAGCTGAGGACGTCGCCCACCACGACGTCCTCAGCGGCCTCCGGCACGCTCACCACGACGTCGCCGGGCGCGATGCCCGGCGCCATGCTGCCCGTGAGCATCGTCGCCGTCTGGTATCCCAGCACGTGTGGCCCCACCGCAAGGAAGAGGAAGGCCACGGCCGAGACACCGAGGGCGAGTGTCGTCGCCCAGGCGACGAGCCGGTGGAGCGCCCGACCGAGCACCTGACGCGGCGCGTGAACCCGCGCCCTCGCCCGAGAACGTGGCCGCCCCACCATGGACCTACGTTGGGCGATCGTCGTCATTGCAGTGCTCCAGATCGGTCGTGCGCAAGATCGGTCATGCGCAGGGGGTGGCCAGCTCAGCGGCTGGTGGCCGTGCGCTGCGTGCCGGTGAAGTCGAAGCCGAGGACGCTGTCGAGGCCCTGGAAGGAGTTGTCGGCGGTGTCAGGCAGCGTGAGCCGGACGCGCAGGTTGTCGCTGCTGCCGGAGCCGAGGGCGCCGAGGTTGGTGAGCGTCACGTTGGAGCCGACCACCGGACGGCTCGCGAGAACCGTCTTCGTGGTCCCGGTGCACGTGTAGGTGTAGGCCGGCGAGGTCCCCGCCTCCACCCACGGCGTCGAGCACGAGTCGATCGAGAGCTGAAGCCCGTTCGTCGCGTCGGTGTCGAGCTTGCTCGAGGTGGTCGCGGTGGTGGTGAGCGACAGCGTGGCGAGGTCCTGGTTGCCGGTGTTGCTGAGGACGACCGCGCGCTGGACCGTGTCCCCGGGCACGAGGCCCGTGGCCGCCACGTTGAGCCGGTTGGCCGCCCCCGCCGCGCCGAGCGCGACCTTGACCGTTCCGCTGCCGACGGCCTGGCTCGCCGACGTCGTCGACGTGAAGGACCCGAAGGTGCCGAGCCCCGCGACGCCTGCAGCCGCCGCGACGAGGGCGACGGAGGCGAGGAGCTTGCCGGAGGCGTTCTTGTTCGTGGTGCGCATGGTGTGCTCATTTCCTTCTTGGCCGGGCGATCCGGGAGTCTCGTGCCCGCACCCTGTGCTTCTCGTGCTGGCAAGAGGAAGTCTGTCGTGCAGATTTCAAGGAACAAGCCGGACAGACTGCAGCAGAAACGCAAGAAAGCCGCAAGAACGACTCTTGCCACTTGAGTGATGCGCGTATGCCGCGGAGCCCCGGGCCGTCGACCCCCAGGCAGCCGCGCCGCCGCAGTCCTCCCACTCAGCCCGTACGGCGGAGTACGCGTCTGCCAGGCCGGGTCGGTGGGCGTCCTCGGGAGCAGGCCGGTCGAGCTGTGGCGAGCCCGTCTGGACCGCGCCGGTGTCAACCCCCCTGCCCGAGCAGGCGTCTGTTGATCATCACGTCTCGTGCACCTCGGGAGAACATCATGAAACGGCCACTGGCATTGTCCTCGCTCCTCGCCGCGCTGCTGCTGGTGGCGGCCCCTTCCGCAGTTGCAGCCGACAGCCCGTACTGCGGGATCTGGTGGGGCTCCCTCGACAAGGCGTCGCCGCGCTCGGACGTCACGTCCATGACCAACGTGCGAGCCGGGCGGCACGAGTGCTTCGACCGGCTGGTCCTCGACTTCGAGGGACGCAGCGGCGGGTTCTCTGTTCGCTACGTGCCGGCCATCGCCGGGCTGGGCCTCGCCCAGCCGGTCGACCTGCGCGGCGGTGCGCTCCTCGAGATCGTCGTCGCGGAGCCCTACGGCCCTGACACCCAGACCAGGTACCACCCGGCCAGTCGCGCCGAGCTGGTTGACGTCACCGGCTGGCGCACCTTCCGGCAGGTCGCCTGGGTCGAGCTCTGGGAGAGCAACAACACCTTGGGACTCGGCGTGCGGGCACGCTTGCCGTTCCGAGTGTTCACCCTCGCTGGGCCCGGATCCGGGTCGAGGCTCGTCATCGACGTGGCCCACCGCTGGTGAGTCTCCTGCCAACAAGTGCGCGACTGCCGTCAGCCTTGCCCGCCCGACCGTCGGTCTACAGCCCCAGCGAGCGGTAGCCCGGCGCCTCGCGCGCAAAGGCCCGCGAGGCGGCGCCGCCGCCGACGAACAGCGCGGTGGCCCACACGTCGGCCCACAGCAGGGTCGGCCCCACGACGGTCACGGACCCGGTGCGCCCGACCATGCAGCCGGTGGCCGGGTCGTAGAGGTGGGCACCGCGCGCAGCGGTCCCGGACGTCGCCACCGCTCCGGCCGTCAGGGACACCGTCGTGGCGATGCGCGAGCGATCCGCCGGGTCCTCGATGCCGATGCGCCAGTCGATCGCCCCAGGGCCGCACGCCGGCAGACCGGCCGACGCGCCCACGAGCAGGTCACCACCGGCGTTGATGCAGAAGGAGATCCGCGCCAGCGGACGGAGTTGCTCGGCTGCGCGATCGACCGCCCAGCCCTTGACCAGTCCGGTGAGGTCGAGGGCGAGCCCACCGTCCGCGGTCGGGAGACTCGTCGTGAACGCACCCCCCGTGCGCCGCGCTGCCTCCTCGCCGAGCGCCAGCGCCTGGGCCACGAGTGGACTGCACGCGTCGAGATCGACCTCGCCTCGACGCAAGCGCATGAGGTCGGAGTCGGCGCGGTAGGTCGAGAACACCCGGTCCAGGTCGTGGAAGACCTCGTATGCCGCCATGACGGCCTGGCGGGTCAGCGCGGAGTCCGCGGCGGCCCCGCGCACGTGGATGCTCACCGGCATACCCATGACGTGCTCGACCCACGCCCGGCGCGGGGGCGGGCCGTGCGACACGACGGGATCGGTCACAGGTTCGCCTTGTCGATGGCCGACTGGAGGGACTGGACGTAGCCGTCGTAGGTCACCGTGGCGCCCGACACCATGTCGATGCCGGCGGACTGCGCGGCGACGACCTCGTCGTTGTAGACCGGGACGGCCTGGCTGTTGATCATCTGGTCGTGGCGGTTCTCCGACGGCGCCTGGACGGCCTCCGACTTGGTGATCTTGCCGTCCTGCACCGTGATCTGGACCTGGACCACCCCGTAGCGGGTCATGGCTTCGTCGCCGGTGACGGTGCGGGCGGCAGCCGCCGCGGACGTGGGCGACGAGCCGGAGGAGCCCGACGTGGCCGCCGAGTGCTGCGTCGTCGTCGTGGTGACCCGGCGTGTCTCGGCCGTGGCGGCGACCGGCTGAGACGACCGGGACGTGCTGTAGCTGAAGAGCAGGACGAGGACGGTCAGCGTGCTCATGGCCCACGTGACGATGCGGCGCATGGGGTCTCCTTTGTCGCGGGGTGCCCGGTCCGACGGGCCGGTGGTCAGTAGCTGAAGCGTTCGGAGTGCAGGGCCTGCTCCGGCACGCCCGCCGCGCGGGCCGCCCCCATGACGGACCGCATCCACGCGGGGTTGCCGCAGACGAAGACGTCACGCTGCGCCACGTCGGGAACGATGCGCAGCAGCGCCTCGGCGTCCCCGAGGTGGCCGAGCTGCGCGGGCAGCCAGCTGTCACGGTCGGGCGCCCGGTGACCGACGACGGCGACGACGCGGGCGCCCTTGGAGCGAGCGAGCTCGACGAGCTCGTCGGCGAGGACGATGTCCTCGGTGCTGCCGACCCGGTAGATGAGCACGGTCTCGTCCGGCCCCGCCGGCAGCTCCTCGAGGAGGGCCCGCAGCGGCGTGATCCCGATGCCGGCGCCGATCAGCACGCTTCGCTGCCGGACCTTGGTGCCTGCGTGGAGCCGGCCGTAGGGACCCTCGAGCAGCACCTTCGTGCCGGGGCGGAGACTGCGAAGCCGGCCGGACCCCGGGCCGACGGCCTCACCCGTGAGGCGCAGGCTGCGCCCGTCCGGTGCGGCCGACAGGGAGAAGGGCTTGGCCCGGCTCGACCCGGGCCCGTCGAGGAAGCGCCACTGGAAGAACTGCCCGGCCCGCGCGGGCAGCCGCTCGAGCGCCCTCCCGGTGATGACGACGCTCGTGACCGTGGGCGACTCGGCGACGACGTCCGCCACGACGAGGCGGTGCCTCGCCGAGCGGACGGCCGGCAGGGCGAGGCGGAAGACGAGGACGGCGGCCAGCGTGGCGGCATACAGGCCCCACCAGAAGACGGTGGCCACGGCGCTCGACCGGAAGTCCTGGCCCGTCCACAGCTGGTGCGGCAGCGCCAGCCCGGCGCCGAGGTAGGCATAGAGGTGCAGCAGGTGCCAGGACTCGTAGCGCAGCCTCGCGCGCGCCTTGCGGATCGAGGTGGCGACGACCATGACGAGGGCCACGGTGCCGGCAAGGGCGAGCAGCATGCCGGGCGAGTGCAGCACCTGGTCGACGAAGGTGCCGACCACGCCGAGGCTCGTGCCGGCGGCATACCCGACGATGACCAGCCCGATGTGGGCCAGCATGAGGCTGAAGCTGGTGAACCCGACGACGCGGTGGACCCGCGCCAGCTCGTCCTGTCCCCAGGCCTGCTCGACCATGGGGATCCGGGCCATGAGCAGCACCTGGATCAGGATGAGCACGGAGGAGAGGAGGCCGGCGAGTCGACCGAGGGTCGTCATGGCGTCGCCGGTGGTGCCGAAGGCGGTAAGCCCGCCACCCGCCACCCAGAGACCGACGACGAAGAGGACGAGCCCCCACGCCAGCGCGCCGGACACGTCCCGCCACCAGAGGGGCACGGGCCTCGGCAGCCTCGGCAGCGCAGCACGGGCGGGGGACGGCACGGGTATGCCGTGCGGCTCGGTGACGACTCCTGCGCTCATGCCTCCACGGTGCGGGTGGCCGCTGTGCACTCCCTGTGGGGCGCGGGTGGCCCGGATGTGAGGGCTGCGTGGAGGGCTTCCCTGCGGGCCATCGGTCCGCTATAATCGAACATATGAACGAGTCCGCAGGGAGGCTGTCGACGGGGGACCTGGAGGCCCTCGTCACCGCCCTGCCGCGCCTCGACGACCGGGTCGATGACCGTGAGCGCATCGACCAGCTCGCACTGCTGGAGCGCGCCAAGGCCGCGCTGGCGGCCGCGCAGGTGCGGGTCACCGCCGCCTTGGTCCGCTCTCAGGAGCAGGTGGCTGCCGAGTGGCGCGAGCGGGCGCGGGAGTGTTCCGACCGGGGCGACTTCGACGGATGGCGTGCGGCCCGCGACCAGGCGCGTCGCGCCTCGGTCCCGGACGAGGCGGTCAGCGGCCCCCGCGGTGGGCGCTCCGAGCGACGACCGCGAGGGCCTCGAGCTGGCACCGGCATCGCGGCCCAGGTGGCGCTCGCACGCCGAGAGTCCCCCACGCAGGGCGCCCGGCACCTCAACCTCGCGCTGACCCTCACCGGGCAGATGCCGCACACCCTGGCCGCCCTCGAGGCGGGAGAGCTCACCGAGTGGAGGGCCATGCTCATCGTTCGTGAGACCGCCGTCCTGACGCCGGAGCAGCGCACCGTCGTCGACGCGCAGATCGCGGGACCCCTGGCGGACCAGGGTGAGCGGCTGGGATCGCTCGGGGACCGAGAGCTCGTCCGGCGCGTGCAGGCGATCGCCTACCGCATCGACGCCGCGTCGGTCGTGGCTCGCAGCCGGCGTGCCGAGTCCGATCGGCGGGTCACGACTCGCCCGGCACCGGACACGATGGCCTACCTGACCGCGTTGCTTCCCGTGGCGCAGGCTGTGGCGGTCCAGGCCAGCCTCACCGTCGCGGCCGACACCGCACGCGCCGCCGGCGACGCGCGGTCCAAGGGTCAGGTCATGGCCGACACCCTGGTCACCCGCGTCACCGGTCAGAGCACGGCCGAGGCGGTCCCGGTCGAGGTGCAGCTCGTCATGACGGACCGGGCGCTGCTCGCCGGGGACGACACGCCCGCCCAGCTGACCGGTTACGGCACCGTGCCGGCCTCCTGGGCCCGCGACCTGCTCACGACCAGCGCCCCAGCGGACTCCGCGTCGGCCGCGGCTCGGGCCTGGCTCCGACGGCTCTACACGCACCCCGCCGACGGCACGCTCGTGGCGATGGACTCCACCCGCCGCGTCTTCGACGGCGCACTGCGCCGCTACCTCGTCACCCGCGACGCCGGCACCTGCCGGACCCCGTGGTGCGACGCCCCGATCCGCCACCTCGACCATGTCGTCGAGCACGCCGCGGGGGGACCCACGCATGCGGACAACGGTCAAGGGCTGTGCGTCCGGTGCAACCATGCGAAGCAGCACCCCGGCTGGCATGCCCGCACGCTTCCGCCCGGCATCGGAAGGTCCCGCCGACGGCATACGGTCGAGACCACCACGCCCACCGGGCACACCTATGCCTCGACCGCACCACCCCTCGTCCCGGGCCTGGCCACCGCGCCACCGAGCGCGCTCGAACGTCACCTCCTCAGCGTGCTGGCCGCCTGACCCGACCGCAGTGTCAGGCCCACCAGCCGACGAGGCTGCCGCCGATCTTCACGACGAAGGCGGACACGATGGTGATGAAGAGCGCCCGGACGAAGCCGCTGCCCCGGGCCACGGCGGTCCGCGCGCCCACGTAGCCGCCGACGAGGTTGGCCCCGGCGATGACCAGCGCCACCTTGACGAGGACCAACCCCATCGGGGCGAAGACCGTCAGCGCGCCGAGGTTGGTGGCGAAGTTCGCGATCTTCGCCTTGGCGCTCGACTCGAGGAAGCTGTAGCCGAGCAGGCCGACGAGCGTGAAGACGAGGAAGGAGCCGGTGCCCGGGCCGAGGGCCCCGTCGTAGGCGCCGATGACCAGCCCGGTGAGCATCGCCAGGCCGACGTGCTGGTGGCCGTGGAAGCGCCGGATGGACTCCCGGCCGAGGTCGGGCCTGAGGAGGGTGTAGGCGCCGACGACCACGAGCAGCACCAGGACGACGGGGTTGAACGCCGCCTTCGGGATGTGCAGGCCGACCAGGGCCCCGCCGACGGACCCGGCGTAGGCGACCGCCGCCATGGGCAGCGCGGTGCGCAGGTCGGGGCGCACCCGGCGGTAGTACGTCACCGCGCTGGTCGCCGTGCCGAAGATCGAGCCGAACTTGTTCGTCGCGAGCAGCTGCGCCGGCGTGGCCGCCGGCAGGCCCACGAGCAGGGCGGGCAGCTGGACGAGGCCGCCGCCGCCGACCACCGCGTCGATCCAGCCGGCGGCGAAGGCGGCCAGGGCGAGGAAGGCGAGCGTCGTGAGGCTGGGATCGCTCACCCGCGGCCGCCGGTCACGAGCCGCGGACCTCCGCGACGATCGCCTCGACCACCTCGTCGACTCCCACCTCGCGCCGCTCGCCGCTGCGCCGGTCCTTGATCTCGACGACCCCGGTGGCGAGGCCCTTGCCGACGACGACGATCGTCGGCACGCCGATCAGCTCCGCGTCCTTGAACTTCACGCCCGGGCTGGCCTGCCGCCGGTCGTCGAGCAGCGAGGAGACGCCCCGCGCCTCGAGGGAGGCCGCGACCTGCTCCGCCTTGGCGTGCACCGCCTCGTCCTTGCCCGTCGCGACGATGTGCACGTCGACGGGCGAGAGCTCGCGCGGCCAGATGAGCCCCGCCTCGTCGTGGTTGCCCTCGGCGACGCAGCCGACCGCCCGCGACACCCCGACGCCGTAGGAGCCCATTGTGACCGTCACGAGCTTGCCGTGCTGGTCGAGCACCTTGAGGTCGAGCGCCTCGGCGTACTTCGTGCCGAGCTGGAAGATGTGGCCCATCTCGATGCCGCGCGCGGTGACGAGCGTGCCGCTGCCGTCCGGGGCCGGGTCGCCGTCGCGGACCTCGGCGGCCTGGATGGTGCCGTCGCCCGTGAAGTCGCGGCCGTGGACGAGGTCGAAGACGTGCCGCCCGGGCTCGTCGGCGCCGGTGATCCACGCAGACCCCACGGCGACCCGCGGGTCGAGCAGGTAGCGGATGCCGGTGGGCCGCTTCTCGCCCAGCGCGCCGGGGCCGATGTAGCCCTTGACCAGTCCCGTATGCCGCGCGAAGTCCTTGTCCTCGAAGGCCGCCACCTCCGCCGGCGCCACCTGGGCCTCCAGCCGCTTCACGTCGACCTCTCGGTCGCCGGGAAGCCCGATGGCGAGCGGTTCGCGGCGTCCGTCGGGGTGCACGAGCATGACGAGCACGTTCTTGAGCGTGTCCGCCGCCGTCCAGGGGCGCCCGTCGGCGCGTGGGTGGTGCGCGTTCGCCGAGGCGACGAGCGTCTCGATGGTCGGCGTGTCAGGCGTGTCCTCGACGTGCGCGGCCGGCACGGCGGAGCAGTCGACGGGCTCGGCCTGCGGCACGACCACCGCCTCGACGTTGGCGGCATACGACCCGCCTGTGGAGCGGACGTAGGTGTCCTCGCCGTTCTCCGCCGTGGCGAGGAACTCCTCGCTCTTGCTGCCGCCCATCGCGCCGGCCATCGCGCGCACGATGACGTAGTCGAACCCGAGGCGGTCGAAGATCCGCACGTAGGCGCCGCGATGGGCCTCGTAGGCCGCGTCGAGCCCGGCCCCGTCGACGTCGAAGGAGTACGAGTCCTTCATGACGAACTCGCGCCCGCGCAGCACGCCGGCGCGCGGACGCGCCTCGTCCCGGTACTTGTTCTGGATCTGGTAGAGCGTGAGCGGCAGGTCCTTGTAGGAGCCGAACAGGTCCTTCACGGCGAGCGTGAACATCTCCTCGTGAGTCGGCCCGAGCAGGTAGTCCCCGCCCTTGCGGTCGGTCAGGCGGAAGAGGTTCTCGCCGTACTCCGTCCACCGACCGGTCGTCTCGTAGGGCTCCCGCGGCAGCAGGGCCGGGAAGATCAGCTCCTGGGCGCCGATGGCGTCCATCTCCTCGCGGACGATGCGCTCGACGTTGCGCAGCACGCGCAGCCCCAGCGGGAGCCAGGTGTAGATGCCGGGGCTGACCCGCCGCACGTACCCGGCCCGGACGAGCAGCCGGTGGCTCGGCACCTCCGCGTCGGCCGGGTCCTCGCGCAGAGTTCGCAGGAACAGGGACGACATGCGCAGGGGCACGGGGACTCCTCGGAAGGTGCGAGACGGAACCCCGGCAGGATAGCGGGGCCGCCCGTCACAGCAGGACCGTCGTGAACGAGCCCACCTCGCGGAAGCCGCAGCGGGCGTAGGTGGCCCGCGCCGGGAGGTTGTAGTCGTTGACGTAGAGGGACACCTCTTCGGCGAGGGTGTCGAGGATGATCTCGACGGTCGCGGCCATGGCCGGCACGGCCAGGCCCCGGCCCCGCAGCCGCGGGTGCAGCCACACCCCCTGGACCTGCACGGCCCCGAGCCCGATGGAGCCCACGTCGGCCTTGAAGACGACCTCCCCGCCCTCGACCCGGACGAGGGTGTGGCCGGCGCGGATCAGCGCCGCCACGCCCGACCGGTACCCGCGGTCCGACCCCCGGTAGGGCGGGTAGCCGATCTCCTCGGTGAACATGTGCGCCGCCGCCGGCAGCACGAGGTCGACCTCGTCGGGACGGGCCGGCCGCACCCCTGGGTCGAGCGGGATGCCGAGCGTCGACGGTCGGGTGCCGGTCGTGAGGAGCGGTTGACGGGTGCGGATCGCCCGCACCGGACCCCACGTCGGCGCCAGCCGCTCCCACAGGCGAGCCACCTGGTCGCTCGGTCCGAAGACCGACGCACTGGACCGGCGCGCCCGGCTGATCCGCGCAGCGATGGCGCACGCTGCGTCGTCGTCGAGCCCGACGGGCACGACGTTGGCCGACATCCATGCGAGCCCCGAGAGGGCCCCGTCGCGGTAGTGGCCGAGGAGGGCGCCGGGCTGGGAGCGGAGTGAGCCCTCGAGGATGCGGGCGGCGACGAAGACGTTGGCGACCCGGTCCCGCGCGCACAGCGCGAGCGCGGCATCCGTGTCGGCCACCGTCAGCGGTCGCACGGGGAGGCGTTGGCGCAGCACGCTCTCAGCCTGCCGGTCGACGGCGCCGATTGCCACCTTGGCACGGCCGGTGTTGCGTCCTGCCGTGTATCCAGGCCAATGCCTACCGGTCGCGAGTGGCCGCATGGTATCTCTGGCGCTGATTCCGGCTCTGACGCCGCAGAGCCCCGGGAAGGGACACACATCATGCGTGGTCGAGCCACCGTCGCCGCCGTCGCCGCCGCCGCCCTCCTCGCCGGCCTCCCCGGTCTGCTCGGCTCGGGGGGATCTGGTCCCGCCACCGCAGAGGCGGCCGTCGCCGTGCCGGGCGAGGTGCACTTCACGGCTGCCGGGGACTACGCCAACAGTCCCCAGACTCAGCTCGTCCTCGACAAGGTGGCCGAGACGGCGCCGGACCTCAACCTCGCCCTCGGGGACCTGTCGTACGGCGTCACGGGCCAGGAGTCGGCCTGGTGCGACCTCGTGGTCTCCAAGGTCGGCGCGGGGTTCCCCTTCGAGCTCATCGCCGGCAGCCACGAGAGCGGGGGGATGAACGGGAACATCAACGACTTCTCCGCGTGCCTGCCCAACCAGCTGCCCGGGCTGGTGGGCACCTACGGACGGCAGTGGTATGCCGACGTCCCCGAGACCAACCCGCTCGTCCGCTTCATCGGGATCTCCCCGGACCTGACCTTCCCTGACGGCACGTGGTCGTATGCCGCCGGCACCGCCAGGTATGCGTGGACGGCCAACGCGATCGACGCCGCCCGCGCCAAGGGCGTGCGCTGGGTGGTCGTCGGCCTGCACAAGCCGTGCATCTCGGTCGGCCAGTACACCTGCGGCGGCAACACCGACATCACCAACCTGCTCGTCGACAAGCGCGTCGACCTCGTCCTCAACGGCCACGAGCACCTCTACCAGCGGACCCACCAGCTGCGGCTGGGCGCGGCCTGCCCCGGCATCGTTCCCGGCACGTTCGACCCGGACTGCGTCGCGGACGGCGACGCCACCATGATGCGCGGGGCCGGGACCGTGTTCGCGACCGTGGGGACCGGCGGCGTCGCGCTGCGCGACGCGTCCCCGGCCGACCCGGAGGCGCCGTACTTCGCGACGTATGCGGGGCTGAACCAGGGTGGGCCGTTCGGGGTGCTCAGCCTCTCCGCGACGGCGAGCTCGCTGAGCGCACAGTTCCTCCCCGTCGGCACGAGCACCTTCACCGACTCGTTCGTCCTGCGCGACCCCCTGCCCGGGGAGGACCAGCCGCCCACCGCGGTCTTCTCCGCGAGCTGCACCGACCTCGCGTGCGCCTTCGACGCCTCCGCCTCCTCGGATGCCGAGGGCCCCGTGCAGGGCTACTCGTGGGACTTCGGGGACGGGTCGGCGCCGGGCACCGGTGTCACGGTGGCCCACACCTTCCCTGCCGCCGGCACCTACACCGTCACCCTCACCGTGCAGGACAGCGCCGGGGCGAGCGGCGTGTCGAGCCGGCCGGTCACGGTGACCGTGCCGCCCCCCGCCCCCACCGCTCTGGCCGCCGACTCCTTCGGCCGCACGGTGGCGGGCGGCTGGGGCTCCGCGGACGTGGGCGGTCCGTGGACGCTCACCGGCACCTCCTCCGCCTTCGCCGTCGACGGCTCGCTGGGCGTCGTCCGCCTCACGGCAGGCAGCGGGCCGAGTGCCGTGCTCAAGCAGGTCTCCACCACGACGGCCGCCGTGACCGCGACCATCGGCCTGGACAAGGTGCCGACCGGCGGCACCGCCGTGGTCAGCGTCCTCGGCCGGTGGGTGCCGTCGGTCGGCACGTATCGTGCCAAGGTGAGCGTGGCCGCGAGTGGCGCGGTCTCGGTGGCGCTGACGCGGTTCAGCGGTGGCGTGGAGGCGACGCTGCAACCGGCCGTCGCGCTGCCCGGCGTCGTCTACTCGCCGAACACGAGGCTGGCGGTGCGGATGGAGGTCGCCGGCACGTCGCCGACGACGCTTCGCGCCAAGGTGTGGCCGCAGGGCAGCCCCGAGCCGGCCGCCTGGACCAGGTCGGCGACGGACAGCACAGCCAGCCTGCAGACAGCCGGGGCCGTCGGTGTGGCACCGTACCTGCCGACGACGGTCACGAACGCGCCGGTCGCCGTGTCCCTCGACGACCTGCTCGTCCCCCGACCGTGAGGCCGCTCCCGAGCCGGAGGGTCAGCCGACGGTGACGCTCGGGGAGCCGGCCGACGCCTCGTCGACGGGCTCGCCCATCTCCTCGGCGATCCGCTGCGCCTCCTCGATGAGCGTCTCCACGATCTGGCTCTCGGGGACGGTCTTGACCACCTCACCCTTGACGAAGATCTGGCCCTTGCCGTTGCCCGAGGCGACGCCGAGATCGGCCTCCCGGGCCTCCCCCGGTCCGTTGACGACGCAGCCCATGACCGCCACCCGAAGCGGCACGGTCAGCCCCTCGAGACCCGCCGTCACCTGGTCGGCGAGCGTGTAGACGTCGACCTGCGCACGGCCGCAGGACGGGCACGAGACGATCTCGAGCTTGCGCGGCTTGAGGCCGAGGCTCTGCAGGATCTGGTTGCCGACCTTGACCTCTTCGACCGGCGGGGCCGAGAGGGACACGCGAATGGTGTCGCCGATGCCCCGCGAGAGCAGCGCACCGAACGCGGTGGCCGACTTGATGGTGCCCTGGAAGGCCGGCCCGGCCTCGGTGACGCCGAGATGCAGTGGCCAGTCCCCCCGCTCGGCCAGCAGCTCGTAGGCACGCACCATGATGACGGGGTCGTTGTGCTTGACCGAGATCTTGAAGTCGTGGAAGTCGTGCTCCTCGAAGAGGCTCGCCTCCCAGACCGCCGACTCGACGAGGGCCTCGGGCGTGGCCTTGCCGTACTTGGCGAGGAGGCGCCGGTCGAGCGAGCCGGCATTGACGCCGATGCGGATCGAGACCCCGGCGTCCTTGGCGGCGCGCGCGATCTCCTTGACCTGGTCGTCGAACTGGCGGATGTTGCCGGGGTTGACCCGCACCCCCGCGCACCCGGCGTCGATGGCGGCGAAGACGTACTTGGGCTGGAAGTGGATGTCGGCGATGACGGGGATCTGGCTCTTGCGGGCGATGGCCGGCAGGGCGTCGGCGTCGTCCTGGCTCGGGCACGCGACCCGAACGATGTCGCAGCCGGATGCGGTGAGCTCGGCGATCTGCTGGAGCGTGGCGTTGATGTCGGTCGTGGGCGTCGTCGTCATCGACTGCACGGAGATCGGCGACTCGCTGCCGACACCGACCTTGCCGACCTTGATCTGGCGCGTCTTGCGACGCGGGGCAAGGACCGGAGCGGGAGCCGAGGGCATGCCGAGGGAGACCGTCATGGCGTCATTATCCCCCGCCCCCGTCGCCACCCCGGATTCGAGGTATTCCCCGACCGTCAGCCGTCAGCCGAAGAGCCTGATCGGCTTGACGATGTCGGCGTAGATGAGCAGCACCGACATGGCGATGAGCACCATCGACATCGTGTACGCGATGGGCAGGCCCTTGGCGACGTCGACGTAGCCGGGGTCGGGTCGGCGTCGCAGCCGGGCCCAGCCCTTCTTGACCGCCTCCCAGAGCGCCCCGGCCACGTGGCCGCCGTCGAGCGGCAGCAGCGGCACCAGGTTGAAGACGAAGAGCGCGAGGTTGAGCGAGGCGATGAGCAGCACGAGCTGCGCGAGCTTGGCCCAGTTGCCGCCCGCATCGGCGGGGACGTCGAGGGCCGCCACCTCGCCGCCGATCCGGCCGACGCCGACGACGGAGATGGGGCCGTTGGGGTCGCGATCCCCGGAGCCGAAGGCCGCCTGCACGACGCCGACCATCTTCTCGGGGATCCTCACGATGATCGCCGCCGTGTCGAGGGTGCGGTCCCAGACGAACCTCGGCGCGTCGGACAGGGGCGCCTTGACGATCTCCCGCCGCGGCACCACACCGGCGAAGCCGACGCGCTGCAGCACGAGCTTGCCGTCCTGGACGACGGGGTTGCCCTGGCTGTCGTAGGTGGGCCGCTCGATGGCGGCGGGGGTCAGCGTCAGCGCCTGGCGGGCGCCGCCACGCTGGACCTCGAGGCGAAGCGGCGTCCCCATGCTGCGGCGGATCGCGGCCGTCACCTGGTCCCACGTCGTCACCGGCCGCCCGTCGATGCTAAGGACCCGGTCGCCCGGCTGCAGGCCGGACTGCTGGCTGGGCGACACGGGATCCCCCGGCTGGCAAGCGGGAAGGGGAGCGGTCATGGTCGGCGCGGCGGTCGGGACGCAGGTGGAGACGGCGCCGATCGTGGGCACCACGGTGGGCAGCCCGTAGAGCGTGATCGTTCCGGTGAGGAGCACGGCCGCGATGAGCAGGTTCATTAGCGGCCCGCCCATCATCACGACGACCTTCTTCCACCAGGCCAGCTTGTAGAAGACCCGGTCCTCGTCGCCCGGCCGCACCTCCTCCATGGAGTCGGCGCGCGCCTGGTCGACGAGCTGGCTGAAGCGGCCCGTCGAGAGGGTGCGCAGCCGTCCCGGCTCGTCCCCCGGGCGAGGCGGCAGCATGCCGATCATCCGGACGTAGCCGCCGAGTGGGATCGCCTTGATGCCGTATTCCGTCTCGCCGCGCCGCCGGGACCACACGGTTGGGCCGAAGCCGACCATGTACTGGCTCACCCTGACGCCGAACCTCTTGGCCGGGACGAGGTGACCGATCTCGTGCAGCGCGATGCTCAGCGCCACACCGATGACGATGACGAGGACCCCGACCAGGAACAGCATTGCTCAATTGTCACACCCGGACCGTGAATCTATCGATTCGAGGTGGGAGCGCCTCACCGGCGACGCGCTCCCGCCTCGGCTCGCGGTCAAGGGGTGGTGGGGACCTCCACGGCCGCCGCACGGGCCCAGCGGTCGGCCTCGAGCACGTCCGCGAGGCTCACGTCGGCGACCCGCGACCCGGGCTCGGCGGCATACGCCTCGACGACCCGGGCCACCTCGTCGACGATGTCGACGAACCGCAGCCGGCCGTCGAAGAAGCCCTGCACGCACACCTCGTTGGCCGCGTTGTAGACCGCGGGCCACGTGCCCCCCGCCGCGCCGACCTGCTTCGCGAGCGCCACCGCGGGGAAGGCCGTCTGGTCGAGCGGCTCGAAGTCCCACGACGCGGCCTGACTCCAGTCGATGGCCGGCCCCGCGCCCGGCACCCGGTGCGGCCAGGCCATCCCGAGGGCGATGGGGATGAGCATCGACGGCGGGGACGCCTGCGCGATCGTCGAGCCGTCGGTGAACTCCACCATCGAGTGGATGACCTGCTGCGGGTGCACGACGACGTCGATGCGCTCGAACGGCACGTCGAAGAGCAGGTGCGCCTCGATGACCTCGAGCCCCTTGTTGACGAGCGTGGCCGAGTTCGTCGTGATGACCGGTCCCATCGCGAAGTTGGGGTGGGCGAGGGCCTGCTCGACGGTGACCTCCTGCAGGTCGGCCCGGGTGCGCCCGCGGAAGGGGCCGCCGCTCGCCGTGATGACGAGCCGTCGGACCTCCTCGGCCCGTCCCCCGCGCAGGCACTGGGCGATGGCGCTGTGCTCCGAGTCGACCGGCACGAGCTGGCCCGGCGCCGCCGCCCGCCTGACGAGCGGGCCGCCGATGATGAGCGACTCCTTGTTGGCCAGGGCAAGGGTCGTGCCGGCCTCCAGCGCGGCGAGGGTGGGCGCGAGGCCGATGGCGCCGGTGATGCCGTTGAGCACGACGTCGGCCTCCCGGGCGGCGAGGGCGGTGCTCGCGTCGGGTCCGGTGAGCAGCTCCGGGTCGTATGCCGCCGTGCCCGCCTCGTCGGCCGCCCTGGCGATCGCCGTCGCGAGGGCCTGCTCGTCGTCCACGGCGACCGCCACGACCGGCACCCGCAGCAGGGCCGCCTGCCGCGCGACGAGCTCGAGGTTGGCCCCGGCGGACAGCCCGGTGACGGCGAAGCGGTCGGGGTTGCGCCGGACGAGGTCGAGCGCCTGGGTCCCGATGGAGCCGGTCGAGCCGAGGAGGACGACCCGCCGGGGCCGCGTCGAGCGGGCAGCGTCAGTCACCCGCGCATTCTCTCCCAGCCTCGGCCGAGCCGATCAACTGGCAGATCAACTGGCCGTTGCTGCTGCCCTGACGACATCAGACGCCAGTTGATCCGCCAGTTGATCCACCAGCTGATTCGCCGGTTGATCCACCAGCTGATCCGCCAGCCGTTCGACGGGCGGCATACCGCGCGAGGGAGCGAGCACGACTCAGAGGGCCAGCCCCACGTACTTGGTCTCGAGGTACTCCTCGATGCCCTCGAAGCCGCCCTCGCGCCCGACGCCGCTCGCCTTGACCCCGCCGAAGGGAGCAGCGGGGTTGGACACGATGCCCTGGTTGACGCCGACCATGCCGAACTGGAGCGCCTCCGAGACGAGCAGTGCGCGGGACAGGTCCCGGGTGAAGAGGTAGGCGACGAGGCCGTACTCGGTGTCGTTGGCCATCCGCACGGCCTCCTCGTCGCTGGTGAAGCTCGACACCGGCGCCACGGGGCCGAAGATCTCCTCCCGTGCCAGTCGGGCGTCGGCGGGCACCTGGGAGAGCACCGTGGGGCGGTAGAACCAGCCGGCGCCCTCCGGCGAGGAGCCGCCGACGAGGACCTTCGCCCCCTTGGCGACCGCGTCGTCGACGAGGGCGGAGACCTTGTCCCGCGACTTCGCGTCGACGAGCGGCCCGACGTCCACGCCGTCGTCGGTGCCCCGGCCGAGCCGCAGCGCCCCCAGCCGCTCGGCCAGTCGCCGCGAGAACTCCTCGGCCACCGACTCGTGGACGTAGAACCGGTTGGCCGCCGTGCATGCCTCGCCCATGTTGCGCATCTTGGCGGTCACCGCCCCGTCGACCGCCTTGTCCAGGTCCGCGTCGCCGAAGACGAGGAACGGCGCGTTGCCGCCGAGCTCCATCGACACGCGCAGGACCTGCTGCGACGCCTGCTCGAGCAGGGTGCGCCCGACCTCCGTCGAGCCGGTGAAGGTGAGCTTGCGCAGCCGCGGGTCGCGGATGAGCGGCTCGATGACCTGCCCGGTGGAGCTGGTCGTGATGGCGTTGAGCACCCCGTCGGGCAGGCCGCACTCGCGCAGCAGCTCGGCGAGCGCGAGCATCGTCAGCGGGGTGGCGCTCGCCGGCTTCATCACCATGGTGCAGCCGGCGGCGATGGCGGGGCCGATCTTCCGCGTACCCATCGCCAGCGGGAAGTTCCACGGCGTGATCATGAGGGTCGGCCCGACCGGCTGCTTCATCGTCAGCAGGCGGGTCGCGCCGTTCGGGGAGGTCGAGTAGCGCCCGCCGACCCGGACCGCCTCCTCGGAGAACCACCGGAAGAACTCGGCGCCGTATGCCACCTCGCCCCGCGACTCGGCGAGGGGCTTGCCCATCTCGAGCGTCATGATCATGGCGAAGTCGTCGGCGCGGGCGGTGAGCTTCTCGTATGCCGCGCGCAGCAGCTCTCCGCGATCGCGGGGCGGGACGGCGGCCCAGTCGGCCTGCGCAGCCACGGCGGCGTCGAGCGCCGCGCGCCCGTCGGCGACGGTGGCGTCAGCCACGCGGGCCAGCGTCTCGCCGGTCGCGGGGTCGTCGACGGCCAGCGTGGCGCCTCCGGTGGCGTCGCGCCACCGCCCGCCGATGAGCAGCCCGGTGGGGACGGCCTCGAGGACGGTTCGCTCGCGAGTGGCGGTCATGTCAGGGACCTTCCGGTGTCAGTGGACGGGGCGCTCGGGTGGTGGCTCGGTGCTCGTCAGCGCGGCCGCGGCGGCCTTCGGGAACGCGGCCCGACAGGAGCGCGATGGACGGGTCCCACCGGATGCCGTCCCGGGCGTCGCGGCGCTTGCGGGCGATGGCCGACAGGGCTTCCAGGACAACCCGGTTGGCCAACGCGGCGGTGATGTCGGCCTGGTCGTAGGGCGGCGACACCTCGACGACGTCGACGCCCACGACGGGCAGCTCGAGGCAGACTCGGCGGACGGCGTCCAGCAGCTGGCGTGCGGAGAGCCCACCGGGCTCCGGGGTGCCGGTGCCCGGGGCGTGACCGGGGTCGCAGACATCGATGTCGACGCTGAGGAAGACGCCGTCGCACTCGTCGGTGGCAATGGCGAACGCCTCGGTGAGGCAGTCGTCGAGGCCCCGGTGGCCGATCTCGGTCATCTCGTAGGACCGCATGCCCTGGTGTGCCATCCAGTCGAGGGTCTGCGGCCCGGGCCAGTAGCCGCGCAGACCCACCTGGAGGAAGCGGTCGCCGCGCAGGGCGCCGGACTCGATGAGCCGCCGCATCGGCTGGCCGTGGCCCCAGAGCGAGCCGAACTCGATGTCGCCGGTGTCGGCGTGGGCGTCGAAGTGGACCATCGACACCCGCCCGTGACCGAGGACGTTGGCCACGCCCTTGGCGTCGGGGTAGGCGATGGAGTGGTCGCCGCCGAGGACGACGGGGATGGCCCCGGCGCGAGCGACCTTCTCGACCGCGGCCTCGAGCGCGGGCAGCGCCCTCTCGATGTCGCCCGAGTACATCTCGACGTCGCCTGCGTCGAGGACCCGCAGGTCCACGAGGCCGTCGGTGCGCAGCGCCAGCGACGGCCGCGAGCCGTCCTGGGGCAGGTAGTCGGTCGTCCGGATCGCCTGCGGGCCGAAGCGGGCCCCCGGCCGGTGGGAGGTTCCTCCGTCGAAGGGGGCGCCGACGATGACGACGTCGGCACCGGCATACGACTCGGGCACGTCGAGGTCGCACCGCTCCACCCCGAGGAAGGTGACATCGGGGCCGAACTGCGCACCGTAGCGGCTCACCCGCGCAGCCTAGCCCGCGGCAGTCACGACTCGAGGTTGGCCATGACGTGCTTGACCCGGGTGTAGTCCTCGAGGCCGTACATCGACAGGTCCTTGCCGTAGCCGCTGTGCTTGAACCCGCCGTGCGGCATCTCCGCGACGAGGGGGAGGTGCGTGTTGATCCACACGCACCCGAAGTCGAGCCGCTTGCTCATCCGCATCGCCTTGCCGAAGTCGCGGGTCCAGACGCTCGACGCGAGGCCGTAGTCCACGCCGTTGGCCCACGCGAGGGCCTGCTCCTCGTCGGTGAACCGCTGCACGGTGATGACCGGGCCGAAGATCTCCGACTGCACCTGCTCGTCGTCCTGGTGCAGCCCGGCGAGCACCGTCGGCTCGAAGAAGAAGCCGTCGCCCAGAGCCGCGACCCGCGAGCCGCCGGCGGCGACCCGGGCGTGCTCGGGCAGCCGGTCGAGGAAGCCCGCGACGTGGCGCACCTGGTTGCGGTTGTTGACCGGGCCGACGAGGGCGCCCGGGTCGTCCGGCATACCGACCCTGGCCTCGTTCCGGGCGTAGTCCGCGAGGGCGGCCACGAAGTCGTCGTGCACGCGGGGCCCGGCCAGCACCCGGGTGGCGGCCGTGCAGTCCTGGCCCGCGTTGAAGTAGCCGGCGAGGCCGATGCCCGCCGCCGCGGCCTCGACGTCCGCGTCGTCGAAGACGATGACCGGCGCCTTGCCGCCGAGCTCGAGGTGCACGCGCTTGACGTCGCGCGACGCGCTGGCGGCCACCTCCATGCCCGCGCGCACCGAGCCGGTGATGGCGACCATGGCCGGTGTCGGGTGCTCGACGAGCATCCGGCCTGTCTCGCGGTCGCCGGTGACGACGTTGAAGGCGCCGTCGGGCAGGAACTCCGAGGCGATCTCCGCGAGCAGCAGGGTCGTCTGGGGCGTCGTGTCGGAGGGCTTGAGCACGACGGTGTTGCCCGCGGCGAGGGCGGGCCCGACCTTCCAGATGGCCATCATCATGGGGTAGTTCCACGGCGTGACCTGGCCGACGACCCCGATGGGTTCCCGCCGCACCCACGACGTGTGCCCGGGCAGGTACTCCGCCGCCGCCCGGCCCTCGAGCACCCGCGCCGCGCCGGCGAAGAAGCGCAGCTGGTCGACCATGGGCGGCAGCTCCTCGCTCGCCGTGAGCGAGCGCGGCTTGCCCGTGTCCTCCACCTCGAGCCGCACGAGCTCGTCGGCCCGCCGCTCGATGGCGTCGGCGAACTTCAACAGCGCGTGCTGGCGCGCGCTCGGGGTCGTCTCCCCCCACGTCGCGAAGGCCTGGGCCGCCGCGTCGTATGCCGCGTCGACATCGGCCTGACCGCTCACCGGGGCGGTCGCCACCACCGTCGCCGTGGCCGGGTTGACGACCTCGGTCCGGGTGTCGCTGGCCGGCTCGACATACCGGCCACCGACGAAGTTGCGCAGCGGGCGAGGCCGGTTCGTCATGTGGGCATGGTAGGCCGGTCCCTACGAATTCGAAAGGCTGTCGGTGCGCTGGCTTCGGATTCAGTCGCAATCGTGGTTGCCAAGGCGCGGTTGCGCAGGTCACCATCGAGGCATGACGACCAAGCGGGCCCGCGGGCGGCCGGGCCGCCAGGCCCCGACCAGCCTTGACGACGTCTCCAAGTCGATCATCGAGCAGCTGCAGCAGGACGGGCGAAAGTCCTATGCCTCGATCGCCGGCGAGGTGGGCCTGTCGGAGGCGGCGGTGCGCCAGCGCGTGCAGCGCCTGCTCGATGCCCAGGTGATGCAGATCGTCGCCGTGACCGACCCTCTGCAGGTGGGCTTCCAACGCCAGGCGATGGTCGGCATACGGGTCGCCGGCGACATGACTGCAGTGGCGCAGGCGCTCTCCGCCATCGAGGAGGTCTCCTACGTCGTCACCACCGCCGGCAGCTTCGACATCCTCGCCGAGGTGGTCTGCGAGGACGACGACCACCTGCTCGAGCTGCTCACCACCCGGATCCGAAACCTTCCCTCCGTGACCGTCACGGAGACCTTCGTCTACCTCAAGCTCAACAAACAGCTCTACAACTGGGGGACCCGATGACCGTCGACCCGAACGACGTGTGGGAGCCGGAGTCCGACCGGTCCACCCGCACCGGCGCCACCTACGCCCAGGCGGCCCGCGACCACCTGTGGATGCACTTCACGCGGCACTCGGTCTTCGAGGAGCCCGGCTCGGCGGGCGGACTGGGGCACTCGGTCCCGGTCATCACCCGAGGCCGTGGCTGGACCCTCTGGGACGACCGTGGCAACGAGTACATCGACGGCCTCGCCGGGCTCTTCGTCGTCCAGGTCGGGCACGGCCGCGAGGAGCTCGCCGAGGCGGCCGCACGCCAGGCCCGCGAGCTGGCGTTCTTCCCGCTCTGGTCCTACGCGCACCCGAGCGCGATCGAGCTCGCCGAGCGGCTCGCGGCATACGCTCCCGGCGACCTCAACCGGGTCTTCTTCACCACGGGTGGCGGCGAGGCGGTCGAGACGGCGTGGAAGCTGGCCAAGCAGTACTTCAAGCTGACGGGCAGGCCGACGAAGCACAAGGTCATCTCCCGCGCCGTCGCCTATCACGGCACCCCGCAGGGAGCCCTGTCCATCACCGGCATACCGGCCGCCAAGGAGATGTTCGAGCCGCTCGTGCCCGGCGCGTTCAAGGTGCCCAACACCAACGCCTACCGGGCACCGGAGCACCTGCGACACGACGAGCAGGCCTTCGGCCGGTGGGCCGCGGACCGCATCGCCGAGGCGATCGAGTTCGAGGGGCCGGACACCGTCGCGGCGGTCTTCCTCGAGCCGGTGCAGAACTCGGGCGGCTGCTTCCCGCCGCCGTCCGGCTACTTCCAGCGGGTCCGCGAGATCTGTGACGCGCATGACGTGCTGCTCGTCTCCGACGAGGTCATCTGCGCCTTCGGGCGGATCGGCTCGATGTTCGCCTGCGACGACTTCGGCTACGTGCCCGACATCATCACCTGCGCCAAGGGGCTGACGAGCGGCTACTCCCCCATCGGCGCGATGATCGCGAGCGACCGGCTCTTCGAGCCCTTCCGGCACGGCACGACGTACTTCCCGCACGGCTACACCTTCGGCGGCCACCCCGTCTCGGCGGCCGTCGCCATGGCCAACCTCGACATCTTCGAGCGCGAGGGCCTGACCCAGCACGTTAAGGACAACGCCCCGGCGTTCCGCGCCACGCTCGAGCGGCTGCTCGACCTGCCGCTCGTGGGCGACGTCCGCGGCGCCGGCTACTTCTACGGGATCGAGCTGGTCAAGGACAAGGCGACGCGCGAGACCTTCGACGACGCAGAGGCCGAGCGGCTGCTGCGCGGCTTCCTGTCCAAGGCGCTCTTCGACGCGGGGCTCTACTGCCGCGCCGACGACCGCGGCGACCCCGTCGTGCAGCTCGCGCCGCCGCTGACGATGGGCCCGGAGCAGTTCGACGAGATGGAGTCGCGGCTGCGGTCGGTGCTCACGGAGGCGGAGAACCACCTCTGAGAACCACCGCTGAGAACCACCGCTGAGAACCACCACTGAGAACCACCACTGAGAACCACCGCTGAGACGGGCGGGACCTTGGCCCCTACCCCTGCGGAGGCTGCCGCGCGACCATGGCCCTGAGGGGCGTGAAGGGCTGATCATGAACGGCCGTGGGCGTGGTGGCAGGTGGGGTGCGGCGCTCTGCGGGGCCTTGTTGACCGGGGCACTGGCCCTTCCCGCCATGGGGCCCGCGACACCGGCGGGGGCCGTGACCCCGGTCACCGCGACGGTGGCCTCCGACTTCAGCGGCGACGGCCACCCCGACATCGTCGGCCCGACGAGCGACGGCGTGCTCTGGCTCTATCGCGGCGACGGCCTCGGCGGCTTCTCCGGGGTGCGCACCCAGCTCGGCACCGGATGGAGCGCGCGGGACCACATCCGCCTCGTCGGCGACTGGGACGGCCGGCCGGGGACCGACGTCATCGCCCGGGACCCGAACAACGGGTCCCTGTGGCTCTACTCCGGCAACGGGGCCGGGGGGTTCCGCGACTGGACGGCCATCGGCAGCGGCTGGAACGTCTTCAGCCAGATCTTCTCGCCGGGGGACTGGAGCGGCGACGGACGAGCCGATCTGCTCGCCGTCCGCAGGGACACCGGCGCACTCTGGCTCTACACCGGCAACGGGACGGGCGGGTTCTCCGGGGCCAGGCAGGTCGGCAGCGGCTGGGGCTCGTACGACGGCCTCGTGCTCACCGGCGACTGGGACGGCGACCGGGTCGTCGACTTCCTCGCCCGCAACACCGCCACCGGCGACCTGCAGCTCTTCCGGGGGGACGGCGCCGGTGGCGTCACCGGCGCCATGGTGGTCGGCCGGGGCTGGAACCAGTTCACGGCACTCCTCGGCGTCGGCGACTGGTCCGGCGACGGGCGAAGCGACGTCCTCGCCCGGGCCGCCGACGGGCACCTCATCCTGTATCGAGGCAACGGGACCGGCGGGTGGGTCTCGCCCTACCCCGTCATCGGCGCCGGCTGGCAGGCGATCCGCCTCCCGGGCGAAGGCGCCGCGCCCCCGCCCCCGCCACCTCCACCTCCACCTCCGCCGCCGCCGCCGCCGTCTGCCGGGACGGTCTACCTCACCTTCGACGACGGCCCCCACCGCACCTATACCCCGCAGGTCCTTGCGGTCCTTCTCAAGTACGGCGTTCGTGCGGTCTTCTTCGAGGTCGGACAGAACATCGCGGCCGCCCCGGACGTCACCCGATCCGTGCGCGCCGCAGGTCACCTCGTCGGCAACCACACCTGGGACCACCCGGACCTGACGACCCTCCCGAACGCCTCCATCACCTCGGAGCTGGACCGCATGGAGTCCGCGCTGGGCTACCGGCCCCGCTGTGTCCGCCCGCCCTACGGCGCCACGAACAGCCGGGTGCTCGGCATCATCGTGGGACGCGGCCAGCGCCAGATCCTCTGGACCGTCGACCCCCGCGACTGGTCGCGGCCGGGCACGTGGACGATCGTCGACCGGGTTCTCGCGGCCGTCGCTCCCGGCGCCCGGATCCTGCTCCATGACGGCGGCGGCGACCGGTCACAGACCGTGGCGGCCGTCGACCTGCTCGTCCCGCGGCTGCACGCTCGTGGCTTCGCCCTCGGCCTCATGGCCTGTTGACCCGGGGGGGCCCGCCCGTCGGACCCGGTTGTAGCGGGAACTTCACGGGGTAGGGGTGTCGTTGTCAGCACACTCCCAGCATCGACACTCCAAGGGGTCCCACCATGGGTTTTCTCGACCGGCTGCTCGGCCGTGAGCCGCTCTCCTCGTCCCGCACCGGCGCCCCGGCCCCGCGCGATGGCTCGCTTCCGCCGCCCTCGGGCCAGCCGTATGCCGTGCCGGCTCCCTCGGGCGGCGCCTCGGAGGAGGACGAGCGCGCCATCGCGCGGTACAAGTACCTGCTGCGCACCGCGCCGCCCGAGGCCATCGAGCAGGTGCACCGCGAGGCGTTCGAGAAGCTGACGCAGGAGCAGCGCCAGCAGGTGCTGCAGCGGATGAGCGCCGACCTGCCCGAGGCCGAGCGGCCGACCCGTGCCGATCCGGCCGAGCTCGCGCGGGCCGCGACCCGGGCCGAGATGCGCCAGCCCGGCTACCTGCCACAGGCGTTCGGCGGTGGCGGCATGGGCATGGGCCGCGGTGGCATGGGCATGGGTGGCATGGGCATGGGTGGCATGTTCGCCGGCTCGATGCTCGGGACCATCGCCGGCGTCGTGGTCGGCTCCGCCATCGCCGACGCGATGATGGGCGGCTTCGACGATTCCCCCGAGGCGGCGGCCGCCGCCGACACGGGTGACCCAGCCGGCGACAGCGGCGACTCGGGCGCGGACACGGGCGCGGACACCGGCGCCGACTCGGGGGTGGACTACGCCGGGGACGGCGGTGGCGACCTCGGCAGCGACTTCGGCGGCGGGTTCGGCGACTTCGGCGGCGGGGACTTCGGCGGGGACTTCGGCGGCGGGGACTTCTGAGGGCGGTCAGATCCCGGCCAGGGCGTGGAAGCCCGCCGCGATCCCGAGGATGACCGGGACCGAGGCGAAGGTGCTGAGCAGGACGACGTCCCGGGCCAGGTGCACCTCCCGGCGGTAGCGCACGGCATACGTGAAGACGTTCTGCGCCGTCGGGAGGGCACCCGTCACGACGACGGCGAAGAGCGCGTGCCCGCGCAGCCCGAACGCCGCGGCGCCGACGCCGAGCGCCACCGCGGGCTGGACGAGCGTCTTCAGCACCACGAGGAGGCCGACGTGGCCGGCGGACTCCCCCGCCGCCGGTCGTGGACCGAGCCGCAGCGAGATCCCGAAGGCGATGAGCATCGACGGGACGGCCATCGCACCGAGGAGCTCCACGGCGGCCGAGACCACCCGAGGCAGTTGCACCTGGAGGGCGGCGAGCAGCAGCCCCGCGACCGCTCCCACCGTGACCGGGTTGCCGCCCGCCCCTCGCAGCGCGTGCCAGAGCGTGGGCCGGCCGGACCGGGCGTCGCGGTCCAGGAGCGCCATGGCCACCGGCGTGAGCACGAGCAGCTGGAGGAGCAGCGTCGGCGCCACCCAGGCCACGTCGCCGAGGACGTAGAGCGTGATCGGGATGCCGAGGTTGCCCGCGTTGACGTAGGAGGCGCAGAGGCTCCCGACGACCCGCTCGCCGAGCGACCGCCCGGGCCAGCGGACGACGGCGAGGGCGACATACGCCGCGACGACGGCGGCGACGCTCGCCAGCGAGGTCCAGAGGTTGGGCGAGAGCAGGGCGCCCAGCGGCGTGCGCTGCATGACCGTGAGCAGCAGCGCCGGCGACGCGACGGCGAAGGCCAGCCGGGACAGGGCGACCTGCGCCGTCTCGTCGAGGACGCGCACGTGGGCGAGCAGCCAGCCGACGGCGACGACCGCCCCGATCGTCGCGAACCCCTGCAGCACGCCGAGCATCCGCCGATCCTGCCACCGGTGGATGTGGCAAGTGCGTCCGGTCCGGGCCGTGCAGGCGGCTCGGCACAATGGCGCCATGGAGATCGAGGACCTCGACGAGCTGGACGACCACCTCGACGGGGGCGGCTCCCTTCGCGGACTGCGCCTGCAGCACCTCGACCTCACGGCCTACGGCGACCGGCTGGCCGAGCACGACGACCTCAGGGGGCTCGTCGTGCTCGGTGGCACGGTTCCGGCCGACGTCGCGCACGCGCTCCAGGTCCGGGGCGCGATCCTCTTCCCCGCCGTGACGGATGCGCCCGTCGACCCCTGGCGGGGCCTCTACCTGCCGCAGGAGCTGTATGCCGGGCTGGACGCCGGTGGCTACGCGGCGACCCCCGACGCCCGCGCCTACGCCTGGTCGGTCGACGCCCGGCTACGCACCGACGCCTACTGCACGCTGATCCGCGCCATCCACGACGACGCGGTCACCGACGAGCTGGACGAGTTCGTCGCCGGCCGGTCGGTCGTGGGCGTCATGGGTGGGCACGCGCTGGCCCGCGGGTCGACGGGGTATGCCGCCGCCGCTGGCCTGGGACACGACCTGGCCGAGGCGGGGCACCTCGTCGCGACCGGCGGGGGCCCGGGTGCGATGGAGGCGGCCAACCTCGGGGCGTTCTGCCGCGACCGCGTCGCCCTGTCCGAGGCGCTCGGTCGGCTGGAGCGGGTGCCCTCCTTCCGCCCTGACGTCACCTCGTGGGCGTCGCTCGCGCTGCAGGTGCGCCAGACCATCGTCGGCGACGAGCCGCCAGCGCCGACGGACACGCTGGGCCCGTCGGCCCGCTCGCTCGGCATCCCGACGTGGTTCTATGGCCACGAGCCGCCCAACGTCTTCTGCGACGTCGTGGCCAAGTACTTCTCCAACGCGATCCGCGAGGACGGCCTCCTCGCCCGCTGCACGGGGGGCGTCGTCGTGCTGCCCGGCGCGGCGGGCACCGTGCAGGAGATCTTCCAGGCGGTCACGCCCCTCTACTACGCCCGCGAGGAGGCGCCGCTGCCACCCCTCGTCCTGGTCGGTCGGTGGCACTGGACGGAGCAGCTGCCGATCTGGCCGGCGCTGCAGGCGCTGGCCCGGAGCCGGCGGATGGCGGGCTCACTGCACCTCGTCGACGACCTCGACGCAGCGGTTGCACGCATTGCCACGTGAGCGTTGCCCCGGGACGCGCGTGGGCCCTGCACGGAACTGGCCACTCGACGTGGGGGCGGGGCAGGTGGGTGCGGGCCCTGCACGGAACTGGCCACTCGACGTGAGGGGGTGGTTCAGTCCCGGCGCAGGACGGGGCCGAGCGCGTCGAGGACGCCGGCGTCCTCGATGGTGGCGGGCACCGAGGGCGAGCCACCGTCGGCGATCTCGCGCATCGTCTTGCGCAGGATCTTGCCGGAGCGGGTCTTCGGCAGGCCCGGGACGATGTCGACCTGCTGCAGGGCGGCGACCGCGCCCACCTCCGCCCGGACCCGCTGGACGAGCTCCCTGCAGATCCGCTCCCCGTCGGCTGCGGCGTCGACGCCGGACTTGAGCACGACCAGGGCCCTCGGCACCTGGCCCTTGAGCTCGTCGCGCACACCGATGACGGCGCACTCGGCGACCGCCTCGTGCCCGGCCAGGGCGGACTCGATGGAGCCGGTCGAGAGCCGGTGGCCCGCGACGTTGAGGACGTCGTCGGTGCGGCCCATGACGAAGATGTAGCCGTCCTCGTCGATGTAGCCGCCGTCTCCGGTGAGGTAGTAGCCGGGGTAGGCGGACAGGTAGGAGCTGACGTAGCGCTCGTCGTCGCGCCACAGCGTCGGCAGGGTCCCCGGCGGCATGGGCAGCCTGATGCAGATCGCCCCCTCCCGGCCCCGCTCGACCTCGTTGCCCTCCCCGTCGAGCACCCGCACGTCGTAGCCCGGCACCGGGACCGAGGGCGACCCCGGCTTGATCGGCAGCTGCTCGATGCCCTTGGGGTTGGCCGCGATCGGCCAGTCGGTCTCCGTCTGCCACCAGTTGTCGATGACCGGCACCCGGAGCGTGGCGGAAGCCCACTCGTAGGTGTCCGGGTCGAGCCGCTCCCCAGCGAGGAAGAGCGTCTCGAAGCCGGCGAGGTCGTATGCCGCGAGGAGCGTGGCCCCGGAGTCCTCCTTCTTGATCGCGCGGAAGGCCGTCGGGGCCGTGAAGAGGGCCTTGACGCCGTAGTCCGCGATGACCCGCCAGAAGGCCCCGGCGTCCGGGGTGCCGACCGGCTTGCCCTCGTAGAGCACCGTCGTGGCGCCGGTGAGCAGCGGCGCGTAGACGATGTAGGAGTGGCCGACGACCCATCCGACGTCGCTCGCCGTGAAGAGCGTCTCGCCCGGCCCGACGTCGTAGATGGCCTTCATCGACCAGCGCAGCGCCACGGCATACCCACCGCTGTCGCGCACGATGCCCTTCGGCTTGCCCGTCGTGCCGGACGTGTAGAGGACGTAGAGCGGGTCGGTGCCGCGCACGGGGACCGGGTCGGCGCCCGCCCGGGCCGCGTCACCGGCGACGAAGTCGCGCCAGTCGACGTCGCGTTCCCCGAGCTCGGCCGGCTGCTGCTCGCGCTGGAGGATGACGCACGTGTCGGGCTGGTGCGCGGACCGGTTGATCGCCTCGTCGAGGAACGGCTTGTAGGGCACGACCCGGCTCGGCTCCACCCCGCACGAGGCGGACAGGATGACCTTGGGCGCGGCGTCGTCGATGCGCGCGGCGAGCTCCTGTGGGGCGAAGCCGCCGAAGACGACGGAGTGGACGGCGCCGATCCGGGCGCAGGCGAGCATCGCGACGACCGCCTCGGGCACCATCGGCATGTAGATGACGACCCGGTCGCCCTTGTCGACCCCGAGCCCCCTCAGGCCCCCCGCGACCGCCCGCACCTGCTCGAGCAGCTCGGCATACGCAATGGTGCGCGTGGTCCCGGTCACGGGAGAGTCGTAGCGGATGGCCGGCTGGTCGCCCCGGCCCGCGGCCACGTGCCGGTCCACGGCGTTGAAGCACACGTTGAGCTCGCCGTCGGGGAACCACCGGTAGAACGGCGCGTTCGAGTCGTCGAGGACGGTGGTCGGGGGCGTGACCCAGTCGATGTCCTGCGCAGCCGCCCCCCAGAACGCGGCGGGGTCCTCGATGCTGGCCTGGTAGGTGCGGGCGTAGGCGCCGGTGCTCATGGCCTCACTCTGCCGTCCCGCACCGGGCGGTGCCAGTGGGCCGGGGCGGGAGTGACCGGCTTGGCAGCCCGTGGCCGCTCGGCGGTCAGGCGGTGGACGCCGCCAGCTGCCCGCACGCCCCGTCGATGTCCTGGCCGCGGGTGTCGCGCACCGTCGTCGGTATGCCGTGGGCCCGCAACCGCTCGACGAAGTGCTGCTCGACCCCCGGCCGGGAGGCGGTCCACTTGGACCCGGGCGTCGGGTTGAGCGGGATGGGGTTGACGTGGACCCAGCCGCGGCCGCGCCGGCGCAGCTTCTCCCCGAGCAGGTCGGCCCGCCAGCCCTGGTCGTTGATGTCCCGGATCAGGGCGTACTCGATGGACACGCGTCGGCCGGTCGTCGCGTAGTAGCGGTGCGCGGCGTCGAGCGCCTCGTCGACCGACCACCGGGTGTTGATCGGCACGAGCTCGTTGCGCAGCTCGTCGTCGGGTGCGTGCAGCGACAGTGCGAGCGTCACGGGCACCCCCTCGGCGGCGAGCTTGTCGATGCCCGGCACGAGCCCCACCGTCGACATCGTGATCCCCCTCGCCGACAGGCCGAGGCCGTCCGGGACCGGGTCGGTGAGCCGCCGGATGGCGCCGATGGCCTGCTGGTAGTTGGCGAGGGCCTCCCCCATGCCCATGAAGACGACGTTGCTGACGCGCAGCGGGGCCTCGCGGTCGGCCGCCTCGCCACCGGCGAGCTCCCCGGCCCGCAGCGCCCGCGCCGCCCACACCACCTGCTCGACGATCTCGGCGGTGGACAGGTTGCGCGTGAGCCCGGCCTGTCCGGTGGCGCAGAAGGGGCAGTTCATGCCGCACCCGGCCTGGCTCGAGATGCAGATCGTCACCCGCCCCGGGTAGCGCATGAGGACCGACTCGACGATGGCGCGGTCGTGCAGGCGCCACGCGTACTTCATCGTCTGGCCGTCGTCCGCGGTGCGCCGCACGACGGGGGTGAGCAGGGTGGGCAGGAGGTCCGCGACCAGGCCGCCACGCACGGCCTTGGGCAGGTCGGTCATCCGCTCCGGGTCGAGGGTGAGCCGATCGAAGTAGTGCGTCGACAGCTGCCGGGCGCGGAAGCCCTGCTGCCCGAGGCGCACCACCGCGTCGGTGCGCTCGGCCGGGCTGAGGTCGGCGAGGTGCCGCGGCGGCTTCGCGCGCCGGGGCGCGCGGAAGGTCAGCTGGCCGGGGACCGGTGGGGCGGTCGTCGGCTCGGGCAGGGGGACGGGACGCCGGGAGGGCGCGGAGGGCGCGGAGGGCTCGGAGGTGCTCATGGCCCGTCCATTGTCTCAGGCCCGCCAGCGTGGTCGGTCCGCCTACCGGGCGGTCGGCGCGAGCAGGGTGAGGACCGCCCAGACGATGGGCGCGACGACGATGAGCGAGTCGAGCCGGTCCATCAGGCCACCGTGGCCGGGAAGGAGGTTGGACATGTCCTTGATGCCGAGGTCGCGCTTGAGCAGGGACTCCATGAGGTCCCCGACCGTGGCGGCGACGGCGACGCCGACGCCGAGGAGCATCCCGATCCACCACGGCTGGCCGAGGATCAGGCGCACCGTGACGGCGCCCCCGGCGACGCAGAGGAGCACCGACCCGCCGAATCCCTCCCACGACTTCTTCGGGCTGATGGACGGCGCCATGGGGTGCCTGCCGAGGAGGACGCCCGCGGCATACCCCCCGACGTCGCTGCACACGGTGATGAGGATGAAGACGAAGACCCGGCCGACGCCGTCCTCGGCTGCGAGCAGGAGCGCGCAGAAGCCGGCGAGGAACGCCGGGTAGGTGACGATGAACATGCCGCCGAGCACGTCCCGCGCTGCGCCTTCCGGGGGGCCGGCGGCGCGCCACAGGACCACCGCGACGGAGGCGAGGCACCAGGCCGCGGTGAGGGCGGCCGGCCCGCCGGCATACGCGGCCCACAGCATCCCGACAGAGCCGAGGACCGCTGGGGCCAGCGCGGCCCGCGCCCCGGTCGGCCGCAGGGCGGCCCGCATCTCCCAGACGCCGACTGCCACGGCGGCCATGAGCAGGACGAGGAACGACTCCTTCCGCACCGCCAGGGTGCCGACGACGAGCCCGCCCAGGGTGAGGCCCACCGCGATCGCGGCCTTGAGGTCGCGGCCGGCGCGCGGCGGCTTCTTCTCGAGGACCTCCTCGGGTGGCAGCGTCGCGACGTCGTCGAGCGAGGCCTCGTAGGGGACGGGGGCAGTCACCTCGAGCAGTCCCTCTCCGTGGTGCTCCGGCTCCGGAACGGGTGGCGCCTCGCTGCCGGAGCGCTCCTCGGTGCCCGAGGACTCTGCTGGCTCGTCGGAGGACATGGGCGGGCGAGCATCGAGGTCACACCTCGAGCAGCTCGGTCTCCTTGGACTTGACGAGGGAGTCGACGAGGTCGACGTGCTTCTTCGTCAGCGCGTCCAGCTCCTTCTCGGCTCGCGCCCCCTCGTCCTCGCCGACCTCTCCGTCCTTGACGAGACGGTCGAGGTCCGTCTTGGCCTTGCGCCGGATGTTGCGGACGGAGACCCGGGCCTCCTCGGCCTTCTGGTGCGCGAGCTTGATGTAGTCGCGGCGACGCTGCTCCGTCAGCTCCGGCATCACGCAGCGGATCTGGTTGCCGTCGCTGCTCGGGTTGACGCCGAGGTCGGAGTCGCGGATGGCCTTCTCGATGGCGTGCATCGCCGACTTGTCGAACGGGATGACGAGGATCGTGCGAGCCTCCGGGTTCTGGAAGGAGGCGAGCTGCTGCAGCGGGGTCGGGGCGCCGTAGTACTCGACCTGCAGCTTGTTGAACAGCCCAGGGTTGGCCCGGCCGGTCCGGATGCCGGCGAAGTCCTCCTTCACGACCTCGACGGCCTTGTCCATCTTCTCTTCGGCCTCGAACAGGGTCTCTTCGATCATCGGGTTTTCTTTCCTCGTCTGTGGTGACCGGTGGTGACCGGGGTGCGGCTGCGGACGCCGACGCCCGGCGCTGCTCGCACGGGCATCAGTCGTTGGTGACCAGCGTGCCGATCCTCTCACCCAGCAGCGCGCGGGTGATGTTTCCCGGGCCCTCCATGGCGAAGACGACCATCGGGAGCTTGTTCTCCATGCACAGGGCGAACGCGGCGGCGTCGACGACCTTGAGCCCGCCCGAGATCGCCTCGGTGAAGGTGACGGTGTCGAGCTTCTGCGCGTCCGGGTTGCGGCGCGGGTCGGAGTCGTAGACCCCGTCGACGCCGTTCTTGCTCATGAGCACCGCGTCGCACTTGATCTCCAGCGCCCGCTGCGCGCTCACGGTGTCGGTGGAGAAGAACGGCATCCCGGCCCCTGCGCCGAAGATCACGACGCGTCCCTTCTCGAGGTGGCGGATCGCCCGCCGTGGGATGTAGGGCTCGGCGATCTGGGTCATCGAGATCGCCGACTGCACCCGTGTCTCGACGCCCTCCTTCTCGAGGAAGTCCTGCAGCGCGAGGCAGTTCATGACCGTGCCGAGCATGCCCATGTAGTCGGCCCGGGTGCGGTCCATGCCGCGTTGCTGCAGCTCGGCGCCGCGGAAGAAGTTGCCGCCTCCCACGACGACGGCCACCTGCACGCCCTGGCGGATGGCGGGCGCGATCTGCCTGGCGATCCCCGCCACGACGGCCGGGTCGACGCCGACCTTGCCCCCGCCGAACGCCTCCCCCGAGAGCTTGAGCAGGACCCGCCGGAGCGGGACGGTCAGGGCGTCGGGCATGACGGAGCCTCCTGGGCGGTGTGCGGGGCGGTCGCCCGATCCTTCCACACCGCCGCTCCCGGCGCCGATCCGGCCAGGGGTCCCGGTCCGGCGACGACTGGCGGCTGCTCCTCTCGGGGCCTGGCCTACCCGGTCAGATGAAGAGGATCTGCGCCCCCTCGGTGAGCTCCATGAAGTCGGCGGCGGAGATGATGCCTTCGACGTCGTCACGCAGGTCCGCCTCGTGGAGGTGCTGCAGGTCGGCCGACATGCGGCAGGCCCACAGGTGACCGCCGGAGGCGACGATCTGGTCGAGGAAGTCGGGGACCTCGGGGATGTCGAGCTCGGCCATGGCCTTCTTCATCTGCGACGTGGCCAGATGCGTCATGCCCGGTATGCCGCCGAGCCCCTGGGGCACGTGGGTCGCGGTGTTGCCGAGCGGGGTGAACTTGAGGTCGCCCATGGTCCTCTTGTTGATCATGTCGAAGCCCCAGAAGGTGAAGAACAGGTGGGTCTCGATGCCCTCACCGAGGGCGGCGTTGGCGAGGACGAGCCCGGGGTAGGCCATGTCGAGGGTGCCCTTGCTGCAGATGATCGCGAGCTTGCGGCCGCTGGTCGCCGCATCGTCGAACGACGGGAGGATCACCGGCATGGTGTCGGTCATGGGAAGGCCTCCTTCGAGTGGGTGGGTGGGTGGACCGGCATACCGGGAGGCGGCTCAGACGCACCCCTTGGGCTTGGGCAGCCCGGAGACGTAGGCCAGCTTCTTCGCCGGCTTGCCGGGGAAGAGGGCGAAGAGCTGCTTCACGGGCACGCCGGTCGACGTGCTCACGCGGCGCAGCGTGGCCGTCTCGCCCTGGGCGGCGAAGTCGTCGCGCAGGAAGTGGACGAGCTTCCAGTGCTCGGGGCCGAGCTCGATCCCGATGAGGCGGGCCAGCTCGGCACCGAGCTCGTCGCTCCACTGGCGCGGGTTGGTGAGGAAGCCCTCCTCGTTGACCTCGACGGGGTGGCCGGCGATGGTCGTGGTGGTCATCGTGACGTTCCTTTCTCAGGCGGCGGGCCTCTTGCCCGCCATGGACAGCTGGGCGGGCAGGCCCATCGGTCGCCCGGGCAGCAGGACGTGCCAGTAGAGGTGGCGGAAGGCGAGCTTGCCGACGTGGTTGGCCCGCGAGGCCTTGAGCAGGCGAAGCGGCCCGACGACGGGGAGCGGGAACGTGCCGGTGAGCGGCTCGGTGTCGTAGTTGAAGTCGAGCAGCAGCGCCTAGCCCCCGCCGGACTCGACGAAGCAGTTGGCGTGGCCGTCGAAGGACCGGGTCATCGGCCGGCCGGCCACGAGGTCGACGAAGTTGTCGACGAAGACGTCCACCGAGAAGTGCGCCACCGAGCCCGCCTTGGAGGTGGGGATGTTGCTCGCGTCGCCGAGGGCGAAGATCGTCTCGTAGGCCGTCGAACGCAGCGTGTGCCGGTCGACGGGGACGTAGTTCAGCTCGTCGCCGAGGCCGGAGCGGGCCACGAAGTCGGCCCCCATGTTGAGCGGGACGGTGACGAGCTGGTCGTAGGGCACCTCACGCTCGTCGTAGGAGACGAGGACCTTGCGCTCCTGGTCGATGCGCTCGACGAGGAAGTCGGTCTCGACGCCCACGCCGCGCTCCTCGAGCAGGTGGCCGAGCTCCCGGCTCGCGACGGGCTTGGTGAAGGCGCCGTCGAGGGGCGTGACGAAGACCAGCTCGGTGCGCTCGCGCAGGCGACGGTGGCGCAGCCAGTCGTCGGCGAGGAAGGTGAACTCGAGCGGGGCGACCGGGCACTTGATCGGCAGCTCCGTGATGTGCACGACGAGCCGTCCGCCGGTGAAGTGGGCGAGCTGCTCGCGCAGGGCGAGGGCGCCGTCGTAGGTGTAGAACTCGCCCACCGAGCGGTGCCACTGCTCACCGAGCATGCCGGGCGTCTGGTCCGGCCTGGGAGTCGTGCCGGACGCGATGACGAGGTAGTCGTAGGCGATCTCCCGCCCGTCCTGCAGACGCACGGTGCGGGCGTCCGGATCCACCCGGTCGACCTCCGCGAGGACGAGCTCGACCCCGTCTGCGATGAGGGGATGCCTCGCACGACGCACCTGCTCGGGCGTCGTGGCGCCGAAGGGGAGGAAGAGATACCCCGGCTGGTAGTCGTGGGTGTCGTTGCGGTCGATGACGGTGATGCGCCAGTGGCTGGCCGGGAGCCGGCGACGGAGCTTGTTGACGACCATCGTGCCGGCCGTTCCCGCTCCCAGGACCACGAGCGAGGTCGTGGTTTTCATAGCTCAATTATACCCCGCTGGGTATATCGGAGCGCTGTGATGTGTGAGACAAGGACTGCCCCGCAAGCGGATTCGCAGGCGGCCGGCAGACGACGACGCCGGTCGTCCCCCACAGGGACGACCGGCATCGTGGCCATCGTAGCGTCCGCCGAGGTCAGGGGGGCGCCCCCCGACCCGCGGACACCTCGCGAGCTACTGGCCGACGCGGAAGCGGGCGAAGGCGGTCGCCTTGGCCCCGGCCTCCTCGAGCACCTTGGCGACGGTCTTCTTCGCGTCCTTGGCGAACGGCTGCTCGAGCAGGACGTTCTCCTTGAAGTAGCCGCCGACCCGGCCCTCGACGATGCGCGGCAGCGCGGCCTCGGGCTTGCCCTCCTCGCGCGCGGTCGCCTCGGCGACCCGACGCTCGTTCTCGACCGTCTCGGCCGGGACCTCGTCGCGGGTCAGGACGGACGGCGAGAACGCCGCGATGTGCATCGCGACGTCGCGGCCGACGGTGTCGTCGCCCCCCTCGAGCGCGACGAGGACGCCGATCTGCGCGGGCAGGTCAGGGCTCGTCTTGTGCAGGTAGGACACGACCCGGTCGCCCTCGAGGCGGGCCACGCGGCGCACCTCGATCTTCTCCCCGATCGTGGCGTTGGCCTCGTCGAGCAGCTCCTTGACGGACGTGCCGTCGTCGAGCGTGCTCGCCAGGAGGGTGGCGGCGTCCTCGGCTCCGGACGCCACGGCCTGCGCGAGCACCTGGTCGGCCAGGGCGATGAACTTCTCGCCCTTGGCCACGAAGTCGGTCTCGCAGTTGACCTCGACGAGGGTGCCGACGCCGTCCCGGGCCGCGGCCGCGACGAGCCCGTTGGAGGCCGAACGGCCCTCGCGCTTCGTCACGCCCTTGAGTCCCTTGACGCGCAGGATCTCGACTGCCTTGGCGCGGTCGCCCTCGGACTCGTCGAGAGCCTTCTTGACGTCCATCATGCCCGCGCCGGTCTGCTCGCGAAGCGCCTTGATGTCAGCGGCGGTGTAGTTCGCCATGGGTGTAGTTCGCTCTTTTCGTCGGTGCTGGTGGCTGCTGTGTGGCTGCGGGGGGTGCCGGGCCGGCTGGCTGCCGGCTCGGGGGCCCCCCGGGACGTCAGGCGTTGGCGCTGCCCGGCTCGGCGTTGAGCGAGGAGGCCACGGCCGGGGCCTGCTCGCTGCCCGGGACGGCCGCCGGTGCGGTCTCCTCGGCAGCGGCGTCCGTCGCCTCCACGGCGGCGGCCTGGGCCGCCTCCGCCGGTGCGGCGTCCTCGGCGGGTGCCGACGGGGCGTCGGCGACGGCGGCGGCCTCGGCGTAGAGCTCCCGCTCCCACTCGGCGAGCGGCTCCTCCGCCGCGGCGTCACCGCCGCTGCGGCCGGACGAGCGCTGGACGAGACCTTCGGCGACGGCGTCCGCGACGACGCGGGTCAGCAGCGTGACGGACCGGATGGCGTCGTCGTTGCCGGGGATCTTGTAGTCGACCTCGTCGGGGTCGCAGTTGGTGTCGAGGATGGCGATGACCGGCAGACCCAGCTTGCGGGCCTCGTCGACGGCGAGGTGCTCCTTCTTCGTGTCGACGACCCACACGGCGGAGGGGACCTTGGTCATCGAGCGGATGCCGCCGAGGGTCTTCTCGAGCTTGTCCTTCTCGCGGCCGAGGATGAGCAGCTCCTTCTTCGTGTAGCCGGAGCCGGCCACGTCGTCGAAGTCGAGCTCCTCGAGCTCCTTGAGGCGCGTGAGCCGCTTGGAGATCGTCGAGAAGTTGGTGAGCATGCCGCCGAGCCAGCGGTGGTTGACGTAGGGCATGCCGACGCGCGTCGCCTGCTCGGCGACGGGCTCCTGGGCCTGCTTCTTCGTGCCGACGAACAGGATGGTGCCGCCGTGGGCGACGGTCTCCTTGACGAACTCGTAGGCGTTGTTGATGTAGGTCAGCGACTGCTGCAGGTCGATGATGTAGATGCCGTTGCGCTCGGTCATGATGAAGCGCTTCATCTTGGGGTTCCAGCGTCGGGTCTGGTGCCCGAAGTGAACGCCGCTCTCGAGGAGCTGGCGCATGGTGACGACGGCCATGCCGTTGTCCTCCCTTGTCGTGGTGTTGTCAGTTGTCCGCGGGACGTGCCGCCCCCCGCCCGAAGGACCGGGCTGGACGGCATACGTCTCGCGCCTGGCGCCTTGCACGCACCCCGCCCGGACCCGCCGGGACTGCCGTGGTGCGCCCCGGACCGAGCCCCGCGGGGGAGCTCCGTCCGGCAGAAGACGCGCGAATTACGGTCGCGGCGCGCACGAGGCACACCGGACCACCCCCGATCCTATGGCCTGCCCCGGGTGGGGGCGAAATCCCCGGCACCCGCCACAATGGGCGCGGAGGGGACCCGATCGACGGTGGAGGGCGCATGGCGAGCTGGACCGAGGCGATCCCGGTCCTCACCGTCCTGACGGCCCTCCTGCTCGTCCCCGGCTGGCTGGTCGTGCGGGCGCTCGGTGCGCGGGGCCTCGAGGCCGTTGCCATCTCCCCCGCCGTCTCCGTCGCCGTCCTCGGCGGCTGGGCCACCGTGGCTGGGCTCGCCGGCGTGCGGTGGTCCTTGCCGCTCCTCGTCGCCGCCACGGCCGGGACGACCGCGGTGGCGGCGCTGCTCGGCCACCTCCTGCACCGCGACGGCCCCCACCTCACCCGCTCCCGGCGGTGGCTCGGCCGGCCTCGACCGGACGCCGCGGTGGCCTGCGGCATCGGGGTCGCCGTCACCCTGATCACGCTCCTGCCGGCCATCGGCCGGCCCGACGAGCTCGTGGACAGCCCGGATGCCGTCTTCCACCTCAACCGGGTCCGGCTCTTCCTCGACACCGGCAACTTCGCCCCGACCAACGGCTCCCTCTACCCGAGCGGCTTCCACGCCTGGACGGCCACGGGCATGCTCGCCGTCCACGTGCCCATCCTCGCGGCGGCGAACGCCGCCACCGTCGTGCTCGCGGCCGTCGTGTGGCCGGTCGGCTGCGTGGCCCTCGTGCGGCACGCCCTCGGCACCTCGCGCCTCGTGCTCTACGCCGGCGGGTTCGCGGCCGCGGGCTTCGTGGCCTTTCCCACCATGCTCCTCGGCTGGGGGGTCCTCTGGCCCAACCTCATGGGCACGGCGCTGACCTCCGGGGCGCTCGCCCTCATGCTCCAGGCAGCCCGTTCGCGGCGCCCGGGCCAGGTCCTCGCGTTCGTCGCCGCCCTGCCCGGCCTCGCCCTCGTCCACCCCAACGCCTTGGTCTCCCTCGTCGTCTTCGCCCTCGCGTGGTTCTTCGCCGCCCGGTTGCGGGCCGGGGTGCTCGGACACTCGCCGTGGACCGTGGTGGTGCGCGACATCGCGGCCGTGGTCGCCGTCGTCGCGGCCGGCGTGCTGGCCGCACCCCTGGTCTCCTCCCGCCTTGCCGCAACGCAGGCCTACGGCTGGCCGGGTCACGTGTCCGTGTGGACCGCCCTCGTCGAGAGCGTCGGGGGTCGCCTGCAGGTCACGTCGGTGGCCTGGGGACTGCTGGCCCTGGTCGCCCTCGGCACGGGGTGGATCCTCACGCGGGCGCGGGCGGCCGCCCCGGTCCTCGCGATGTGGGTGTGCTGCGTGGGCCTCTACGTCCTCGCCGCGTCGTCGACGTCCGAGTGGACGGCCCTCGTCACGGGGTACTGGTACAACGACAAGGTCCGCCTGGCCTCGCTCGCCACCGTGCCCGGCGTGGTCATGGTCGCGGCGGCTGCTCCTGCGCTCCGGGCGCTGCTACGGCGCGTGCCCGCACTGCGGCGGGCGCCCTTTCTCGTGGCGGCCGCCGCCGTGGGCGCGGTGCCGCTCCTCACCGTCGTCGCCGACCATGCCGACCGCAGCCGCCTCCTGCGGGACTACTTCCACCCCGCCCTGCCCGAGAGAATCATCCTCGACCCCGCTCGGCAGGCGGACCTCGAGCGCCTGGCCGCCTTCGTGCCGCCCGGGCAGGTGGTCGCGGGGCGCCCGGAGAACGGCTCCCCGCTGCTCTATGCCCTCACGGGCACGCGCACGCTCTACCGCTCGATCCCCATGGCAGCGGCCGGGGACGAGGTGGTCATCGGGACCGGCCTTCGGGACATGGCCGCTCGGCCCGACGTGTGCGCGGCGCTGCGTCGTCAGGGCGTGCGCTTCGTCGTCGAGTCGCCCGACGTCTACTGGCTCGACCTTCCCGAGCGGTCCTCGGGTCTCATGCACCTCGCCGCGGTCCCCGGCCTGACGAGGGTGGCGACCTCGGGGCGCTACACGCTCTACCGGATCACCGCCTGCGGCCTTGCCTGAGCGGGCGGTCCGTCACCGCGCACATTCCGCTGCGCGCCGGCTTCACGGCATACACAATGGGCGACCACTGACCAGTCCGCGGGGAGGACCGGACCGACAGAGGGGCCACACCATGCGCATCAGACTTGCCCGGGCGGCAGCGGCCGCCGTCGTCTCGATCACAGCCGTGGTGGGCGTCACCGCCCCCACATCGACCGCTGCGGTCGTCCCGGTCGTCGTCATGGCCGCCGGTGACATCGCGGGATCCGGCACCAACGCGGGCTCCACGGGTGACGTGATCCGCGCCAACGCGCCGAAGTTCGTCCTGCCGCTCGGTGACAACGCCTACGAGCTGGGCTCCCTCAGCGACTACAACACCAAGTACGCGCCGACGTGGGGCTCCTTCAAGGCGGTCACGCGGCCGGTCCCCGGCAACCACGACTACCAGACAGCCGGGGCGGCCGGGTACACCTCGTACTTCGGGCCCGTCGTCAAGAACGCGACGAACGGCGCCCTCTACTACGCGTGGGACATCGGCAACGGGTGGCGCGGCTACGCGCTCAACTCGGAGGTCCCCATGTCGAGCACGTCGCCGCAGTACGCGTGGCTCAAGTCCGACCTCGCCGCTCACCCGGGGGCGCACATCCTGGCCACGTGGCACCAGGCGCGCTACACCTCGCCGAACTCCATTACGGACTACACCGCGGCCGCCCCGATCTGGGCCCTGCTGCAGACCGCGCACGCCGACATCGTCCTATCGGGCCACAACCACAACTACGAGCGGTTCGCCAAGATGAACAGCACGGGCGCCCTCGACGCCGCCGGCATCCGCTCCTTCGTCGTCGGCACGGGCGGCAAGTCGTTGTCGAACCGGTCCTCCAAGCACGTCGGCAGCCAGGTCTTCGACCGCTCCGACTTCGGTGTCCTCAAGCTGCAGCTCTTCCCCGACCACTACCTCTTCGCCTTCATCGCCTCGGGCCGCGGGCTCGTCGGCACCACGCTCGGCGACACCGGCCGGAAGGGGGTCGTCATCGACTCCGGCTCCAACCCGACCAACCTCTGAGCGCGGGCGCGTGCGGGGCGTCGCCGTCTACCATGCCGGTATGCCGTCCCTGCGCCGAGACGCCCCGTTGGCCGGCTTCGGCACGACGGTCTTCGCCGAGATGACGGCGCTCGCGCAGCGGACGGGGAGCATCAACCTCGGGCAGGGGTTCCCGGACACCGACGGCCCGCGCGTCATGCTCGAGGCGGCGAAGGCGGCCATCGACGCGGGTCGCAACCAGTACCCGCCCGGCCCGGGCGTCCCGGAGCTGCTCCTCGCGATCGCCCGGCACCAGGAGCGGTTCTACGGGCTGCGCGTCGACCCGGCGTCGGAGGTCCTCGTCACCGTCGGCGCCACCGAGGCGATCGCCTCGGTGATCCTCGCGCTGTGCGAGGCCGGCGACGAGGTGGTGACCTTCGAGCCCTACTACGACTCGTATGCCGCGACGATCGCGCTCTCCGGCGCCGCGCGCCGCACGTCGGTGCTGCGCTTCCCCGACTTCGCCGTGGACGAGGCGTCCCTGCGGGCCGCCTTCTCGAGCCGGACGAGACTCGTGCTGCTCAACACGCCGCACAACCCCACGGGCAAGGTCTTCACCCGCGCCGAGCTCGAGCTCGTCGCGTCGCTGGCGAGGCAGCACGACGCGTGGGTCGTCACCGACGAGGTCTACGAGCACCTGGTCTTCGACGGTGTGGAGCATGTGCCGATGGCGAGCCTGCCCGGCATGGCGGAGCGGACCATCACCATCTCCTCGGCCGGCAAGACGTTCTCGGTGACCGGCTGGAAGGTCGGCTGGCTCTGCGGTCCCCGCGAGGTCGTCTCGGCGGCCCGCACCGTCAAGCAGTTCATCACCTTCGTCGGGTCTGGGCCGTTCCAGCCCGCGGTGGCGCTCGCCCTCGGCCTCGACGACGAGGTGTATGCCGGGCTCGCCGCATCCCTGCAGCGCAAGCGCGACCTGCTCTGCTCGGCGCTCGCCGCCAGCGGGCTGGAGGTGTCCCGGCCGGCGGGCACCTACTTCGTCATCGCCGACGCGGCACCCCTCGGGGCGCTGGACGGGGTCGAGTTCGCTCGGCGCCTGCCGGAGCTCGCCGGGGTGGTGGGGGTGCCGGTATCGGTCTTCTGCGACGACCGCGACGCGGCGAGGACGCTGATCCGCTTCGCCTTCTGCAAGCGTGACGACGTCCTCGTCGAGGCGAGCCGGCGTCTCAGCGCCCTCAGCCGCGCCAAGGCCTGAGCGTCCACAGGGCGACGACCACGTCAGCGCGTCGTCCACCGCCGCGGCATCGGTCGCCCGGCCGACGCGGGACGCGCCTAGCGTGGCCGACATGCCCATCGGCACGGCCGTTCTCGCCCTCGCCACGGCGCTCACCGCCACGGTGGTCGCGCTCGGGGGTGCTTCCGCCACCGTGGGGAGCCTCGCCGCCGACGCCGGCGAGCCCTCGGGGGCCGGCACGAGCCGCGGGTGGCAGTGGCCGCTCTCCCCCCGCCCGGCGGTGGCGAGAGCCTTCGACCGGCCCGAGCACCGCTGGTCCCCCGGCCACCGCGGGGTCGACCTCGAGGCCACGGCCGGGCAGGCGGTCCTCTCTCCGGGCGCGGGGCGGGTCACGTATACCGGCCTGCTGGCCGGTCGCGGCGTGGTCGTGGTCACCCACGCCGGAGGGCTGCGCAGCACCTTCGAGCCGGTCACCGGCCCGCCACCGGTCGGGACCCTCGTCGCCGGTGGCGCGGCCATCGGGCGCGTCGCCCCGGCAGCGGGCCACTGCGCGCCGCGCGCGTGCCTGCACTGGGGCGTGCTGCGCGGCCACGACTACCTCGACCCGCTCAGCCTGCTCATGCCACGGCCGATCAGGCTGCTCCCCCTCCGCCCTCTCTGACCGCCGGGCTGAGTCGACCGTGGACCGGGGGCTCCGGCGCGCCGGCGCCGACCGCCGGCAGGATGTCCTTGCCTGTCCGACCTGCGTGCGCGAAGGTGCCGGCATGGCAGGTCTGTCGGACGGCGCTGACGGCTCGGCTGCGATGGCCGCGCGCGAGTCGTCGCAGGCCGCCCTGCTCGACGCCTTCTCCCGGCACCTCGGAGCCGAGCGTGGCCGGTCCGAGCACACCCGGCGCGCCTACCTCGGAGACGTTCGTCACCTGCTCGCCTTCGTGGCCGGGCGGGGGCTGGCCGGTGCGGGGGACATCCGGCTCGCCGACCTGCGCGCGTGGCTCGGTGACCAGGCCGCCGGCGGCGCCGCCCGGGCCACGCTCGCCCGCCGGGCGGCCTCCGCGCGCACGTTCTTCTCCTGGGCCCACTCGACCGGCCGGGTCGAGCGGGACCCGTCTCTGCGCCTCGTCGCGCCAAGGCGCGTCCGGACGCTGCCCGGCGTGCTGCGGCAGGACCAGGCGGGCACGCTCCTCGACGTCGCCGCGGTGCGGGCCGACGACGGCGACCCTGTGCACGCCCGGGACCGGGCGGTGCTCGAGCTGCTTTACGCAAGCGGGATCCGGGTGGGCGAGCTCGTCGCGCTGGACGTCGATGACCTCGACCTCGGCCAGCGCGTGGTGCGGGTCATGGGCAAGGGGGCCAAGGAGCGGGTGGTGCCGTTCGGGGCCCCGGCCGCCCGGGCCCTCGAGGAGTGGCTCGCGGTCCGCCCGCGCCTCTCCACGGCCACGTCGGGTTCCGCTCTCTTCCTGGGGCGGCGGGGCCGGCGCGTGGACGCCCGCCAGGTCCGGGCCGTCCTGCATGCGCTGCTCACGCAGGTCGCCGACGCGCCGGACCTCGGGCCCCACGGACTGCGCCACAGTGCGGCCACGCACCTGCTCGAAGGCGGCGCGGACCTTCGGGACGTCCAGGAGCTCCTCGGCCATGCCAGCCTCGCGACGACCCAGATCTACACCCACGTCTCCGTGGATCGGCTGCGTCGCAGCTACGAGCAGGCCCATCCCCGCGCCTGACCACGATGCGGGGCAGCCGCGGGGACCGTCACGACTGCGCCCCGACCCCCGGGCGGCTGGGGTCAGGAGCGGCGCGCTCGGGCCTTGCGCCAACGGCCCTCCTCGGCGACGGCGAGGCCGAGGTCCTCGAGCCGGGCCAGCGCCGCTCGGACCGCGAGGGGCGCCAACGTCGTCAGGACGCTGAGGCCGTCGAGGTCCATGGAGCCGCGCACCGGCAGGGCCTCGAGGACGCCCGCCTCGGCCGGCGGCAGGTGGTCGGCGGCCAGCACCGGCCCGCTCGGCTCCTCGCACGCGTCGACGCCCACGTCGCCGACGAGCTCGATGACCTCCGCCGCGCTCGTGACGAGGACCGCCTCGCCCGACCGGATGTGTTGGTGGCAGCCGGCCGAGCTCATCGAGGTGACCGGCCCGGGCACGGCGGCGACCGGACGGAGCAGCGCGGTGGCGTGACGCGCGGTGTTGAGGGAGCCGGACCGCAGCCCCGCCTCGACGACCACCGTGCCGGCGGTCAGCGCCGCGATCAGCCGGTTGCGGTGCAGGAAACGGCTCTTCATCGGCGCGGATCCCGGTGCCACCTCGGAGACACAGGCGCCCCGGTCGAGGATGCGCTGCAGGAGCTGCCCGTGGGCGGCGGGATAGACGCGGTCGATGCCGCCGGCGAGCACCGCCACGGTGGTGCCGTCGACCGCGAGGCAGCCACGATGCGCCGCCGCGTCGATCCCGAAGGCCGCGCCCGAGACCACCGCCCAGCCACGGCCGGCGAGCGCGGCACCGAGCTCGGCCGCGAAGTGCTCACCGTAGGGGGTGCAGATCCGCGCGCCCACGACCGCCACCGACCGGCGCAGGCCCGCCCCGAGCTCCAGCGGTCCGCGGACCCAGAGGCACCACGGCGGGATCGGGAGGTCGTCGAGCCGCGCCGGCCACTCGTCGTCTCCGGGGATGACGACACGCGCCCCGATCCGGGCGCCGTTGGCGAGGTCCTGGTCGACGTCGAGCCGCTCCACCCGGGCGGCGAAGCGCTCGAGCCCCTTGGCCGCCCACCGGATTCGCTCGACGGCCTCCACGGCCCCGACCCGGTCCAGCAGCGCCGCGACGGTTGCGTCACACGGTTCGACGAGCCGGCTCAGGGCAGCTCTCGCCCGTCGCTCGTCGGTCATGCCGCCACCGCCGCCTGCCGCCGCAAGGAGAGCGCCAGGTCCACCTGCTCGCGGACCGGGCGGGTCAGCCCCACGAGGTCCGCCATGGTCCACGCCACGCGCAACGTGCGGTCGTATCCGCGCAGGCTGATCGACCCCAGCTCGAGCGCCCGGTCGAGCGGGGCGGTGTCCAGGCGCGGTAGCCGCCAGGGCGGCTCGCGCAGGACCGAGCCGGCGACCTCGCTGTTGAGCTCGACGGCCCGACGGGCAGCCGCCCACCGGTGGCGCTGGGCCGCCCGCGCCTGCGCCACGCGCGCCGCCACCGTGGCGGTGGTCTCGCCCGGCGCCTGTCCCGCGGACGTGAGACCCGGCGGCTGCACGTGGACCTGCAGGTCCACGCGGTCGAGCAGGGGCCCGGAGAGCTTGCCGAAGTAGTTGCGGCGCAGGAGCGGGGTGCAGGTGCAGTCCAGCCCCTTGCCCCACCCGTGGCCGCACGGGCAGGGATTCGCGGCGAGGACCAGCTGGAAGCGGGCTGGGAAGGTGACCGTCTCCGCGGCCCTGGCGATAGTCACCGTGCCGCGCTCGAGGGGGGTCCGCAGCGCTTGCAGGACGTTCTTGTCGAACTCGGGCGTCTCGTCGAGGAAGAGGACCCCGGCATGGGCCTGCGTGACGGCACCGGGGCGGATCCGCCCGCTGCCGCCGCCGATGACGGCAGCCGTCGACGCTCCGTGGTGTGGGGCGACGAAGGGCGGCCGCCGGATGAGCCGCACGTCGTCGCCGAGGACGCCCAGCACGGAGTGGATGGCCGTCACTTCCATGGACCGAGGCTCGTCGAGGCCCGGCAGCAGGCCGGGCAACCGTTCCGCGAGCATCGTCTTGCCCGCCCCGGGCGGCCCCGCCATGAGCAGGTGGTGCCCACCGGCCGCCGCGATCTCCAGGGCCAGCTTCGCCTCCGCCTGGCCGAGCACCTCGGCGAGGTCCATCCCCGTGGCTGGCGACGCCGGCTCCCGCGAGGGCGGCACGGGCACCTCGACCACGGGCCGGCCTCGCGCGAGGTTGGCGTAGCGCTGCATCAGCTCGGCCACGTCGGCGACCGGGTGCACCTGGACGCCGGAGACGAGGCGGGCCTCCGCGGCATTCGCGACCGGGACGACGACGTGCCGGACGCCCTCCTGCGCGGCCGCGTGGATGGCGGGCAGCACCCCCGGGACCCCGCGGACCGCACCGTCGAGCCCGAGCTCGCCGAGATGCAGCACGTCGGAGACGACGCGCTGCGGCACGGCGCCCATGGCGGCCGCCACCGCGACGAGGATCGCCAGGTCGAACCCCGGCCCGGTCTTGCGCACGCCCGCGGGCGAGAGGTTGACCGTGATCCGCCGCTGGCTCGCCGGCAGCGCCAGGGCCGACGCGGCCGCCCGGATCCGCCCCGGCGACTGCGCGACGGCGGAGTCGCCGAGGCCGCTGATGACGAACGACGGCAGTCCTTGGGACACGTGCGCCTCGACGTCGACGAGGAAGCCGGTCACGCCGCGCAGCCCGACCGCCATGGTGCGCCCCAACCCGCTCACGACACGCCGCGCAGGTGCTCGAGGCGGGCCGGTGCGCCGGGTGCGCAGAGGATCGAGATGACGTCGATCCGCAGGCCACCGGGCGCCACCGAGCGCCCGGTCCCCTCGGCCGGCGACCGACCCGTCTCGAGCCACAGCCCGGCGAGGCGTCGGAGCCGTCGGACCTTGCGCTGGGTGACGGCCTCGAACGGGGCGCCGAATTGCTCGGAGCTGCGGGTCTTCACCTCGCAGATGACGATGCAGCCGCCGTCCTCGGCGACGATGTCGATCTCGCCCCGCGCGCAGCGCCAGTTGCGGTCGAGGACGGTCAGCCCCCGGTCGGTCAGATACCGGCAGGCGAGGCGCTCGCCGTAGTCACCGAGGATGCGGCTGGGAAGGGAGTCCATGCCACCAGCCTGCGGCCGGCGGCGCCTGCGCGGTCACCGCCCTGCAGGCCCTGTGGACGACGCGCGTCCCGCCCGGCTCGGTGTGGACGCTCGGTGTGGATGTTCGCTGTGGACCCTCGGTGTGGATGTTCGCTGTGGACCTCAGGAGAAGTCGCCGGACTCCGGCAGCTTGATGTCGGGCTTGGGCAGCTCCTCGACGTTGACGTCCTTGAACGTGATCACCCGCACGTTCTTGACGAAACGCGCCGGTCGGTAGATGTCCCACACCCACGCGTCGGCCATCGTCACGTCGAAGAAGACCTCCCCGCCGTCGGTGCGCACCTTCACGTCGACGGAGTTGGCGAGGTAGAAGCGGCGCTCCGTCTCGACGACGTGGGTGAAGAGGCCGACGACGTCGCGATACTCCTTGTAGAGCTGCAGCTCCATCTCGGTCTCGTACTTCTCGAGGTCTTCAGAGCTCACCGAACCGCCGTTTCTGTCTGCTCGCCGGGGGCGAGGTCCTGCCACTCATTGTGGTCCACGACGCCCGGCAGCCGCCACGAGCGGCGATGCAGTGCGCACGGCCCCAGCCGGGACAGCGCGTCCAGGTGCTCGGGAGCGGCATACCCCTTGTTGAGACCCCACCCGTATGCCGGGTGGTGCGCCGAGAGCCCGACCATGAGCTCGTCGCGCTCCACCTTGGCGAGGACGCTGGCGGCCGCGACGCTGGAGCACCGCAGGTCCGCCTTGATCATCGTCACGACCGGTGGGGTGACGGGTCGGTCCCCCGTGAAGGCGAGCAGCCCCACATCCGTCGGGGCGGTCAGCCAGTCGTGGTTGCCGTCGAGGATGACGAGGTCGGGCGCGACGCCCAGCGCGGCGAGGGCGCGGATGCCGGCGACGCGCAGCGCGGCGAGAATGCCGATGGCGTCGATCTCGTCGGGGCCGGCATGCCCGACGGCGTGCGCCACCGCCCACCGCTGGATCCGTGGCACGAGGCCGGCACGCGCCCGTCCGGTGAGCAGCTTGGAGTCCTTGACGCCGACCGGAGCCGACCGGACCGCCTCGTCGATGACGACGACGCCGACACTCACCGGCCCCGCGAGGGCGCCGCGGCCGACCTCGTCCATGCCGGCGAGCAGTCGGTGGCCCTGTCGCTGCAGCTCACGCTCGACGCGCAGCGAGGGCTTCCGGGAGGAGGTGGCCATGACGGTCGGGCTAGGCCGCAGGTGCTTTGCCCACGGTGGCGGCCGGCCTTGTCGTGGCGCGGGGGGGCGTGGCCTTGCCACCAGGGACGGTGGTCGTCGTCGTGCGCGGCTTGGCGGGCGTGATGGCGGACGGTGACGGCACCGCGCCGAAGGTCCGCTCCGGCACGCCGAGCCACGTCACGTGGTCGATCGGCCACACGATGAAAAGGGCCCGGCCGACGATCTTGTCCATGGGCACGGAGCCCGTGGCCCCGGTGCCGTCATCGTGAAACCTCGAGTCCGAGGAGTCGGACCGGTGGTCGCCCATGACCCAGACGCGCCCGGCCGGGACGACGACGTCGAACGGCTTGTCCTCGCTGGGCTCGTCGCCCGCCTTGACGTAGGGCTCGGTGATCGGCACGCCGTTGACCTTGATGTCCCCGCTCCTGCCGTCGGCCTGAACGTGGTCGCCCGGCAGGCCGATGACCCGCTTGATGAGGTGGTTCTCCGCGTCCTCGGGCAGCAGCCCGACGAAGACGAGCGCGTCGTGGAACGGGCCTCCCACGGTCGACGACGAGCCCTGCACCCCGGAGAGCCAGGGCACCGGCCCACCCGGGTCCTCGAAGACGACCACGTCACCGCGGCGCAGGTCGAACGGGCCCGGGGTCAGCTTGCTGACGATGACCCGGTCGTCGCGCACGAGCGTGTCCTCCATCGACCCGGAGGGGATGTAGAAGGCCTGGAAGAGCCACGTCTTGACCACGAACGACAGCGCCATGGCCAGCACGACGACGATGACGATCTCCTTGAGGCCCGCCAGGACCGAGTCGAGGACGCCGGCGGACGGCTCGTCCGCCTCCTCCTCGAGGGGCCCACCGGGGCTCGGCTGCACCCGGCGCAGGGCGGAGTCCTCGTCCGGGCGCTCCACGACCGGGTCGTCGGGGTGGCGTCCGGGCTGCTGCGTCGACATCACTGACCGTTTCGTGGGCTCGCGGAACTGGGCTGGGGGCCGGATGCGAGCCTCCCGGCCCGACCGAGCGGCCAGTATCGCATCCAAACCTGACCGATGATGTCCTCTCCGGGCACCATCCCACCGCCGGGGTCGCCGAGGTGGGCACGGGAGTCAGCGGACGCGGATCGGTGGTCGCCGAGCACCCAGAAGGAGCCTGCCGGGACGACGACGTCGAAGGGATGGTCACTGGGGCGGTCCCCCGGGTAGACGTAGGGCTCATCCACCGGCTCGTCGTTGACGACCACCCGGTCGGCCGCGTCGCAGCACCGGACGTGGTCACCGGGCAGGCCGATCACCCGCTTGACGTAGTCGGTCTCTGGCCCGTGACCCACCAGGGTGCCGAGGGCCTCGCCGATGCTCGCGACGACCCCATGGCCGGTCGTGGCGAGGCCGAAGGCCCGCGCGGCGTCGAAGACCACGACGTCACCACGCCGGAGCCCGTCGGGCGCGGTCGCGCGCGTGACGAGGATGCGGTCGCCGACCTCGAGCGTGGGCTCCATCGACCCGCTCGGGATCGAGAAGGGCGCGACGAGCAGCGCCCGGACCGCCACGACCGCGAGGAGCACGGCGGCGGGGGCCACGAGCCACGCGAGCGGACGGCGCCGCGACGCCGACGGCGCGGCCGCCCCGGCGCCGCCCGGCGCTCCCGGGCGGGGAGGCTGGGCCGCGGCGGGGCGACCGCGCCGTCCGAGGATCAACGCCGGCGCGTCAGCTGGTCTTGCTGGCAGCCTTGGCCGGGACCGTCTCGCGCTTCTCGCGGATCTTGGCGGCCTTGCCGCGCAGCCCGCGCAGGTAGTAGAGCTTGGCGCGGCGCACGTCGCCGCGCGTGACGAGCTCGATCTTGTCGATGACCGGGGTGTGCAGGGGGAAGGTGCGCTCGACGCCCACCCCGAAGGAGACCTTGCGGACCGTGAACGTCTCGCCGATGCCACCGCCGTGGCGGCGGATGACGATGCCCTGGAAGATCTGGACGCGCGAGCGGGTGCCCTCGATGACCTTGACGTGGACCTTGACGGTGTCGCCGGCGCGGAACTCCGGCACGTCCGTGCGCAGGGAGGCGGCGTTGAGCTCGTCGAACGTGTGCATGGCTGCTTCGCTTTCTCGCGGTGCCACAGGCCACCCGGGGTGAATGCTGGTCGTGCGTCCGTCGGGCCACGTCGGGCCGACCCGCGCCGCTGCGCGGGAGCCGGCTCGACTCCCCCTGTGGCAGGGGCCGTCTGATGCCGGACGCAAGCGACCAGTGTGCCAGAGCGGCACGGCATACCCGAAATCGTGCTCAGCGCCGACGCTTCACGAGCTCGACCGTGCCTGGGATGCTCGGCTCCCCCGGCACGGGACGGTAGCCGGCGCGGCGGTAGCGCCGGAGGTTGGCCACGCTGCCGGCGCCGGTGAGCAGCCGGTAGGCCCGTATGCCGTCGGGCGCGGTGGACTCGGCGTGCTCGAGCAGGCGCCGGCCCAGTCCCTGCCCCTGCAGGTCCGGCGCGACCATGAGCCGGCCGACGTACAGCTCGTCGCCGCGCTGCTCGGTCCGGACCGACCCGACGAGCCGTCCCCCCCGGCGCGCCACCCACGTCCGCGTCGAGGCGAGGCTCGCCCGCACCGTGTCGTAGTCCTCGACGAGGGCCGGGATGTCGAGGGTGTCGTTGGCCTGCGCCTCCTGCACCCAGCAGGCCCGGGTCAGCGTGAACAGCTCGGGCGCGTCCGCGGGCACGGCGAGCCGCACCTCGAGGTCGGCGTCGGCGTGCGACGCGTGCAGCAGGTCGGGCCGGCGCGCGGCCGTGCGGGCGAGGCGCTGCTCGTGCCGCCACCGGTCGATGGCCGCGTGGTCACCGGAGAGCAGCACCGCCGGCACCTGCCGCCCCCGCCACGTCTGCGGGCGGGTGTAGACGGGGTACTCGAGCAGGCCGTCCTCGTGGGACTCCTCGACGAGCGACTCGGCGTTGCCGACCACCCCGGGCACGAGCCGGGCGATCGCCTCGACCATCGCGAGCACCGCCACCTCGCCGCCGTTGAGGACGTAGTCGCCGAGGCTGAGGACCGACACCTCGAGCCCCAGGTCGTGCGCGGCGTGCTCGTAGACCCGCTCGTCGATGCCCTCGTAGCGGCCGCACGCGAAGGCCAGCCAGGGCTCCCGCGCCAGGCGACGGGCGATGGCCTGGGTGAAGAGCGTGCCGCCCGGCCCCGGGATGACGAGGTGCGGGCGCCCTCCCGGATTCCCTTGTGCCACGACGTGTCCCAGCGCCTCGGCCCAGGGCTCGGGCTTCATCACCATCCCGGGGCCGCCGCCGTAGGGCGTGTCGTCGACGGTCCGGTGCCGGTCGTGCGTGAAGCCGCGCAGGTCGTGCACGCGCACGTCGAGGAGCCCGGCCTCACGCGCCTTGCCGAGGAGGGAGAGGTCGAGCGGCGCGAGGTAGTCGGGGAAGATCGAGACGACGTCGATCCTCATCGGCGCCCGCTCCGCCTCACCGGGTCCCCTCGCGGTAGAGGTCGAACAGTCCCGCGGGTGCGTCGACGACGACGTGGTCCGACTCGACCGCCGGCACGATCTGCTCCACGAAGGGCACGTATGCCGTGACGCCGTCGCTGAGCTCGAGCACGAGCCGGTCCTGGGCCACGCCCACCTCGAGCCCCGTCACGGTGCCGAGGACGTGGCCGGCCGGGTCGCGCACCTCGAGGCCGACGAGCTCCTCCTCGTAGAAGCCGTCGTCGTCCTCGTCGGGCTCCACGGCCGCCTCGTCGAGGACGAGCCGGGTGCCGCGCAGTCCCTCGGCGCCGGTCCGGTCCGGGACCTCGGCGAAGGCGAGCAGCCAGATGCCGTTGTGCACGCGCGTCGACCGGATCGTCAGCCGGTGCGGCACCCCTGACCCGGGGGCCGCCTGCGTGTCGAGGACGGCACCCTCGGCGAAGCGGGTCTCGGGGCTGTCGGTGTGCAGCTGCACGGTGACCTCGCCGTGCAGTCCGTGGGGCTTGCCGATGCGGGCGAGGACGACGCTCATGCCGGGCATCCTCTCAGGCGGGACGGCAGCGGGGCGGCACGGCATACGGAAGACGACCGGACGACCACGCGAGGCGGGGCGTCTCCGGTCGACCGGAGACGCCCCGCCTCGGGCGGAAGAGACGCTGCGCTCAGCGCACCTGGTCGGTGTCGACGATGTCGACGCGCACGTTGCCGTTGCCGGCGAGGGCGTTGACGACGGTGCGCAGGGCGCTCGCCGTGCGCCCGGAGCGGCCGATGACGCGCCCGAGGTCGTCGGGGTGGACCCGCACCTCGAGCAGCTCACCGCGCCGCAGCTCCTTGCGGCGCACGACGACGTCCTCGTCGTGCTCGACGATGCCCTTGACGAGGTGCTCGAGCGCCTCCTCGAGCATGCTCAGTCCTCGGTCGTCTCGGAGGTGAGGCTGCGCTCGGCCTCCTCCTCGCGGATGACGTCGCGCTCGACGGCGTCCTCGATGGCGGCGACGTCGGGCGTGTCGGCCTTGGGCGACTCGGCCTTAGGCGACTCGGCCTTGGGCGACTCGACCTTCTTCTCGGCCCGCTTGCGGCCCGTGGTGGCTCCGTCCTTGGCGTCGTCGGCCTTGCCGGCGGCGGCGAGCGCGGCCTCGTAGAGGTCCTTCTTCGAGGTCTTGGGCTCCTTGACGCGAAGCGTGCCCTCGGCGCCCTCGAGGCCCTTGGCGGCCTGCCAGTCGCCAGTCACCTTCAGCAGCGCCTCGACGGTCTCGGTGGGCTGGGCGCCCTGCCGCAGCCAGTACTGCGCCCGCTCACCATCGATCTCGATGAGCGAGGGCTCCTCGGTGGGGTGGTACTTGCCGATCTCCTCGATGGCCCGGCCATCACGCTTGACGCGCGAGTCCATGACGACGACGCGGTAGAACGGTGCACGGATCTTGCCCATGCGCTTCAGACGGATCTTGACGGCCACGGTCGTGGTGTCTCCTGTTTTCTGTGAGGTGAGCACGGCGAGACCGGGTGGGGAACACGCGGGGTACCGATGCTCGGTGTAGGCGTTCCGGACCGGGGGAAGAGGGCCCCGCCCGGACGGGTACAGCGGGTCATTCTGCCAGACGTGCGGAGCGGAGCCGAATCGGCAGCGGCCGGGCCTCCCCCGCCGCCCGGTGCCGCAGCCCTCACGCGTATGCCGCCCGCACCCGCAGCGCCAGGGCGGCGACCTCGCGCTTGTCGGCCTCGGACGCCGACGAGACGACGGGCACCACGGCGGGGTCGAAGCGCGCCCGGGCGAGGCCGATGCGCAGCTCCGGCGGCGACAGGCGGCACTCGACGACGCCGCCGACCGGGGAGATCCGCAGCAGCTCCCAGAGCGCGTCGTGGTCGGGGACGACGTGCTCGCCGTAGAGCGGCAGCCCCAGCTCCGCGGCGAGCTGCGGGGCGAGCCGCCCAGCGTCCCAGCCGGGGCGCAGGTTGACGACGGCGGCCAGCCGCGTGCGCGAGTGCCGGTGGTAGGGAGCGGCCGGCCAGTCGCTGGAGAGGATGGCGTAGCGGTCGTGGTCACGCCAGTCCCGGCGGCCGTCGGGACCGGCCATGTGCAGGAAGCCACGGCTGAACCCCTCGTGGGTGAAGCCGAGCGAGCGCACGACCCCGGCCGAGCGCGTGTTGGCCGGCTGGATGTTGGCCTCGACCCGGTGCAGGCCGAGGCCGCGCGGCTCGTCGGTGAACGCGATGTCGAGCACGAGGCCAAGCCCCTCGGCGAAGAGGCCCTTCCCGGCATACGGGTCGTAGGCGTCGTAGCCGAGCGTCGCGCTGCGAAACGCACCCCCGACGATGTTGGCGACGTTGACCCGCCCGACGAGGCCGTGGTCGCCGGCCGCGTCCCGGGCGAGGATGAGAAAGGAGCGGTAGGTCGCCGACTGGGCGGCGACCACCGCGGGCAGGTTGTGCGGGTCGGGCAGGGCGAAGTCCGACAGCCGACCGGCCGAGCGCGTCACCGCCTCGACGTATGCCGCCGCGTCGGCGCTCGTGGGCGGCCGGACCCGCACCCGCTGCCCCGTTGCCGTGAACCGGTCGGCCCACGGCAGCGGCACCTCAACGGACAACGCGGCCCCTCAGCACGACGCCCTTGGGGTCGGCGACGACGCTGATGTCGTGGCGCGGGTCGGCGCCGTAGACGACGAGGTCGGCGTCGGCGCCCTCGACGAGGCCGGGCCGGCCCAGCCAGTCGCGGGCGGCCCACGTGCCGGCGGCCAGGACCTCGAGGGTCGACAGGCCGGCTCGCGTCAGCTCGGCCATCTCCTGCGCGACGAGCCCGTGCGGCAGGCTTCCCCCGGCATCCGTGCCGACGTAGATCGGCACGCCCGCCTCGTGGGCGGCCCCGAGCGTGGCGTAGCGGCGCTCGTGCAGGTCGAGCATGTGCCGGTGGTAGCGGGGGAACTTCGCCTTGGCGGGCTGCGCCAGCCTGGGGAACGTGGCGATGTTGACCAGGGTCGGCACGATGGCGATGCCTTGGGCCGCGAAGGTGTCGATCGAGTCCTCCTGCAGCCCGGTCGCGTGCTCGATGCAGTCGATGCCGGCGGCGGCAAGGTCCCGCAGCGACTCCTCACCGAAGCAGTGGGCTGTGACCCGGACCCCCTCCTCGTGGGCGGCCGCGACGGCGTCGGCGACGACCGCACGGGACCAGGACGGGGCGAGGTCGCCGACCTCCCGGTCGATCCAGTCGCCGACGAGCTTGACCCAGCCGTCGCCACGGTGCGCCTCGAGCCGGACGTGCTGCACGAGCTCTGACTCCTCGACCTCGTGGGCGTAGTTGCGCAGGTAGCGGCGGGTCCGGGCGATGTGGCGCCCGGCGCGGATGATCTTGGGCAGGTCCTCGCGGGCGTCGATCCACCGGGTGTCCCCCGGCTGGCCCGCGTCGCGCACGAGGAGCGTGCCGTGCTCGCGGTCGGTGATCGCCTGCTGCTCGGTCTCCTCGCGACTGACCTCGCCGTGGGGGCCGAGGCCGATGTGACAGTGCGCGTCGACGAGACCCGGCAGCACCCACCCGTCGAGCTGCTGCACGTCCGCGTCCGACGCGGGCGGTGAGAACGAGACCTTGCCGCCGATGACCCAGAGCTCGTCGCGCACGTCCTCCGGTCCGACGAGCACCTGACCACGGACACGAAGCACCGGTGCACTCATGCTGCCGACCCTACCGAGCCGATCCCGCCCGCGATGGCAGGGCCGTCCCCGCCCGCGCCGCCGCCCCGTCCCCGCCCGCGATGGCCGCCCCGTCCCGCCCACGCGACCGCCCCGTCCCCGCCCGCGATGGCAGCCCCGTCCCCGCCCGCGATGGCCGCCCCCTTCCCCACCCACGCGACCGCCCCGCCCCGGCCCGCGATCAACTGGCCGATCAACTGGCCGATCAACTGGCACCCGCTGCTGCCAGGGCAACACCACCCGCCAGTTGATCCGCCAGTTGATTGGCTGAGCGGCCGAACTCAGCCGCTGGCCCTGCGGAGGAAGTCGCGCGGCACCGCAGTGACCTCGGGTCGGGGACGCGCCGCGGCCCGCGCATGGCCGGACTCGATGCGGGCCATGACCTTGGCCGGCTCCCGTCCGATGGCCGACGGCGTGACGCTGACGACCTCGATCCCGACGGCTCGTAGATCCTCGTCGGCGTCGACGGTGCCTTCCCAGTCCAGCTGCCCGCCATGGAAGCGGCGGGAGTGCACCATGACGGCCATGCCCACATCATCGAACCACAGGTCCGGTGTCGTGAGCGGTCGTCCCACCTGGTCGGTCAGCTGGGGGTTCGCCCAGACCGGCGGCAGGCTCCGGGAGCGTGTCACCAGCGTCGCCAGCTCGGCCTCGGGCACGGACCACGCTCCAGCGGCGGCCTCTCGAACCGCGGCCTTGAGGCGCAGGGTGCCGTTGCGCCGGCGGACGCCGAGCCAGTGCTGCACGTCGTCCACGCGCACGAGTCGCTCCTGTACTGCGGCGATGACGAGCGCCCGCGCGGCTGCCTCGTCCGGCGCCTGCGCTGCCGCGTCGACGACGGCGCGCGGTCGGCACGAGATGCGAAGCGGGCCGCGGTGCACGAGGCGCTCGTTCGTCAGGGTGGTCGCTCGGATGGAGACCCATCCGATCCGCCGGCTGCGGTTCGGGAAAGGCACCAGGACATGGACAGGGAGCCGCTCACGCCCGTCCATCAAGCCGTGCCAGGCGGCGGCGGTGGTCCCGCTCAGCCACGAGCTCGGGCCGGCGGCGAGCAGTGCGGCCACAAGGCGCTGATCCCACGTGGGAAGCGACGACTCGAGCAGGATCACCCCCGGCAGCACGGAGCGCCACCGACGGCCGGTCTGCCAGCGAATCATCGCGGGCGGCACCCCGCCCTCGATCAGTTGCCGGCGCGTCACGAGGCCGCTCTGCTCATGGACGAGGTCGCGAAGGAGGTCGGGTAGTTCCATGTCCACAGGGTGGGCCAGTTCGAGGCCGCCTTCTCCGGGGCGGGTGCGCACCTGTGGACAGGCCGATGGAGGGCGAAGCCTGTGGACAGAGAGGCGTGTCGGGCGTTCGCAGCCCACGGCTGATCAACTGGCGGATCTCCTGGCGGATCAACTGGCAGGCGACGTCGTCAGGGCAGCACCCGGCGCCAGTTGATCTGCGCGTTGATCGGCGACTGATCTACTGGCGGATCAACTGGCGGATCAACTGGCAGGCGACGTCGCGAGGGCAGCACCCGGCGGCATACGGGCTCGTCGTGGTGACCTGCCTCAGCGGCCGCCGAGGAACTTGTCGAAGCCCTTGGGCAGGTTCGCCGGGTCCAGCTCCAGCGGCGCGCCGCCGTCGGCACCTCCGCTCGGCAGCCCGAAGGCCCCTGCCGCCGCGCTCGCGCGACCGTCAGCCGCCCGCTGTGCCAGGGCGCGCTCCTCCGCGGCGCGCTTGGCGGGGTTGCCGCTCTTGCTCTTCTTGCGCTGCGGCTGGGCCTTGCCGCGCTTGGCGCTACCCGGGATGGACGGCATACCGGGGATCCCGGCGCCACCACCGCGAGCGAGCGACTTCATCATCTTCTGCGCCTGCCCGAAGCGTTCGAGCAGCTGGTTGACGTCGGTCACCGTCACACCCGAACCCCGGGCGATGCGGGCGCGGCGCGAGCCGTTGATCTGCTTGGGATGGGTGCGCTCGAAGGGCGTCATCGAGCGGACCATCGCCTCGACGCGGTCGAACTCGCGGTCGTCGAACGCGTCGAGCTGCTCGCGCATCTGCTGCATGCCCGGCATCATCTTGAGCATCGCCTTGAGCGAGCCCATCTTCTTGATGGCGCTCATCTGCTGGAGGAAGTCCTCGAAGGTGAAGTCCTCCTCGGCGAGGAACTTGCGCGCCATCTCGTCGGCGTGGCGCTTGTCGAACGCCTTCTCGGCCTGCTCGATGAGGGTGAGCACGTCACCCATGTCGAGGATGCGGCTCGCCATCCGGTCCGGGTGGAAGACCTCGAAGTCGGTGACCTTCTCGCCTGTCGACGCGAACATGATGGGCCGCTGGGTGATCTCCGCCACCGACAGCGCCGCACCGCCACGGGCGTCGCCGTCGAGCTTGGTGAGCACGACACCGGTGAACGCGACGCCCTCCTGGAAGGCGTGGGCCGTGTCGACGGCCGCCTGGCCGATCATGGCGTCGATGACGAAGAGGACCTCGTCCGGCTCGATGGCGGCGCGGATGTCGGCCGCCTGCTGCATGAGGTTGGCGTCCACCGCGAGCCGGCCCGCCGTGTCGACGATGACGACGTCGTGCTGCCGCGCCCGCGCCTGCGCCACGCCCATCCGAGCCACCGCGACCGGGTCGCCGAAGGAGTGCGTGCCCTCGCCCGAGGTCAGCACGGCGTCGTGGCCGCCGACGTTGCCCCGCTCCGGCGCGAAGACCGCCACGCCCGCACGCTCGGCGACGACCTCGAGCTGGGTCACGGCGTTGGGGCGTTGCAGGTCGGCGGCGACGAGGATCGGGGTGTGGCCCTGGTCCTTGAGCCACCTGCCGAGCTTGCCGGCGAGCGTCGTCTTGCCGGAGCCCTGCAGTCCGGCGAGCATGATCACCGTCGGCGGCTGCTTGGCCAGCTCGATCGGGCGGGTCCGCCCGCCGAGGATGCCGACGAGCTCGTCCTGGACGATCTTGACGACCTGCTGCGCCGGGTTGAGCGCCTGGCTGACCTCCGCGCCGAGCGCCCGCTCCCGGACCCGGGCGGTGAAGCGCTTGACGACGGGCAGCGCCACGTCGGCCTCGAGCAGGGCCATCCGGATGTCGCGGACCGTCGAGTTGACGTCGGACTCCGTCAGGCGGCCCTTGCCCCGCAGGTTCTTGAAGGTGGCGGTCAGCCGGTCAGACAGGGATGCGAACACCCGGCAACTTTAGCCGCTCGCCGTGACCGTCCGAGTCGGCCGGTTCACACCCGGTCCGTATGCCGGTCCGTATGCCGCTCCGTATGCCGCTCCGTGCTCCCCTCGGGCCGCGACCGGGGGTAGAACCGGCCCGCGCGGGGGTACGCCCCGCCGGAGGGCCGCGGACGTGCGGCCCCGCCCCTGTGCCCACCACGGCACGACCCACCGGAAGGAACGACATGGCTGGCGTCGTCACGCTCATCAAGGAAGACCACCGCAGGCTCGAGTCGGTGTTCAAGAAGCTCGAGTCCGAGAAGGGCGACATCAAGGCCCTGCTGGAGCAGGTCGCCGAGCTGCTCGTCCCGCACTCGAAGGCCGAGGAGCAGGTGGTCTACCCGGCGATCAAGTCCATCGCGCCCGACGAGGCGCAGGACGTCGACGACGGGCTCGCCGAGCACCAGCACGTCGAGGAGACGCTGCAGCAGCTGCTCGCGATGGACCCGGACGAGCCCGGGGCCGACGGGCTCATCGCCGCGCTGATCGGCGAGGTTCGCCACCACGTCGAGGAGGAGGAGCAGGACATCCTGCCCCGGTTCGCCGAGGCGGCGACCAACCAGCAGCTGGGTGACCTGGGCGAGCGATTCAGCGCGGCGAAGGAGTCGGCCCTGGCCGAGCTGCGCGCGGGCGGCACGGCGTCCGGGTCGTCGTGACGCCGGCCGGCGCCCGCGCTCAGGCCGCGTCGCAGGTGTCGATGATCATCGCCACGGCCTGGGCGGCGCGGGCCGGGTCGAGCGGGCCGCCGCCGTACTCGGTCACGTAGAACGTGTCTAGGGTCTGACCGGCATACGTCGCGATGTGGGCCGAACGGATCGACAGGCTCGCCCGGGCCAGCGTGATCCCGATGTCCTGCAGGAGCCCGGGCCGGTCGGTGGCCCTGACCTCGATGACCGTGGCGGTCTGCGAGGCGCTGCTGATGACCATGGCGCGGGCCTGGTCCGGGGAGCCGGAGGACGGGCTGCGGGTCGCCGTGGAGGCCTTGCGCCGCTGCAGCCGGCCGAGCGGGCCGCGGTCACCGGCGGCCACCCGCACGAGGTCGCGCGCCAGGATGTCGGGCAGCGGCGTCTCGCCACCGGGCGAGTCGACCCACCATTCGTTGACCGCCAGGCCGTCGACGGTGCGCACGATGGCCGAGCGGACGAGGAAGCCGTGGGCCGCGAGCAGGCCCGCCGTGTCGGCGAACAGCCCGCCGCGGTCACGGTCGACGATGTCCACGCGGTGCGCGCCGCCCATCGAGGTGACGGTGACGTGGGGCTCGCCGTTGGCGACGTGCTCGAGAGCGCGCTCGCTCACGGCGAACGCCTCCTGGGCTTCCATGGGGAACCGCTCCTTGTCTGAGGGGGTGGAGATGAGCGCGGTGCGGCAGCGCAGGTAGAGACGCTGCACCAGCCCGGCCCGCCAGTCGCTCCACGCCTTGGGGCCGGCGGCCGAGGCGTCGGCCTCGGTGAGCGCGCGCAGCAGGTCCAGGGTCTGGACCGAGCCACCGACGGCCCGGGTCAGCTCCGCGATGGTGGCCGGGTCGTCGGCGTCCCGCCGGGTGGCGAGGTCGATGAGCGTGAGGTGGCCGCGGACGAGCCGCACCACGACGTCCCGGTCCTCGTCCTCGAGGCCCATCCGGCGCAGGATGCGCTCCGCCAGGTCGCCCCCGGTCGCCGAATGGTCCTGCGAGCCGGGGACCTTCCCGATGTCGTGGAGCAGGGCCGCGAGGACGAGCAGGTCCGGACGCGCGACGTCGCGGACCATGCCGCTCGCCGTGACGACCGTCTCGATGAGGTGGCGGTCCACGGTGTGCCGGTGCACCGCGTTGCGTTGGGGACGGCTGCGCACCGCCCGCCACTCGGGGATCCAGCGCTCGACGACGCCCGCGAGGTCGAGTCCCTCCCACACCGTGACCAGCCCCGGCCCCGAGGCGAGCAGATCGGCGAAGAGCGCGCGCGCCACCTCCGGCCAGGGCTCCGGCAGCTGCGGGGAGCGGGCCGCGAGGTTGCTGATGGTGGTGGGGCTGAGCGGGATCGAGCCGCGCGCCGCGACGACGGCCGCCCGCAGCGGGATGACCGGGTCGGAGGCGACGTCGGCCGAGGGGCCGAGCACCGCCTCGCCGTCGTGCCGGTAGAGCCCGTAGCCGAGCGGCGCCAGCTGCGGTCGCCGGGGACCGACGCGCAGGGTACGTGCCCGCTGGGACTGCATCGCCCGGCGGAGGGTGCCGTCGACGGCATACGCCACTGTGCGGGCCGAGGTGGACAGGTCCGTGAGGAGGTCGTCGGCGTGGGTGTAGCCGAGCAGGGCCGCACACGCGTCGTGGTCCTCGCGGGCCAGCCGGTCCCTGCCCCGGCCGGTGACCACGTGGATGGCGTCGCGGACGTCGAGGACGCGCTCGTGCGCCGAGTCGACCTCGCCGTGCGGGCGGTCGGTCAGCCAGGCGGCCGTCAGGGCGCGCAGGATGGACATGTCGCGCAGGCCCCCGCGCGCCTCCTTGAGGTCGGGCTCGATGAGGTGCGCGAGATCGCCCTGCCGGGCGTGCCGCGCGGCCACCGACTCCTGGATCTCCCCGAGCCGGGTCCGCGCGTTGGCCCGCCAGTCGTGGGCCACCGTGGAGCGGGCCGCGTTGACGACGTCGGCGTCGCCCGCCACGTGCGTGAGGTCGAGCAGCCCGACGGCGGCCGTGAGGTCCTCCGACGCGACGGCGCGGCACTCGGAGACGGTGCGCACGCTGTGGTCGAGCCGGACCCCCGCGTCCCAGATCGGGTACCAGAGCCGGTCGGCGAAGGCGCCGACCTCCTTGCCCGTCAGGCCGCGCGGGTGGTGGACGAGGACGAGGTCGTAGTCGCTCAGGGGACCGCTGTCACCGCGGGCGAGGGACCCGACCGCCGCGAGGGCGACGCCCTCGTGCCGACGCCCCGCGCACGCCTCCCGCCACAGCTCCCGGAGCCACGCGAACCCGAACTCCGCCAACGCCCGGCGCCGGATCGGACCGGCGCCGGGCGTCGCGAACGTGCGGGTGCCGGCGAGGTCGAGACGTCTGGCAGTCACATCCGTCACGGCGTTCCTCGCCGGCTCGCTCACAGCGCGTCCGGCCCGCGCTCGCCCGTGCGCACGCGCACGACCTCGTCGACGGGGACGGACCAGATCTTGCCGTCCCCGATGCGGCCCGTCTGGGCCGCCTTGAGGATGACGTCGATGACGTCGGCGCTGTCGATGTCGTCGACCAGCACCTCGAGGCGCACCTTGGGCACGAAGTCGACGGTGTACTCGGCGCCTCGGTAGACCTCGCTGTGGCCACGCTGCCGGCCGTAGCCGCTGGCCTCGCTGACCGTCATCCCGGCGACGCCGAAGGCCTCCAGGGCCTCCTTCACGTCGTCGAGCTGGTGGGGCTTGATGATCGCGGTGATGAGCTTCATGAGCTTGCTCCTGTGGACGAGATGGTGGCCTCGACGGACGAGGCGTGCAGACCGTGCGGCGTGAGCCGTCCCCCGCGAGCCACGAGATCGTATGCCGTCTCCGCGTGCTCGGTGAGGTCGACGCCCAGGTTCTCGGCGTCGCGGTCGACTCGGAAGCCCATCGACTTCTGGATGGCGAGCCCGATGACGTAGGTCGCGACGAAGGAGAAGACGAGCACCGCGAACGCGCCCACGGCCTGGCGCCACAGCTGGTCGAGGCCGCCGCCGTAGAAGAGACCGTCCACGCCGAGCTCGGCACCGATCGGGCTGTTCTGCTTGGAGGCGAGGAAGCCGATGGCGAGGGTGCCGACGAGGCCGCCGACGAGGTGGACGCCCACGACGTCGAGCGAGTCGTCGAAGCCGAGGCGGAACTTCAGGCCGACGGCGAGGGCGCACAGGGCGCCCGCGACGATCCCGAGGACGACGGAGCCGGCCGGTGTCAGCGTCGAGCACGCGGGGGTGATGGCGACGAGCCCCGCGACGACACCGGAGGCCGCACCCAGCGACGTCGGGTGACCGTCGCGCAGCTTCTCCACCACGAGCCAGCCGAGCATCGCGGCGCCGGTGGCGGCGAGGGTGTTGACCCACACGCCGGAGGCGAGCGATCCCGCACCGAGGGCCGAGCCGGCGTTGAAGCCGAACCAGCCGAACCACAGGATGCCGGCGCCGACCATGACGAGCGTGAGGTTGTGGGGGCGCATCGGCTCGGCGCCGAAACCGATGCGCTTGCCGAGGACGAGGGCGAGAGCCAGTCCGGCAGCGCCGGCGTTGATGTGGATGGCCGTGCCGCCGGCGAAGTCGACGGCCTTGACGGTGTTCGCGATCCAGCCACCCGTCTCGGCCGCGAAGCCGTCGAAGGCGAAGACCCAGTGCGCGACGGGGAAGTAGACGATGGTGGCCCAGACCAGGCTGAAGACGGCCCAGGCGGTGAACTTGGCCCGGTCGGCGATGGCACCGCTGATGAGCGCGACCGCGATGATGGCGAAGACGGACTGGAAGGCGACGAACGCCGGGCCCGGGATCGTGCCGTAGACGGCGCTCATCACCCCCGAGAGTCCGAAGTGCTCGAACGGGTTGCCCACCAGCCCGCCCCGCGAGGTGCCGAAGGCCTCGCTGTAGCCCCAGAGCACCCAGGCCACCGAGATGGTGCCCATGGCGATGAAGCTCATCATCATCATGTTGAGGACGCTCTTGGCCCTGACCATGCCGCCGTAGAAGAGGGCGAGACCGGGGGTCATGAAGAGCACGAGAGCGGCGCTCACCAGGACCCAGGCGGTGTCGCCGGAGTTGATCTTGTCCATGCCGGAAGTGTGGGTAGAGCCGGTTTCCGGTTGGGGCCCGTCGTGTTACAGGCGTGTCAACAATGGTGGACGCGGGTTAGCGGGCTGTTACCGCGCTCGGGCTCCTCGGCTGCGCGGGCTCCTCGGCTGCGCGGGCCCTCGGCTCACTCGAGCAGAGCGTCGACGAAGGCCTCCGGGTCGAACGGCGCCAGGTCGTCCGGTCCCTCTCCGAGCCCGACGAGCTTGACGGGCACGCCGAGCTGGCGCTGGACGGCCACGACGATGCCGCCCTTGGCGGTGCCGTCGAGCTTGGTCAGCACGATGCCGGTGACGTCGACGGCCTCGGAGAAGACCTTCGCCTGCTGCAACCCGTTCTGGCCGGTCGTCGCGTCGAGCACGAGGAGCACCTCGTCGATCTCGCTCTGCTTCTCGATGACCCGCTTGATCTTGCCGAGCTCGTCCATGAGACCGACCTTGTTGTGGAGCCGGCCGGCCGTGTCGACGATGACGACGTCGACCTCCTGCTCGATCCCGGCCCGCACCGCGTCGAAGGCGACGGCGGCGGGGTCGGCGCCCTCCTTGTCGGAGCGCACGGTCGGGACGCCGACGCGCGCGCCCCACGTCTCGAGCTGGTCTGCTGCGGCCGCGCGGAACGTGTCCGCCGCGCCGAGGAGCACGTCCCGGTCCTCGGCGACGAGCACGCGGGCCAGCTTGCCGACGGTGGTCGTCTTGCCGGTGCCGTTGACGCCGACGACGAGGATGACGGCGGGGCGATCTCCGACTCGTGCCGAGGCGATGCGCCGGTCCAGCTCAGGTCGCACGAGGGCGAGCAGGTCCTCGCGGAGCCACCCGCGGACCGTGGCCTCGTCGGTGGCGCCGTCGACCTTGACCCTGGTGCGCAGGGAGCTGACGAGCTCCATCGTGGCGTCGACGCCCAGGTCGGACGTGATGAGGGTGTCCTCGACCTCCTCCCACGCCTCCTCGTCGAGCCTGCCTCGGGACAGCAGCGCGAGGAGGCCCCGGCCGAGGACGGTGTTGGAGCCGGCCAGGCGAGCGCGCAGGCGACGCAGGCGGCCCCGTGCCGACTCGGGCTTCTCCACGGCGGGCGCCGCTGGCGGGGCCGGGAGGGTGACCTCCACCTCGGCGTGGGCGCCCTCCTCCTCGAGCTCCCGCGCCGGGGCCTCGGTGACCGGCGGCGGGTACCGGTCGAGGTCGGTGTCCGGTGGCAGGGTCGGCGCCGCGGTCGGCGGCCGTTCCTCGAGACGACCCCTCGAGCCGCGGTCACGGACCAAGCCGACGACGAGACCGACGCCGACGACGACGATGACGAGGGCGAGAACGACGTAGATCCAGAGGTTTTCCACGCGGTCATCCAACCATGCACGGCTCGTCGGTCCGTCCACGCGCGTGGGCCACGCGCCGGGCCCCGATCAACTGGCAGATCAGCTGGCGCCTGGTGCTGCTTCGACGGACCCGGGCGCGATCAACTGGCCGATCAACTGGCATGTGGTGCTGCCAGAGCGACAGCAGATGCCAGGTGATCCGCCAGTTGATTCGCAGGCGGACCCAGGTGGTGCCCGGGCCGCCGACAGCAGGCAGGCGGCGCTGGAGCGGTCCCGGTCGGTGCGGAACCGGGGTCAGCCGGTGGCGTCAGTGCGTGCGCGTGCGGGCGGCCGTGGACCGGCCGACGCCACCGACCCGTTCGCGGGCGGCTTCGAGCACTCCTTCGCCCTTGGCGGTGAGCACGTCCCGGCCGTTGCGGCGCGCAGGCACCGCGACGACGCCGACGACCGCGACCGCCAGACCCGTTGCGACCAGCATCGCGAGCACGAGGAAGACCATGGGACAATAGTGACGGATCGACCGACCGGTCCCCGTCACGCCCCACGCTCGTGGACCGAAACGTGGCCGACCTGAAACCGACCCGTGACCTTCGCACCGGCCGCCCGGGCCCGCGACCCCCCAGCGGCGCGGCATACGGCCCGCGACCCGACCACTGGGACGCGCGTCGGCCGCGTCAGGCGGGCTGGTCCGCCACGTCGCGCAGACGCTGCGAGACGACCGTCGTCACCCCGTCGCCACGCATGCTCACGCCGTAGAGCGCGTCGGCGATCTCCATCGTCTTCTTCTGGTGCGTGATGACGATGAGCTGCGAGCTGTCCCGCAGCTCCTCGAAGAGGGTCAGCAGGCGGCCGAGGTTGGCATCGTCGAGGGCTGCCTCCACCTCGTCCATGATGTAGAAGGGGCTGGGACGCGCCTTGAAGATGGCGACGAGCAGGGCCACGGCCACCAGGGACCGTTCGCCGCCCGACAGCAGGGACAGCCGCTTGATCTTCTTGCCCGGCGGCCGGGCCTCGACGTCGAGCCCCGTCGTCAACAGGTCGCCGGGGTCGGTGAGCACGAGGCGCCCCTCACCGCCGGGAAAGAGCCGCTGGAAGACGCCCTCGAAGGCGGCGGCCGTGTCGGCGAAGGCCTCGGCGAAGACCTGCTGCACCCGGTCGTCCACCTCCTTGACGATGTCGAGCAGGTCGCGCTTGGAGCTCTTGAGGTCCTCCAGCTGCTCGGTGAGGAACCGGTGCCGCTCCTCGAGCGCCGAGTACTCCTCGAGCGCGAGCGGGTTGACCCGGCCCAGGGCGCCGAGGCTGCGCTCGGCCCGGCGCAGCCGCTTCTCCTGCTCCGCGCGCACGAACGGCACCGCCTCCGGCGCCTGCTCCCCGCCCGCGTCGCCGGCGTCCGCCAGCACGGGCACGGGCCGGTGGGGCCCGTAGTCCTCGACGAGGACGTCCGGGGAGACGCCGAGCTCCTCGACGGCCCTCTGCTGCAGCTGCTCGATGCGCAGCCGCTGCTGCGTGCGGGCGACCTCGTCGCGGTGCACCGTGTCGGTGAGCTCGCGCAGCTCCGCCTGCAGGGTGCCGATGTCCCGGCGCACGATGGCCAGCTCGGCGTCGCGGTCGGTGCCTTCCGCCTCGAGGGCGAGGCGGGCCCGGTCGGCCCGCTCCGCGGAGCTCACGAGGACGTCGTGGGCGTATGCCGCGGCACACCGCACCGCCTCGGCGACGGTGGCCTCCCGCCGGCGCTGCTCGCGGCGGGCGGCGAGGCGCTCGCGCGCCTGCTCCTCATGGACGGCGGACCGCTCCAGCGCGGCGGCGCGGTCGTGCAGCGCGCGGGCCCGCTCCTCCCTCGTGCGCAGGCCGAGGCGCAGCTCGGTCTCGAGCGCGCGGGCGGTGCGTGCCACCTCGTCGAGGCGGTCCCGCTCCTGCGTCGACGGCTCCACGTCGGTCTGGCCCTCGGCGCTCGCGGCATCGAGCCGCTCGACCAGGCCTGCGTGCTCCTGCCGGTCGGCCTCGAGCGCCCGCTCCGCCTCGGCGATGGCGCGCTCGGTGCGCTCCACCTCGGCACGGGCCGTGCGGACGGCCTGCCCGAGCGAGCCCAGCTGCTCGGCGACGGCGGACATCCGGGCGTCGCTCTCGTGGAGCCGCTCGAGGGCGCTCTCCACCTCCTCCTCGACCCGGGCCCGGACGGCCTCGGCCGCCGCTCCGTGGAAGCGGGCCTGCTCGAGCTCCCGGGTCGCCGCTGCCACCTGCGCCCGCGCGTCCTCCAGCGCTGCCTGCAGCTCCAGCAGGCTCGGCGCGGCGGTGCTGCCGCCACGCACCCAGCCGGGGGCGAAGACGTCCCCCGCCGTGGTCACCGCGGTGACCCCCGTGCCGGACCGCACCAGCCGGGAGGCGGCGTGCGGGTCGTCGACGATCACGACGCGCTCGAGCGCCCGGTCGAGGGCGGGGCGCAACGGCTCCGGGCACTGCACGACGTCGCGCGCCCAGCGGGCGCCCGCCGTGAGGGTGGGCCAGGACCCGGGGTCCACTCCCCCGGCCGTCTCGGGGACGAGCAGGCTGGCCTGCCCCCCGTCGTCCGCCCTCAGGGTCTCGAGGGCTGCCGCGGCGGCGTCCAGCGACTCGACGGCGAGGGCCTCGGCGATGGCGCCGAGCGCAGCCGCGACGGCGTTCTCCAGGCCCGGTTCGACGGTGACGAGCGAGGCGACTGAGCCCACGACGCCGTGCCGGGCCTCGCCGGCCGCCAGCAGCGCCGCGGCACCGTCCTTGCGCCGCAGGCTCATCTCGAGCGCGTCGGCCCGCGCCGAGGCGCTCGTGCGCACCCGGTCGGCGGCTGCCTCGGCGTCCCGCCACCGGGCGACCTCGGCCTCGGCCTGCTCGAGGCGGGCGGCGGCCTGCTCGTAGGCCGTGTCGAGGCCCTCCTCGCCCTCCTCGTCGGTCGCGACCGTTGCCTCGATCCGCGCGAACTCGCGCTCGGCCTCCGTGGCTCGAGTGACCCCCTGCAAGGCGGTGGCCCGCAGGCGTCCGATCTCGGCCTCCCGCGCCTCGATCCGCGAGGCGAGCGCGCCCACCTGCCCGCCGAGCCGGGCCAGGCCCTCGCGGCGGTCCGCCGCCGCCCGGGCCGCCCGCGCCAGCCGGGTCGTCTCCTGCGTGTGCTCGCGCTCCGCCTCCTCGCGCGCCGCCACAGCCTCCTGCAGCGACAGCGTCAGGCCGGCGATCTCGCCGAGCAGCGCCTCCTCCTGCTGGCGCACCGAGCCGGCCTGCTGTCGCAGCTGCGCGGGATCGCGGCTCGGCGTCATGGCGTCGGGCTCCTCCTCGGCCTGGCCGAGAAGGCGCACCCGCTCCTGCGCCAGCGAGTGCGTGGAGGCCATCCGCTCCACGAGCCGGTCGAGGCCCACCCACGTCGCCTGGGCTCGCGCCAGGGCGGGACGCGCCCGCTCACCGGCGTCCTCGAGGGCGCCGAGCCGCCGGCCGAGGTCCGCGAGCGCAGCCTCCACCTCCCCGCGGCGCTCGAGCAGCGCGCTCTCGTCGGCCACCTCCTGCTCGAGGGTCGAGCTCAGCTGCACGAGGTCGTCGGCGAGCAGCCGCAGCCGGGCGTCCCGGGCCTCGGTCTGGATGACCGCCGCCCTGCGGGCGGTCTCCGCCTGCCGGCCGAGGGGCCCGAGCTGGCGGCGGATCTCCCCGGTGAGGTCCCGCACCCGGGTGAGGTTGGCCTCCATCGTCTCGAGCTTGCGCAGCGCCCGCTCCTTGCGCTTGCGGTGCTTGAGGACGCCGGCGGCCTCCTCGATGAAGCCCCGACGCTCCTCGGGCGTGGCACGCAGCACCGCGTCGAGCTGCCCCTGACCGACGATGACGTGCATCTCGCGGCCGATACCGCTGTCGGACAGCAGCTCCTGTATGTCGAGGAGCCGGCACGGCGTGCCGTTGATGGCGTAGTCGGAGCCGCCGTTGCGGAACATCGTCCGCGCGATGGTCACCTCGGTGTAGTCGATGGGCAGGGCGCCGTCGGTGTTGTCGATGGTGAGGGCCACCTCGGCCCGCCCCAGCGGAGCGCGCCCGGTCGTCCCGGCGAAGATGACGTCCTCCATCTTGCCGCCGCGCAGGGACTTGGCACCCTGCTCGCCCATCACCCACGCGAGCGCGTCGACGACGTTGGACTTGCCGGAGCCGTTCGGCCCCACGATGCACGTGATGCCGGGCTCGAGGCGCAGCGACGTCGCCGACGCGAAGGACTTGAAGCCCTTGAGGGTGAGGCTCTTGACGTACACGGACCGGTGGTTTCCTTCCTCCGCCTGCGTCGGACCGGCTCAGCGTACCCGCCGGTCACCGGCGGCCCCGGGACGTCGAGGGGCACGGCATACGGCCCGGGCGCACCGGCTCACGACGCTGGGTCGTCCCCCGCCGCGATCCGCTCGTGGTGGTGGATGACCTCGGCGATGATGAAACCCAGGAACTTCTCTGCGAACACCGGGTCGAGCCCGGCGTCGTCGGCGAGCGCCCGCAGGCGCGCGATCTGGCGCTCCTCCCGCGCCGGGTCCGCGGGCGGCAGGTGCGCGGACGCCTTGAGCCGGCCCACCTCCTGGGTGCACTTGAACCGCTCGGCGAGCAGGTGCACCAGCGCCGCGTCGATGTTGTCGATGCTGCTCCGCAGCCGACTCAGCTCGGCCGGGACGTCTCGCGGCCCCCCACACTCTCCCGTGTCGGTCACGGGGGCCAGCGTAGGTGGCTCAGCGCGCCGTGAAGCCCTCGATCCCGTCCTTCGGACTGCCCCACTGGACCGCGACGCCGTCGACGTGCCCGGGGCGGCGGGTCGTCGACGGCGCCTCTCGCAGCAGCTCCTCGAGCCGCACCACGGCCTCACGCTCTCCCTGCGCCACGATCTCCACACGCCCGTCGGCGGTGTTGCGGGCGTGCCCGACGAGGCCCAGGTCGCGGGCGCGGGCCACCGTCCACCAGCGGAAGCCGACCCCCTGGACGAGTCCCTGCACGACGAAGGTGGCGCGTTCCACCCTCCCACCGTATGCCGTGCCCGCGTCGTCCGCGCCCCGCCGCGTGCCTCCCGGACGCTGTCGGCGCGATCGCCTAGGGTCGCAGCAACACGGGCGGTGGCGCGCCACCGCCGCTGGGCACCGAAGGGAGCGACGTGACGACGTCGGCCGCACCTGCGAAGAGCGGCGTGGGCCGCCCCGCCGACGCGGGGCGCGCTGCGAGCGCCAAGGCGACCGCGGCGGGGCCCCGCATCGAGGGCCTCGACGGTCTGCGGGCGCTCGCCATCGCCGCGGTCCTCATCTTCCACCTCAACGCCTCGTGGCTGCCCGGGGGGTTCCTCGGGGTCGACGTCTTCTTCGTCGTGTCAGGCTTCCTCATCACGACCCTGCTCGTGCGAGAGCACCAGCAGCAGGGGCGGATCGCCTTCGGCCAGTTCTGGATCCGCCGGGCACGGCGGCTGCTTCCGGCGCTCGTCCTGTGCGTGGTCGGTAGCGTGCTCGTCGCCCGGCTGGTGAGCAGCGACCTGCTGGTCCACCTGGGGCGGCAGGTCCTCGGCGCCCTGACCTTCTCGACGAACTGGGTGGAGATCACGGCGGGGTCGAGCTACTTCGACCAGACCGCGCCACAGCTCTTCCTCAACTTCTGGTCCCTCGCCGTGGAGGAGCAGTTCTACCTGCTCTGGCCCGCGGCCACCCTGCTCCTGCTGCGCCTCGCGCCGGCGCGGGTGCGGGTCACGGCCACGCTGGGCGTCGCGGCCGCCTCGACGCTGGTCATGGCGATGCTCTTCGTCCCGGGGTCGGACGCGACCCGCGTCTACTACGGCACCGACACCCACGTCATGGGGCTCATGATCGGCGCGGCCCTCGCCTTCGGCTGGGCCAGCCCGTCGCTCCGGCTGCGTCTGGCCCCGTCGTCGTGGGGGGCCGGCGGCCGGTATGCCGTGCCCACGGCCGCCGCCGTGCTGCTCGTGCTGCTGTTCCTCCTCGACGAGACGCACGCGGCGACCTTCCGCGGCGGCATCCTCCTCGCATCCCTCGCGACGGGCGTGCTCGTCCTCGGCCTCCTCGAGCGGCGCCCCGCGGGGTCGACCGCTTGGCAGCAGCTCACGGGCAGCCGGGCGGCCGTGTGGGTGGGCGTGCGCTCGTACTCGATCTACCTCTGGCACTGGCCGGTCGTCCTCATGGTCGCCCGCGACAACCCGTCCGCCCCGGGCACCGTCTCCCACGTGCTCACCCGCGTCTGGTGCGTCCTCGTCACCGTCGCGCTCGCCGACCTCACCTTTCGGTTCGTCGAGACGCCCTTCCGCCGGCTCGGCTTCCGCGGGGTCGCCCGGGCGGTGGGTGGCCTGCTGCTCGGGTCGTCGCGACGCACGCGCCAGGTCGCGGCCTCGGGGCTGCTCGTGGTCGCGGCCACGCTCGCGGTGATCCTCTGGACCGCACCGCGCCAGTCCGAGACCGCGGCCCTGCTCGAGGCCAACGCGGCCCGCGCCGCAGGCGCCACGGTCCCGTCTGCTCCGGCCCCCGACTCCTTGGTGGCCTCCGCGCCGGCGCCCTCGTCGGGTGCGACGACGCCGGTGACCGGGGCGCAGGCCGGCTTCACCATGCCGACGGGACCAGAGATCGACGGCTATGGCGACTCGATGATGGTCGGCAGCGTCCACGCCCTCGACTACTACTTCCCGGGCATCCGGATGGATGCCCGGTCCAACCGCCGCTGGTCCGACGGTCTGGCAGCCGTCAAGGCCCGGGGTGAGGGCAACCGGCGCGCGGTCGTGCTCGCGTTCGGCACCAATGCCGGGGTGGCGCAGGCCGACGTCGCCGCGGTGCTCGACGCGCTGGGGCCACGCCGGATGGTCGTGCTGGTGAACCTCATGGGGCCGTTCTCGCGCATCGAGGCGGACAACGCGGCGCTGCAGGCGGTCGCGAAGGACCGGCCCAACGTCGCCGTGGCCGACTGGGCCGCCGCCGTGCGCGACCACCCGGAGCAGCTGCAGTCCGACCAGATTCACCCGAGCCTGCGCGGCTCGCACCTGTTCGCCAAGACGGTCCGTCAGGCGCTCGCGACCCTCTCGGAGCGGCACACCGGGGCCAAGGTGGCCCTCAAGGACCTGCCCATGCCCTGACGGGCTGCACCGGCCCGCCCGGACGGCCAGGAGATGCTCAGCCTGGCCTGCCGCTCACCCTGGCCTGCCGCTCACCCTGGCCTGCCGCTCACCCTGGCCTGCCGTGACCCATCCGCCCGCCATCCAGCCGGATCCACCCGGCATCAACTGGCAGATCAACTGGCGGTAGCTGCTGCCAGGACGACGCCGCCCGCCAGTTGATCCGCCAGTTGATCCGCCAGCGCGGCGGCCAGGCCGAGCGGCTCCTCCGGCGAAGCTGGAGCGCGGGACCACCGGGATCACCGCGCCAGCCAGGCGGCATACGCGTCGAACGTGTAGGGCCGGCCGAGGAAGTCCTCGACGAGGTCCGCGGCGTCGCGGCGGCCACCCTGCGCGAGGATCCGGTCGCGGTAGGCGCCCGCCACCTCGGGGTCGAAGAGGTCGTCGGGGTCGAAGGCGGAGAAGAGGTCCTTGGCGATGACGAGGGACCACATGTAGGTGTAGTAGGCCGACGAGTAGCCGTCCAGGTGCCCGAAGGCCGCGTGCAGGTGCGTGTCGGGAAGCGGCGGGAAGACCGAGTAGGCACGCATGAGCTCGACGACCCGGGCGGTGAGGTCCGCGTGCTCGCGCGCGTGCAGGTCGTAGGAGACGGCGGCATAGAACATCTGGGTTCGGGCCTGGTAGCCCTTGCCGAAGTCGTGGGCCGCCCGCATCCGGCGCACGAGGTCTGCAGGGATGGCGGCGCCGGACTCGTCGCGGGCGAACGTCGCGAGAACCGCGGGGTCCCAGGCCCACTCCTCGAGCAGCTGGCTGGGCGCCTCGACGAAGTCCCACTCGGTCGCCACCCCGGAGAAGCGCAGCCAGTCGACGCGTCCGCCGAGGACGTGGTGCACGAGGTGGCCGAACTCGTGGAAGAGGGTGACGACCTCGTCGTGCTCGAGCAGGCCCCGGCCGAAGTTGCACACGAGGACTCCCTCCGGCAGCTGCAGGTCGGCAACGCCGCGCACCAGGTCGAACTGGGCGGCGTGCTTGTACTTGCCCTCGCGCGGGTGCAGGTCGAGATAGATCCGCCCGATCCGCTCACCCTCGAAGGCGACGTCGTAGGCCGCGACCTCCCCGTGCCAGGTCGGCGCGTCGGGGACCGGGGTCCACTGCAGGCCGAAGAGCCGCCCCGTGACGTCGAGCAGGCCCTGTCGGACGTCGTCCGCGGAGAAGTAGCGCCGCACCTGCTGGGCGTCGACCGCCAGCTGCTCCTTGCGGACGAGCTCGGCGTAGTAGAGGACGTCCGCGCCGTCGATGTCCTGCGCCTCCGGCCGGTCCTGACGCAGCCGGTCGAGCAGGACGCGCTTGTCCCGCTGCGCGCTCGCGCCAGACAGGTCGGTGATCCGGTCGATGAAGGCGGCGATGGCGGCCCCCTCGCGGATCATCTTGACCTCGGCGTCGAAGTCGGGCCACGAGGCATAGCCGAGCAGCGCCGCCTGCTCGCGGCGCAGGGCCAGGATCTCCTGCAGCACCGCGTCGTTGGCGGGCCACCCGACGTTGAGCACGGCGGTGGCCAGCTGCCGGCGCGCACCGTCGTCCGTCGCGAAGGTCCGGAACGGGATGGCGTCGGGGTAGTCCGTGGTGACGCGGACCAGGCCGTCCTCCCCCGCGGGGTGGGCGGCGACCCAGTCCTGCGGCAGGCCGTCGAGCTGCTCGGGCCGCACCTCGATGCTGCGCACGTCCTCGCGGATGTTCCTGCCGAACTCCTGGCTCAGCACGACCGAGCGCTCGTTGAGGGCGCGCAGCCGGTCGCGCGTCGCCTCGTCGCGGTCGACGCCCGCGCGACGGAAGTCGCGCAGCGTGTGCTCGTGGACTCGGCGGGCGTCCGGGTCGAGGCCCGTCGGGTCGATCGCGGCGAGGACGGCGTAGAGGCCGGCGTCGAGGCTGAGGTCGGTGTCGAGCTTCGCCGCAGCCTGGCGGACCTCGTCGGCCCGGTCCCGGACCTCGAGATCCGGATGCACCTCGGCGAAGAGCGAGCCGACGGCGGAGGCGTTCGCGAGGGCGACGTGGACCTCGTTCCAGGCCCGCAGCACCTCGTCCGCGTCGGCAGGTGGGGCGGCCTTGAGGGCGTCGGCGAGGGACCGCGCGGTGGCCAGCTGGTCCTCGCCCCGAGCGCCCACCCACTCCAGCCACTGTCCGGCGGGTGGCAGGGCCAGGGGGTGCACGTCGCTCGTCACCCTCGAACTGTAGATGAGCGATTCCCCGGCGTGAGTCGTGGTCGTAGGGGGTACCTGTGGGGGACGCACGCACCGAAGGAGACGCCATGACGACGACACCCGACCCTCCCGCCGCCGACGAGGACCAGCCACCCGAGTCCACCTCCCCGTCGTCCGAGGAGGTGGGTGTCGAAGTCGGCAGGTCGGAGGGAGAAGGCAGCACCTTCGAGCCTGAGGAGGATCCGGAAGGGCAGCGCTGAGTCGACACTGGCCCTCGCGCCGTCCATGACGGCCGTCTCACGCGCCGTCCATGACGGCCTGTCACGTGCCGTCCATGAGGGCCCTATAACGAGTGGCCACTTTCGTGCAGGATCCGGTGTACGCACGTGGCCACTCGACGGGACCATCGGCGGCCGGGCAGGAGCGTCCAGCTGTCGGCTGGCCTCGCGCTGGCCGGACGTGCGACGTCGGTATGCCACGACGGGCACGGCCTCGAGCTGCTCGTTCACGTAGAGCTCCTCGAAGTGGCGCCAGCCCAGCTGCATTCCCGAGGATGCACCCGGCGTGACGGGTCGATCCAGGCGCGAGCCGAGCGGCGTCGCACTCGCTAGAGCCAGTCGCGTCCGCCGCGATGCGGGACACCGGACTGGGGCGGCTCGACCGGTGTCGCTCGCCGCCGTCCTACACTCGCGCCCATGGCATCCCGGGAGCCCGGCACGCTCATCGTCGGCGCCGGTCAGGCGAGCGTCTCGCTCGCCGCCGCCCTGCGCGACGCGGGCCACGACGGCCCGGTGACGATCGTCGGCGAGGAGCGCCTGCCGCCGTACGAGCGGCCACCACTGTCCAAGGGCTATCTGGCCGGTCACCGCGACGAGGCCTCGCTCGTCATCCGCAGCCGGGAGTGGCTCGCGGAGCGCGGCGTCGCGCTGCTGACCGACGAGCGGGTGACCGCCCTCGACCGGGACGAGATGGGCGGGGTGGCCACGACGGCTTCCGGGCAGCGCCTCGACTTCGCCCGCCTCGTGCTCGCGACCGGTGCGGCGGCCCGGACCCTTCCGGTGCCCGGTGCCGACCTCGAGGACGTACTCGCGATCCGCACGCTCGTCGACGCGGACCGGCTGGCCGCCGCTCTCCGGGCCGACGGGCCGCTCGTGGTCATCGGCGGCGGCTTCCTGGGCCTCGAGGTGGCCGCAGTCGCTCGGGAGATCGGGCGCGAGGTGACGGTCGTGGAGGTGACGGACCGCCTGCTCGCCCGTGCCGTCTCGCCCGCTCTCTCCGACTTCTTCCGCGCCGCCCACGAACGACGTGGCGTCCGCGTGCTGCTCGGCGCGTCGGTCGTCCGGATCCTCGGCGTGGACGGCCACGTCGCGGGGGTCGAGCTGCAGGGCGGCGACGTGCTCCGCGCGAGCACGGTGGTCGTCAGCATCGGCTCGGCGCCTCGGGTCGAGCTCGCCGCCCACCTGGGCCTCGCCCTCGACGGCGGCGTGGTCGTCGACGAGTTCGCCCTCGGCTCGGACCGCGTCACCGTGGCAGTCGGTGACTGCGCCTGCGTCCCACAGTTCTTTGGTCGCGGACTTCCGGGCCTGGTCCGGCCCGAGAGCGTCCAGCACGCGACGGACCACGGCCGATCCGCGGCGGCGACGCTGCTCGGGCAGCCCACGGCATACCGCGCCGTGCCGTGGTTCTGGTCCGACCAGGGAGACCTGCGGCTGCAGATCGTCGGGCTCGTCGCGGGGGCGGACCACACGGTCGTGCGGGGCGATCCCGGGACCGAGGCGTTCTCGCTGCTGCACTACCGCGACGGGCTGCTCGTCGCCGCCGAGTGCGTGGGCAGCGCCGCGGACCACCTCGTCGTCAAGCGTGGACTGGAGAAGGGGCTGACGATCGAGCCTGGTGCCGCGGCGGACACGGGCGTGCCCCTCAAGCGGCTGCTCAGCCCACCGGCCCAGGGGTCGGCCGACCGATGACCCTGCGGGGGCGCGGCTGGCAGACGGGGCACGAGAAGGAGCCTCGGTTTCTGAAGGACTCCCGGCGCATCGTGGCTCCGCACCGGTCGCACGGCGTGCCGGCGCGGCCGTAGGCGTGCAGGGACCGGTCGAAGTAGCCGCTCGCGCCGTTGACGTTGACGTAGAGCGCGTCGAAGCTCGTGCCGCCGTGCGCGAGCGCCTCGCCCATGACCTCCCGGGCGGCGTCGAGGATCGCGTGCAGGGTCCGCACCGGGAGGGCGCTGCAGAGCCGCTCGCCATGGACCCGTGCCCGCCACAGCGCCTCGTCGGCGTAGATGTTGCCGATGCCGGAGACGAGCGACTGGTCGAGCAGCGCGCCCTTGACCGCGCTGTGACGCGCCCGCATGCGGCGGACGACGGCGGCCTGGTCGTAACCGCTCTCAAAGGGGTCCGGCGCGATGTGCCGCACCGCGGCCGGTATGCCGTCGGGCCCGAGAGCCGACATGGCAAGGGCGCCGAAGGTGCGCTGGTCGACGAAACGCAGCTGCGGACCACCGTCGAGAAAGTCCACGCGGACATGGCAGTGCTTCTCCAGCGGCGCGTTTTCCGGCTCCACGAGCAGCTGGCCGCTCATCCCGAGGTGGACGAGGAGGGCGTCGTCGGTGTCGAGCCCGAGCCAGAGGTACTTGCCGCGGCGTGCGGCGATCGTCACCGCGGCGCCGGCGAGGCGCTCGGCGAGGTCCGCCGGACCGGGGACGTGGCGGCGCGCCACCCGGGTGCCGGTGATCCGCACCTGCGAGATGCGCCGGCCCACGACGTGCTCGGCGAGGCCTCGACGCACCACCTCGACCTCTGGCAGCTCAGGCATCCCGCCGTGGCCGCCGGCTCAGTGCCCGTCGAGGGAGGTCCACGCCTGCTTGGCGGCCTTCTGCTCGGCTTCCTTCTTGCTGCGCCCGATCCCCTCGCCGAGGACGCGCTCGCCCACGACGACGCGGGCGTGGAACACCTTCTCGTGGTCCGGGCCGGCCTCTTCGACGCGGTACTCCGGCGCCCCGTAGCCGCCCCCCGCAGACCGCTCCTGCAGGCTTGTCTTCCAGTCGAGACCCGCACCGAGTGTGGCCGCCTCGTCGAGGAGGGCGTCGAAGTGGTGATGCACGAACCGGGCCGCGGCCTCGCTGCCGGCCGAGAGGAAGACGGTGCCGATGACCGCCTCCATGGTGTCGGCGAGGATCGAGCTCTTGTCGCGGCCCCCGGTCGCCTCCTCGCCCTTGCCGAGCATCACGTAGGAGCCGAGGTCGATACCCCGCGCGACGTCCGCGAGTGCGCGCATGTTGACGACCGCGGCGCGCAGCTTGGCGAGCTGGCCCTCGGGCAGGTCCGGGTGCCTGCGGTAGAGCGACTCCGTGACGACGAGGCCGAGGACCGCGTCGCCGAGGAACTCGAGACGCTCGTTGTTGGGCAGGCCGCCGTTCTCGTAGGCGTAGGACCGATGGGTCAGGGCACGCAGCAGCAGCGGCTCGTCGATGCTCGTGCCGACCGCCTCGAGGAGGTGGGCGACGAGGGCAGCGACGGGCCGCTGCGGTGCTGCGAGAACACCCTGCGGGTCAGGGTTGCTCACGGCAGCAGTCAGGCCTGGTGCTCGGTGCGCTCAGCGGCGGCGTAGTGGCGGCCCTTGTACGTGCCGCAGGACGGGCACGCCGTGTGCGGCGGCGTCTGGGCACCGCACCGGGAGCACGTGGTGAGCGGGGTCGCCGTCGCCTTCCAGTTGGCGCGCCGGGACCGGGTGTTGGAGCGCGACGTCTTCCGCTTCGGGACAGCCACGTCAGTTCCTCTTCTCTTGCGGGTCGTCCTGCAGCAGGGCGTGCAGCGACGACCACCGTGGGTCGATCACTTCATGATGGTGGTCCGGGTCGTCCGCGAGGTGGATCCCGCACTGGGAGCACAACCCCGGGCAGTCGTCCCGGCATACCGGCTTGAAAGGGAGCGTCGGCACGACGGCATCCCGGAGCACGGGCTCGAGGTCGATCAGGTCGCCCACGAGCTCATGCACCTCGTCCTCGTCCGTCGGCGCACCCACCTCATGGTGGTGTGCCGCGCGGTCGGCGTACGCGAACAGCTCCTGGAACGTTCCGGTGACCGGGAGGTCGACCGGGTCCAGGCACCGCACGCAGGCGCCGGCCGCCCTGCCGCTGACCGAACCCGTGACCAGCACGCCCTCGACGACGGACTCCAGGCGCACCTCGAGCTCGGCCGGTGAACCGGCCGGGATCGCGATGACGGCGGTGCCGAGGTCGTCGGGGAGCGTCACCGTGCGCTGGATCTCCTGCATCGTCCCGGGTCGCCGATTCAGCGCCCGGGTGTCGAGCACCAGGGGCGAACGGCTGTCGAAACGGTCCATGACTCCAGCACAGCGGTAGGCAGCGGGTTCGGTCCGCGTCACGGCGGACGGGGACCGACGCCCAACGCTACCGGAGGGCCGGGTCCCGCCCAAATCTGCGCAGCAGCGCCGTGAGGACGTGGTCGGGCACGAGCCCGTCCACGTCGCCGCCGTAGCGGACGACCTCCTTGATCAGCGAGCTCGACACGTGCTGCCAGCGGGGGTCCGCCACGAGGAACAGGGTCTCCACCCCGGCGAGGTGGTGGTTCATGTGCGCCATGGGCAGCTCGTAGGCGAAGTCCGTGCCCCCGCGTAGGCCCTTGACCATGGAGGCCGCGCCCACCTCGCGGCACACGTCCACGACGAGCGTGTCGGCCCACGCGTCGATGCGGATGTTGGGCACGTGCGTCAGCGACGCCTGCAGCAGTGCGCTGCGCTCTTCGATCGAGAAGCTGCCCTGCTTGGCAGGGTTGTGCAAGATCGCCACGACGACCTCGTCGAAGAGGCGCGCCGCCCGCTCGATGACGTCGACGTGGCCGTTGGTCACCGGGTCGTAGGAGCCGGGGCACACGCACCGACGGGGTTCGCTCGTCACGGCGCCCAACCTACGCGACCCCGTCGCCGACGGTCGGCTCGGCGAACCACACCGCCGTCTCGCCGTAGCGCTTCTCCCCGGACAGCTCCAGTCCCTCGGGCCAGGCGGGCTGCGGCGACCGCGTCGAGCGCTCCACGACGAGAAACGCCGCGGGAGCGAGCCACCCGTGCTCGACGAGGGCGCCGAGCGCGCCCGAGAGCGCCGCCTCGGAGACGTCGTAGGGCGGGTCGAGCAGCACCAGGTCCATGCGTATGCCGCCGGGTGGCCCGAGCGCGAGGACGCGCTCCACGGTGTCGGCGAGCAGGCGCACGCCCGCGCGGCCCACCGTCTCGATGTTGCGGCGGATGACCTTCGCCGCGGCCCGGTGCGACTCGACGAGGAGGACGAGCTCGGCGCCCCGGCTCGCGGCCTCGAGCCCGAGCGCGCCGGAGCCGGCGTAGAGGTCGAGCACCGTGGCGCCGGAGACGAGACCCCGGTGCTCGAGCCGGGAGAAGAGGGCCTCGCGCACCCGGTCCGACGTGGGTCGGGTCCCCGCTCCGGGCGGCGTGGCGAGGCGCCGGCCGCCGGCGGAGCCGCTGATGATCCGGGTCATGTCAGCCCTTCTCGAGGTAGGCGGCCTGCTCCTCGTCGAGCCGCATGGCGACCGCCGCCGCGAGGGCCGGGTGACGGCGCAGCTCCGGGTCCTCGGCGACGATCCGGAAGGCGTCCTCCCGGGCGTCGGCGATGATCTGCTCGTCGCGGGCGCGCCCGAGGCGCAGGTGGCGGATCGAGGACGCCCGCCCGCTCTGACGGGCGCCGAGGATGTCCCCCTCCTTGCGGAAGAGCAGGTCCGCCCGAGCGAGCTCGAAACCGTCGCTCGTCTCGGCCACCCGGGCGAGCCGCTCTGCAGCGGGCCCACCGGCCGCCCGGGTCAGCAGCAGGCACAGGCCGGGGGCGGTGCCCCGACCGACGCGACCGCGCAGCTGGTGCAGCTGCGAGATGCCGAACCGGTCGGCGTCGACGACGACCATGACGGTGGCGTTGGGCACGTCGACGCCGACCTCGATGACCGTCGTCGCCACGAGCACGTCGATCTCACGCGCGTGGAAGGCGCGCATCGTCTGCTCCCGGGTGTCGGCGTCCAGCCGTCCGTGCAGCAGCCCGAGGCGCACGCCGTCGAGCTCGGGCTTGGCCCGGAGCTCGGCGAGCATGTCGTGCACGCCGGTGAGCTCCAGGCCCGCGACGCTCTCGTCGTCGGGCACGTCCCAGTCGAGGGCCTCCTCGTCGCTCGAGTCGGCAGCCGCCGCACCCTCCGCCGCACCCTCAGCCGCCCCGCCCGGGTCCCCGATGCGCGGGCAGACGACGTAGGCCTGGCGACCGTCGGCGACCTCCTCGGCCACGCGCTGCCACGTGCGCGCGACCCAGGCCGGCTTGTCGGCCTCGACGACGTGCGTCGTGACGGGCGAACGGCCACGGGGCAGCTCAGACAGCGTGGACGTCTCCATGTCGCCGAAGACGGTCATCGCGACGGTGCGCGGGATGGGGGTCGCCGTCATGACGAGCAGGTGGGGCGGGCGGGCGTTCTTCTCCCGCAGGGCGTCGCGCTGCTCGACGCCGAAGCGGTGCTGCTCGTCCACGACGACGAGCGCGAGATCGGCGAACTGCACGTGCCTCTGGATGAGGGCGTGCGTGCCGACGACGATGCCGGCCTCGCCGGAGGCCGCGTCGAGCAGGGCGCGCTTCCGGCTCGACGCCCCTTGGCTGCCGGTGAGCAGGGCGACCTTGGTGCCGATGTCGCTCCCGCCCAGCATCCCGCCCTCGGCGAGGTCGCCGAGCAGCGTCGTGATGGAACGGTGGTGCTGGGCCGCGAGCACCTCCGTGGGGGCGAGGAGCGCCGCCTGCCCGCCGGCGTCGATGGCCGCGAGCATGGCCCGGAGCGCGACGACGGTCTTGCCCGAGCCCACCTCGCCCTGCAGCAGGCGGTGCATGGGCCGGGAGAGCGCCAGCTCGCGGGTGAGCACCTCGCCGACGGCCCGCTGGCCCTCGGTGAGCTCGAACGGCAACCGCGCGTCGAAGGCGGCGAGCAGGCCCCCGGTGCGCGGCAGGCGGGGCGTGGTCGGCACCGCCTCGGCGGCCCGGCGCCGCTGGGCGAGGATGGTCTGCAGCACGAGCGCCTCGTCGTAGCGCAGTCGGTCGAGGCCGACCTCGGGGTCCTCGTCGACCCTCGGGCGGTGGACGAGCTCGAGAGCCCGGGTCCGATCGAGCAGCCCGCGGCTCCGGCGGATCTCCTCGGGCACCGGCTCGCGCACCGAGTCCAGTGAGTCGAGGGCCTGGTCGACCATGCGCCGGATCTTGAAGGAGTAGATCTTGCCGGTCGCGGAGTAGACCGGGATCCGGCGGCTGCGGTAGTCCTCCACCCGGCTGAGGTCGTCGTCGTCGGCGAACAGCTCGTAGTCGGGGTGGGTCAGCTGCCACCGCTGGCGGTAGCGCCCCACGGTGCCGGCAAAGAAGCCGGTCACCCCGGGCACGAGCTTCGCCCGATGGGCATAGGAGCTGAAGAAGGTCACGTCGAGCTCCGCGCGGCCGTCGGTCAGCACGACGTTGAGCATCTGGCCCTTGCGCCGCTGCATGGGCCGGGTCGTGGCGCGCGCCACCCGGGCGATGACCATGACCTCCTCGCCCTCTCGCAGCTGGGCCAGGTCGGTCAGCTCGGCAGGCGGCAGGTAGCGCCGTGGCACGAAGTCGAGCAGGTCGCCCACGGTGCGCAGGCCCTTGTTCTTCTCGAGCGCCGGGGCGGCCGCCTTGCCGGCGATCTTGACGAGCGGTGAGTCCTCGGTGAGCACGCCCGGCCTCCTCACTCGACCCCGAGCAGCACCGGGTACACGGTCTGCCCGCCGTCGATGCGCGCCACCTCGAGGTCCGGGCGCTGCCGGCGCGCGGCACGGGCGATGGCGTCGAGCAGCGCGTCGGTCGCGTCCTCGCCTCGGAGCACGGTGAGCAGCTCTCCCCCGCTCGACAGCAGCCGTGACACGACCTCGACCGCGACCGCCTCCTGGTCGGAGCCGACGAGCACGATGTCGCCGTCGACGATGCCGAGGGCGTCGCCGGGGGCGCACGGCCCGCCGCTTGTCATGGCCCTACGGTCGGCCACCGTCACGGCGCCGTGCCGGGTCGCGGAGGCCGCGGACTGCATGGCGAGCACGTTGGCCGCCACCGGGCTGCACGGGTCGAACACGGCGATGGCGGCGATGCCCTGCACGGCGGTGCGCGCTCGCACGACGTGCGCCTCGATGCCCTCGTCGGCCACCGCGCGCGCGGCGGCGGCCGCCGACAACGCGGTGTCGTCGTCGTTGGGCAGGACGACGACCCCGGAGACCCCCGAGGCATGCTGCTCACGGATGGCGGCGATGAGCTGGCCGGTGGACGCCCGGCGTCGGGGCCCCGAGGGCACGACGACCGCACCGGCCTCGCGGAAGACGTCGGCGAGACCTGCCCCGGCGGCGCAGGCGACGACCCCTGACGTGCTGACCGGTGCCGCAGGGCGCGGGGCCGACGCCGGGGGGTGGTCACCGTCGCCGAGCAGGGTCGTGATGCGGATCCGGTGCGGCCGCCCGGCCTCGACGCCCGCCTCGACCGCGGCACCCGGGTCGTCGACGTGGGCGTGGACGTTCCACAACCCGTCGCCACCGACCACGAGCACGGAGTCACCGAGCGCGACCAGGCGGGCGCGCAGCGCCTGGACGGCCTCGTCGGTGGAGTCGGCGAGCAGGTACATGACCTCGTACTCCGGGCCGGGCCGCGCCGCACCAGTCGCGTCGTCGGCCGCGTCCTCGGCCGCGGGGGCCGGCCGGGCGGTCATCGGCCGGGCGCCCACGGGCACGGGGAAGTGGGGGCGCCGGCCGGGGAGGCGCAGCCGGAGGACGGCCTGCGCGTCGTCGCCGGCGCAGAGCCGCTCGAGGCACTCGAAGACGACGACGAGGCCGGCCCCGCCGGCGTCGACGACTCCGGCCCGGGCGAGGACCGCCAGCTGCTCCGGGGTGCGCGCGAGCGCGTCACGGGCGGCGTCGAGCGCCGCCGCGGACACGGCATACAGTCCCTCGTCGACGTGCGCGACGGCAGCTTCCGCGGCGGCGCGCGAGACCGACAGGATGGTGCCTTCCTTCGGCTCGCTCACTCCCTCCCAGGCCCGCGCGTCGGCGCGTTGCAGCCCGCGCGCCAGCACTGCCGCGTCGACGGTCGACGCCCCGCCGCACCCCTCAGCCAGTCCCCGCACGAACTGGCTGAGGATGACACCCGAGTTGCCGCGGGCAGTCCACAGCAGGCTGGCGGCGAACCCGGACAGCTGGTCCGCCGCGCTCAGCGCACCCGCCGCGCCCTCGGCCTCGGCGGCGAGGGCGCGCTCGACCGCGCCGTCGACGGTGAGGTAGAGGTTCGTGCCGGTGTCGCCGTCGGGCACGGGGAAGACGTTGAGGGCGTCGATCTCGGCGCGGCGTGCGGCGAGGGCCGACCTCACGAGGACGGCGAGCCGTCGCACGGCCGGGACGTCGAGGACCGTGAGCACGTCCTCCGGGCTCGGCACCGGGCCTGACATCGGCGTCCCTCCTGACATCGTTTCCGCAGGCTAACGCCTGGCGCCCACAGCGGCACCGACAGCGGCACCGACAGCGGCACCGACAGCGGCACCGACTCCGACCCCGACACCCGTGTGGCATCCGACGCTGCCCGTCGTCGAGCGCCGCGCCGTTTTGTCGTTCCCGGCGCTCGTCGGCTACGCTGACCCGGTTCCCCTCTTCTGGCGGCGGCTGGCCCATGCCGTGGTGCCGCGTGGGCGGGGCGCCAGCACTCTTTCTCATTCCCGAGTTTTCCAGGAGAACCCCTGTGGCTGCCAACTGCGACGTCTGCGGCAAGGGACCGAGCTTCGGTCACAACATCTCGCACTCGCACCGCCGCACGAAGCGCCGCTGGAACCCCAACATCCAGCGCGTTCGCACCCTCGTCGGCGGGGTGACCCCCAAGCGCGTCAACGTGTGCACCTCGTGCCTCAAGGCCGGCAAGGTCGCCCGCTGACCCGCTCCACGCGACACCCTTCGAAGGCCGGTCCCGTCGGGGCCGGCCTTCGGCGTATGCCGCCCGGCTGTCCTGCCGGGGCGTGCCGCCGCCGGCGGAGCCGCGCGGGTCATCCGCCCCCGGGGGCGGGGCGGAAATGGTCCCACCCGCTGCTCTGCTGAGGCCGGCCGCCGAGGAGGACGCCCGGCGTCTGTCCTGCCCCCGCCGCACGGACGACGCCGATGCGGCGCCAGCCCCCCGGCATACGACCCGGAAAGGTGGCGAGGAGGGAGTGCTCCTCCCCACCGCCCAGGACGCACGCGCGCGCGGCGGAGGGGCCAAGCGCCGGCACGAGGGCGTCGACGTCTGCCGCGATCGCTGTCGGGTCGAGGTCGAGGACGACCCCGCTCGCCCGCGCGAGGCGGCCCCCGTCGCGCAGCAGCCCGTCGGAGATGTCGAGCATGGCGCTGGCGCCGGCCTCGGCCGCCTCCGGGCCGGCGGCCAGGGGGGCGTGCGGGCGCCGCTGCCGCGCGACGGCCTCCGGGTGCAGCTCGGGCGTGCCCGCCTGCAGCAGCCGCAGGCCTGCCGCCGCCAGGCCGAGCGAGCCGCGGACCGCGACGACGTCGCCGGGGTGGGCACCCGAGCGCAGCACCGGCTCGCCCGCGAGACGCCCCAGCGCCGTCACCGAGACCATGACGACACCCGCCGGGGCCGAGGACAGGTCGCCGCCCAGCACTCCCACGTCCGCGGCGCGGCAGGCCTGCGCCACCCCTCGCGCATGGTCCAGGACCCAGTCGAGCCCGATGGCGGGGTCGGCCACGAGGGTGAGCAGGACGCCCGTGGGGCGCCCTCCCATGGCCGCGACGTCGGCGAGGTTCTGGGTGACCACCTTGTGCCCGACGTCGGCCCCGGAGGACCACTCGTCGAGCCAGTCGCGGCCGAGCACGACGGTGTCGGTGGTGGCGATGGTGCGGTCCGCGGTGCGCACGACGGCCGCGTCGTCGCCCGGGGGGACGACCAGGCCCGCGCTGCCGGGCAGGAGGGGCAGGACGCGGGCGAGGATCTCCTCCTCGTCCAGCTCCCACAACGGGACTCCGCCGGTCAGCGGCGGACCGGGCCGCAGCTGCACGGCGGGCACCTCCATCAGGGCTCGGGGGACGGAACGTCCCGACGCACGGTAGCGTCAGGCACGGCCGGGCCAACACCCCGGCCGGAGCCCCAAGCAGACGACACCCCCCGTCGAGACAATGAGGTGACCCGTGGTCCAGGCCTACATCCTGATCCAGACCGAGGTCGGCAAGGCCGCCAGCGTGGCGGAGCAGATCGCCGGCATCGAGGGGGTGACCCTGGCCGAGGACGTGACCGGACCCTACGACGTCATCGCGCGAGTGGAGGCCGCCAACGTCGACGACCTGGGCCGCCTCGTCATCGCCAAGCTGCAGGAAGTGCCCGGCATCACCCGGACCCTCACCTGCACGATCGTCCACGTCTGAGCACGGCCTCCTGGCGGCCCCTCGTCGCGGCGGCCCTCGCGCTCGCGGTGACGTCGGCGTGCTCGCGCGCGGTCGAGGTCGCCGTCCCCTCCGGGGCGGACGTGCCCGTATGCCGGGCGCCGGCGTGGCCCGCGGCCGTCGGCGGCCGGGGGCGGGTGGAGACCACCCCGGCCTCCGCCGCGGTGGCCGCGTGGGGTGACCCGGCCATCGTCGCGCGGTGCGGCCTCGCGCCCCTGGGGCCGACCTCGGACCCCTGCGTCACCGTCGACGGCGTGGACTGGGTCGTCCGCGCGCTCAGCGACGGCTCCGCAGCCACGACGTATGGCCGCGACCCGGCGCTCGAGGTGCTCGTGCCTGCGGCCTACGGCCCTGCCCCGCTGCTCCTGCCGGCCTTCAGCCAAGCCGCCCGGAGGCTGCCGGCCACGAGCCGACACTGCCTCTAGCGCAGCCCGGTGCGCCGCTCGAGGGCGAGGGAGACGAGCTCGTCGATGAGGTCGGGGTAGGCCAGGCCCGACGCGGCCCACATCTTCGGATACATCGAGTGCGGCGTGAAGCCCGGCATGGTGTTGATCTCGTTGATGAGCACCCGCCCGTCGTCGGCCCAGAAGCAGTCGACCCGCGCCAGCCCCTCGCAGCCGAGCGACTCGAAGGCCTCGGCGGCGAGGCGCCGGACCTCCTTCGAGACCTGCTCCGGCACGTCGGCCGGGCAGCAGAGGTCGACGTCGGCCTCGGCGAGGTATTTCGCCTCGAAGTCGTAGAAGGCGTGGTTGTCGTGCACGGCCACCTCGGCCACCTCCGACGTGCGGGGGCCGGCGGTGCCGTGGCCCTGCAGCACCGCGCACTCGATCTCGCGACCGGAGATGCCCTCCTCCACGATGACCTTGGGGTCGTGCTCGCGGGCGGCCTCGATGGCGGCCTCGAGGTCCGCGGGGTCCTCGACGCGCGTGATGCCCATCGACGACCCGGCGCGGGTGGGCTTGACGAAGAGCGGGTAGCGAAGCGCGGAGCAGGCGTCCATCGCGGCGCCGCGGTCGGTGCGCCAGGCGCGGTCGGTGATCACGGCATACGGCCCGATGGGCAGCCCGTGCCCGGCGAAGACCACCTTCATGTAGTGCTTGTCCATGCCGACGGCGGAGGCGAGCACGCCGGAGCCGACGTAGCGCACGTCCGACAGGTCGAGGAAGCCCTGCAGCGTGCCGTCCTCGCCGAAGGGGCCGTGCAGCAGCGGGAAGACGACGTCGACCTCCCCGAGGCTGCGGGGTGGCTGACCGGGCTCGAGGACGGTGAGGCGCGTCTCCCGGGTGCTGAGCGGCAGGACGACCGAGGCGCCCCCCGGCGCGACCTCCGGAGTGTGGCCGGGGGCGAGGTCGAGGCGCTGCGGCTCGTCGGCGGCGAGCACCCACTGGCCGTCCCGCGTGATGCCGATGGGGACGACGTCGTACTTGTCCCGGTCGATGGCACGCAGCACGCCGGCGGCCGTGGCGCACGAGACGGCGTGCTCGGAGGACCGGCCACCGAAGACGATGGCGACGCGAGGGCGCCCGGGCGGCTGCTGTTCGGTGGTCATCACGGGGGACTCTATCCCGGCGCGCCGACCCGCCCTCGTAGGCTGGCGCGGTGAGCGACGACCCCGGGCCGCACCTCTCGCCGACCGACGTGCACGTCGACAGCTACCTCGTGGGCGCGGGCCGGCCCGCCCGGCAGCCGGGTGCCTCGGTCAACCCGGCGGTGGAGCTCACCTCGACGTATGCCGCGGACGGCCCGGTCAACTACGCCCGCGTGGGCAACCCCACGTGGACGGCCTTCGAGGAGGTGCTCGGCGGGCTCGAGGGTGGCCGGGCACTGGTGCACGCCTCGGGGATGGGAGCCATCTCGGCGGCGCTCTCCCTCGTCCCGCCCGCCGGCACGGTGCTCGCGCCGGACCAGACCTACAACGGCACGTGGGACCTGCTCACCGCCTTCGAGGCGTCGGGCGGCACGGTCCTGCGGCGGCACGCCACCGACACCGCCGGCTTCCTCGACGACCTCGCACGGGCCGACCTCGTCTGGCTCGAGTCGCCGACGAATCCGCTCATGGACGTCATCGACCTGCCGGTGGTGCTCGGCGCCGCCCGCGAGCGCGGCGTCCCGAGCGTCGTCGACAACACGCTGCCCACCCCGCTCCTGTGCCGCCCGCTCACCCTGGGGGCCGACGTCGTCGTGCACTCGGTGACGAAGTACCTCGCGGGGCACTCTGACGTCGTCCTCGGCGCGACCGTCGTGGGCACCGACGCGCGGGGGCAGGCGATCGGCGAGCGGCTGCGGCTGCACCGCACCCTGCATGGGGCGATCGCCGGCCCTCTGGAGGTCTACCTGGCACTGCGGGGCCTGCGGACCCTCGCCCTGCGTTTCGAGCGCGCCTCGGCGAGCGCTGCCGAGCTCGCGCGTCGCCTCGCGGACCACGCCTTCGTAGAGCGGGTGCGTTACCCGGGGTCCGGCGCCATGCTCGCGATCGACGTGGCGGGTGACGCCGCCGCTGCCGAGCGGGTGTGCGCCGCCACCACGCTGTGGCTGCACTCGACGAGCCTCGGCGGGGTCGAGTCCCAGCTCGAGCGGCGGCGGCGCCACCCCTCGGAGCCGCTCGGCGTGCCGGAGAACCTGCTGCGCCTGTCCGTGGGCATCGAGCACGTCGAGGACCTCTGGCGCGACCTCGACCGCGCGCTGTGCGAGGTCAGTGCTTCTCGGCCTTGAGGTCGCGGGACATGAGCTTGCCCGCCACATCGCTCGCCGGCATCCCGTCGCGGACCACCGCGACGACCTGCTCGACGATCGGCACCTCCACGCCGTGGTGCTGGGCGAGGAGGAGGATCGACTCACAGGACTTGACCCCCTCGGCGGTCTGCTTGGTCGTCGCGACGACGTCCTGGACCGCCATGCCGGATCCGAGGCGCACCCCGAAGGAGTGGTTGCGCGACAACGGCGACATGCACGTGGCGATGAGGTCACCGACGCCCGCGAGGCCGAGGAAGGTGCGCGGGTCCGCGCCGAGCGCGAGGCCCAGGCGCGTGGTCTCGGCGAGCCCCCGGGTGATGATCGTCGCCTTGGTGTTGTCTCCGAAGCCGAGGCCCTCGGCCATGCCGACGGCGAGCGCCACGACGTTCTTCGTGGCCCCGCAGAGTTCCGTGCCGACCACGTCGGTGTCGGTGTAGGGGCGGAAGGAGGGCGTCGCGCACGCGAGGGCGACCAGTTCAGCGGTCTGGGGGTCGACGCACGCGACGACGCTGCCAGCGGGCTGGCGGGCGGCGATCTCCTTCGCGAGGTTGGGGCCCGACACCACGACGATGCGGTGCGGGTCGACGCCGCCCACCTCGGCGATGACCTCGCTCATTCGCTTCGTCGTGCCGAGCTCGACACCCTTGAGCAGCGACACGACCGCCGAGTCGCGGGGGATGGCGCCACCCCACGCGGCGAGGTTGGGGCGCAGCGTCTGTGACGGCACCGCGATGACGACGATGTCGCTGCCCTCGCACGCGCTCGCGGGATCCGTGGTGGCGGTGACGACCGGTGGCAGGTCCAGGTCTGGCAGGTAGTCGAGGTTGCGTCCGGAGTTGATCTGGTCGGCCACCTCCTGCCTCCGGGCCCACATGCGCACCGTGCACCCCGCGTCGGCGAGGATCGAGGCGAAGGCCGTGCCCCAGCTGCCCGTCCCCATGACGGCAACTCTCGTCATGGGCGCTCGTCCTCGGCGTCCGGGCTTGTCGGTTCGGCGAGTTCGCCGACGTCCGGGATTTCACCGACGTCCGGGATCTCACCGGGGTCGGCGACCCCGGCGGCCTCGATGCCTCCACGCGCCGAAGGGTCGAACCGCTCGGGAGGCGCCGGTTCCCCGCGAAGCTCGGCCAGCTGGGCGGTGATCCGGTCCATGAGCCGGTCCGTCGCGATGCGCAGCACCCGCGCGTCGATGGGCAGGCCATAGAGGTCGCTGAGGTCCACGGCCGGGCCGGCGGACATCCGGATCGTCTTGCGTGGCAGCAGCCGGAGCCGGCGGCCGTAGGGCTCGAGGATGTCCTGGGCTCCCCATTGGGCCACTGGGATGAGCGGGCACTGCGTCTCGAGCGCCACGCGGGCGGCGCCCGTCTTGCCCCGCATGGGCCACAGGTCGGGGTCCCGGGTGATCGTGCCCTCTGGGAAGATCGCCACCGCCTTGCCGGCGCCGACCGCGGCCACGGCGGCGCGGTAGGCCCCAGCCGCACCGGCGGTGTTGCGGTAGACGGGAATCTGGCCGGCCCGCTTGAGGATCACGCCGACGAGCGGGATGCGGAAGAGGCTGTCCTTGGCGAGGAAGTACGGCGGACGGCCGCTGTCGTAGAGGAAGTGCGCAAAGACGAGGGGGTCGGCATACGACACGTGGTTCGGGGAGACCACGCAGCCGCCCTGCGCGGGCAGGCTTTCGACGCCACGCCAGTCGCGCCTCGTCACGAGGAGGAGCAGCGGACGCAGCAGGAACGCCACGGCTCGATAGGCCAGGGGCAAGCGCTGTGCGCGCGACCTGCTCACGTCGAGGACCTCCTGGTGCCGGACGGCACGGTCGCGATAACAGCCGGACGCCTCATCTTGTCCACCGCATGGCCCGGTGTCGAGCAGGCGGGCGGCGGGTGCGAGAGTTGGCGCCAGCATGAGCGCCTCCTCCAGCCCCAGCCGCCCGTGGTGGGTTGTCGTGCCGGTCAAGGACGCCCGAGTCGGCAAGTCGCGACTGGCCGCGGCCGCGGGCCCGGACCGCGAGCGGCTCACCAGGGCGATCGCCGACGACACGGTGCGCGCCGCCGCCTCCGTCGTGGGGGCGCAGCGCCTCGTCCTCGTCACCGCGGACCGGCCGCTCGCCACGTCGTGGGCGGCCGCCGGGGCAATCGTCGTGGACGATCCCGGCCGCGGGCTCAACGAGGCGATCTCGGCGGCCTTGGGTTCCCTGGCCCTCCCCGGGCCGTATGCCGCACTCCTCGGCGATCTCCCCGCGCTGCGTCCAGCTGACCTGGCGGCCGCCCTGGTCGCGGCGGAACAGCACGAGCAGTCCTTCGTGCCCGACGCGGACGGGACCGGCACCGTCCTGCGCTGCGGACGGTCGTTCGTCCCTCGTTTCGGCGTGGGGAGCGCGGCCGCCCACGCCGCCGACGGTGCGGCGCGTCTCGACCTCGACCTCCCGCGACTGCGCACCGACGTCGACGACGAGCAGTCGCTGGCCGCAGCGGTGCGGCTCGGGCTGGGTCCCGCCACGCGCTCGGCCCTCGATGCGGTCGTCGGGGGCGTCCTCGAGGCGCCGGTCACCGAGCCGGTCGCGACGACAGCCACTAGATTTCGCCACATGCAGGCGACCGTCCACCGCTACGACGAAGGCACCGGCACGGGGAGCGTGCTGCGCGACGACGGCAGCGAGCTGCCCTTCGACGCAGAGGCCCTCGCCGGCAGTGGGCTGCGCCTGCTCCGACCCGGTCAGCGCGTCACCATCGACGTCAGCGCCGACCGGGTCACCGCCCTGCACATCGTGGGCATCGGCGAGGGCCAACAGATCCGCTGAACCCGCTGGCGCTGCTCTCAGCGCCCGGCGGCGGCCTTGCGGGTGCTGGCCTTCTTGGCTGTGGCGCCCGACGAGGCCGCCTTCGTCGCGGTCTTGCGCGGCGCGCTGCCGGTCGAGGCCGGGGCGCCCGCCGTGGATGCGGACGTGCTCGCCGCCCGCTTGCTCGCTGCCGCGCTCCTCGGCGTCGTCGATCGGGCGGCGGACGTGCCGCTCGTCGCCGCGGCGACACCGCCAGACCGCTTCGTGGCCGTCTTGGCGGGCGTGCTCTTCGCGGCCTTGGTCGCAGCCGTCTTGGTCGCAGCGGCCTTGGTGGCAGCCGTCTTGGTGGCAGCCGCCTTGGTGGCAGCGGTCTTGGTGGCAGCGGTCTTGGTGGCAGCCGTCTTGGTCGCAGCGGTCTTGGTCGCAGCGGTCTTGGTCGCCGCCGTCTTCACAGCCGGTGTGGCCGCCGAACCGGCGCGCGCGGCGGAGCCGGCGGTCGCCCGGCTTGCGGCGAGCTCGTTCTTGCCGAGCTTCTTGGCGCCGGAGACGACCTCCTTGAAGTTGGTGCCCGGGCGGAACTTCGGGACCCGGGTCTTCTTGATCTTCACGGACACACCGGTCTTCGGGTTTCGTCCCGTCCGGGCCCGACGGTCGGCCCGCTCGAAGGTGCCGAAGCCGGTGATGCCGACCTTGCCTCCCCGCGCCACCTCCCGGATGACGACGTCGAGCAAGGCGTCCAGCGCATCGGTCGCGGCCCGCTTGTTTCCGAGTTTCGCCTCAAGAGCATCGATCAGTTCGGCCTTGTTCACGTCTTCCCCTCCAGTGGACTGTCGGGTTGGACGACCCGACGGTGGGTCCGGAAAGATCCGGTTCGTCTCCGACGTTAGGACGCCAGCGGCCCCTCGTCCATCACCCGGCGGACCCTTTTCATTGTGTCGCAATGACTTTCCACTGGGTCCGCGGGCTCATGACGGCTCACCGGAAACGGCCCACCACGGCGCCAGTGCCGGTCGCCAGAGATGCAATCCCTTGCGGCACAAGGGATTCCGGGCGTCAGGAAGGGGTCGTGACCGGCTTGTGCGACGGGCGGGTGGCCTCGTAGGCGGTGACCGCGTCCTCGTGGCGCAACGTCAGGCCGATGTCATCGAGGCCCTCGAGCAGCCGCCAACGGGTGTAGTCGTCGACGTCGAAGGGCGCGACGATCTCACCGGCGGTCACGGTCCGGGACACCAGGTCGACGGTCACCTCGGCCCCCGGGTTGTTCTCGAGGTACTTCCAGAGCAGCTCGACGTCGTCCTGGGACACGACGCCGGTGAGCAGGCCCTGCTTGCCGCTGTTGCCGCGGAAGATGTCGGCGAAGCGGGAGGAGATGACGACGCGGAAGCCGTAGTTCATCAGCGCCCACACGGCGTGCTCGCGGCTCGAGCCTGTGCCGAAGTCCGGGCCGGCCACGAGGACCGAGCCGGCGGCATACCGCGGGTTGTTGAGGACGAAGGAGGGGTCCTTGCGCCAAGCGGCGAAGAGCCCGTCCTCGAAGCCGCTGCGCGTCACGCGCTTGAGGTACTCCGCCGGGATGATCTGGTCGGTGTCGACGTTGCTGCGGCGCAGCGGCACGCCGATGCCGGTGTGGGTCTGGAACGGTTCCATGGCTCAGGCCTCCTGGTGCACGCGCGAGGTGAGGTCGGCGGGGGCGGCGAGCGTGCCCCGGACCGCGGTCGCCGCCGCCACCAGCGGGCTGACGAGGTGGGTGCGCCCGCCCTTGCCCTGACGCCCCTCGAAGTTGCGGTTCGACGTCGAGGCGCTGCGCTCACCCGGCGCCAGCGTGTCGGGGTTCATGCCGAGGCACATCGAGCACCCTGCCAGCCGCCACTCGGCCCCCGCGTCGCGGAAGACCTGGTCGAGCCCCTCGGCCTCTGCCTGGAGACGGACCCTGGCGGATCCGGGCACGACGAGCATCCGCACCCCCTCGGCGACGTGGTGTCCCCGGACGACGGCCGCGGCGGCACGCAGGTCCTCGATGCGTCCGTTGGTGCACGAGCCGATGAAGACCGTGTCGACCTTGATGTCGCGCAGTCGGGTCCCCGGCTCGAGGCCCATGTAGGCGAGGGCGTTCGCGGCGGCGAGACGCTCGCTCTCGTCGGCGAAGGACTCCGGGTCGGGCACGCTCGCGTCGAGCGGAAGGCCCTGTCCCGGGTTGGTGCCCCACGTGACGAAGGGCGTGAGGCTGGAGGCGTCGATGTCGACCTCGGCGTCGAAGACGGCGTCGTCGTCGCTGCGCAGCGTGCGCCACTCCTTCACGGCGGCGTCCCAGTCGGCGCCGTGAGGAGCGTGCGGGCGACCGGCGAGGTAGTCGAAGGTGACGTCGTCGGGGGCGATCATGCCGGCGCGCGCACCGGCCTCGATGGACATGTTGCAGACCGTCATCCGCGCCTCCATCGACAGGGCCTCGATGGCCTCGCCGCGGTACTCGATGACGTAGCCCTGGCCACCGGCCGTGCCGATCTGGGCGATGAGCGCGAGGATGATGTCCTTGGCGGTCACCCCGTCGGCGAGTCGGCCACGCACGTTGACGGCGAGCGTCCGGAAGGGCTTGAGCGGCAGCGTCTGGGTGGCGAGGACATGCTCCACCTCGGACGTGCCGATGCCGAAGGCCAGGGCACCGAACGCGCCATGCGTCGAGGTGTGGCTGTCGCCGCAGACGACCGTCATGCCCGGCTGGGTGAGCCCGAGCTGGGGGCCGACCACGTGCACGATGCCCTGCTCGGCGTCGCCCATGGGATAGAGGCGCACACCGAACTCCTCGCAGTTGCGCCGGAGCGTCTCCACCTGCACCTTGGAGACCGGGTCCGTGATCGGCCCCGGCGTCGTGGGCACGTTGTGGTCCTCGGTGGCGAGGGTCAGGTCGGGACGCCGGACCGGCCGCCCGGCGAGTCGCAGGCCGTCGAAGGCCTGCGGGCTCGTCACCTCGTGGAGGAGGTGGAGGTCGATGTAGAGCAGATCCGGCTCACCCTCGGCACGGCGCACGACGTGTGCGTCCCACACCTTCTCGGCAAGAGTGCCTGCCATGTCCATCCTCCGCTGTCGCTGGTGGCCGGCGCGCGGACGGGCCAGCGCTCCTCCGCGACGTCGCTTCCTCCCCAGCGTGGACCTTTTGTTCCACGCCCGGATTGACGTCTCAGTGCCTGAGACGTCAATATCATTGCATGGACAACTCTAGTGGAGTCGGCGTCCTCGACAAGGCCGCCACCGTGCTCGGCGCGCTCGAGGCCGGTCCAGCGACCCTCGCGCAGCTCGTAGGGGCCACCGGCTTGGCCCGGCCCACCGCGCACCGCCTCGCGGTGGCCCTCGAGCACCACCGCCTCGTCTCGCGGGACATGCAGGGCCGGTTCGTTCTCGGCCCGCGCCTCGGTGAGCTCGCCTCGGCCGCGGGTGAGGACCGGCTGCTCGCCGCCGCCGGGCCGGTCCTCGGGGCGCTGCGCGACCACACGAACGAGAGCGCTCAGCTCTTCCGGCGCCAGGGCGACCAGCGCATCTGCGTCGCCGCGGCCGAGCGGCCGGTCGGTCTGCGCGACTCCATCCCCGTCGGCGCCACCCTGTCGATGCTGGCCGGCTCGGCGGCGCAGGTCCTGCTCGCCTGGGAGGAGCCGGACCGGCTGCACCGCGGCCTGCAGGGCGCGGCCTTCACCGCGACCGCCCTCTCCGGGGTGCGGCGCCGCGGCTGGGCACAGAGCGTCGCGGAGCGGGAGCCGGGCGTCGCGTCGGTCTCCGCCCCCGTGCGGGGACCGTCCGGCCGGGTCGTCGCGGCGGTGTCGATCTCGGGCCCGATCGAGCGGCTCTCGCGCCAACCGGGTCGCCTGCACGCCGCGACGGTGGTCGCCGGCGCGAACAAGCTCACCGAGGTGCTGCGCCGGCACCACGCGATGCAGCAACAGCAGCAGCCCTCCTCCTGACCGCTCCGCTGTCCGCCTTCGGCGAACGTCAACGCGCGGGACACGCTCGCGCGTCACCATGGCAGGACAGCACCGCACGGCCGGAGGGAGCACCATGGCGCAGGAGGCGGGTCTCGCGAGCGAACGTCGCAGGTGGCCAGCGGCCGTGGGTGCGGGCCTGGTGACCGTCCTCGCGGCGGCCTGCACCTCCGTCCCCGCCGGGTCCACGGCACCGACCGTCGTGCCGACCGCTGGCGCCCCTGCCACCTCCCCGGACACGACGTCGCCGAACGCCGTGTCGCCGACGACGCCGGCCTCGTCCACGGCCTCGGCTCGGAGCAGCCGGCCCACGTCCGGCAACGCCGGCGGGGTCCCACGCGCCGCCTCGTCCGCCCCCCGTCCTGCGGCGGACGCAGCCGCTACCACGCCCGCAGCTCGAGCTCCCAAGGCCGCCATGACCGCACGCAGGGCCGCGCCGGCCGTGCTCCTGCGGGCGGGCGACACCGGCGCCGCGGTCCGGGGGCTGCAGGCCCGGCTGCGCCAGATCGGCTGGTGGGAGGGCGACGTCACGGGCTCCTACGGCTCCCGCACGACGAGCGCCGTGGCGGGCTTCCAGGGCCGGCGCGGCCTGTCCGCGACGGGCACGTTCGACGTGCAGACGAGGGCCCGGCTCGTCGCCATGACGCGCCTGCCGACGGCCGACGAGCTGGCCAACGTGCGGCCCCGACCGGTGCCCAAGCCGGCCGCCGCCGCGCGCTGGGACGTCGACGCGCGTTGCCTCACGGGTCGCGCCGTGTGCGTCAGCAAGGGGACCAACACGCTCACGTGGGTCGTCGACGGCATACCTCAGTACTCGATGGACGTGCGGTTCGGCAGTGACGAGCTGCCGACCCGCGAGGGCGTCTTCGCCATCTCGTGGAAGAAGAAGGACGTCATCTCGACGATCTACCACACGCCCATGCCCTACTCCATGTTCTTCAGCGGGGGCCAGGCGGTGCACTACTCGTCCAACTTCGCCCGCCTCGGCTACGCCGGCGCCTCGCACGGGTGCGTCAACGTCCGCAGCTGGGCCGGCATCACGCGGCTCTACGCCGAGACGCGGGTCGGGGACAGGGTCGTCGTCCACTGGTGACCCGGCTCTAGGCTGGCCGCACCACCACGACGAAGGAGACGCGCGTGCTCAAGATCGGCTGGAAGGCGTCAGCGGAGCAGTTCGGCCCTCGGGAGCTGCTGGAGTATGCCGTGCAGGCGGAGCAGTGCGGGCTCGACTCGGTCTTCATCTCGGACCACTTCCAGCCGTGGCGGCACCAAGCGGGACATGCCCCCTTCGCCATGTCGTGGCTGGCCGCCGCCGGCGAGCGCACCGCGAGGGTGCAGCTCGGGACCTCCGTGATGACGCCGACCTTCCGCTACAACCCGGCGGTCGTCGCCCAGGCCTTCGGGACCCTCGGGGCCCTGCACCCCGGGCGGATCGTCCTCGGGATCGGCACGGGCGAGGCGCTCAACGAGGTGGCCGTCGGCGCGGCCGGCTCGCCGTGGCCCGAGTTCAAGGAGCGCTTCGCCCGGCTGCGTGAGTCCGTGACCCTGATGCGCCGGCTGTGGACCGAGGAGCGGGTGACCTTCGAGGGCACCTACTTCCGCACCCACGACGCGACGGTGTACGACCGTCCCGACGAGCCCATCCCGGTCTACGTGGCGGCCGGGGGACCCCTGGTCGCGCGGTATGCCGGTCGGTCCGGAGACGGCTTCATCTGCACCTCAGGCAAGGGCCGCGCGCTCTACGAGGACAAGCTGCTGCCCGCCGTCGACGAGGGGCTCGAGAAGTCGGGCCGCACGCGCGAGCAGCTCGACCGGATGATCGAGATCAAGCTGTCCTATGACCGCGACCCGGACACCGCCCTCACCAACTGCCGGTTCTGGGCGCCGCTGTCCCTCACGGCCGAGCAGAAGCACGGCGTGGACGACCCGGTCGAGATGGAGCGCCTCGCGGACGAGCTGAGCGACGAGCAGGTCGCCAAGCGCTGGATCGTCACGAGCGACCCCGAGCACGCCGCGGCGGAGATCAAGCAGTATGTCGACTGGGGCTTCAACCACCTCGTGGTGCATGCCCCCGGCGCCGACCAGGGACGGTTCCTCGAGCAGTTCCGCCAGGACGTGCTGCCCCGGCTGCGAGCCTTGGGCTGACAGCCTCCGGCAGTCGGCCGCCACACGCAGCAAGGCCCGGACCGCGACGGCCCGGGCCTTGCGCACGTGGTAGCCCCGACGGGATTCGAACCCGCGCTACCGCCTTGAGAGGGCGGCGTGCTAGGCCGCTACACAACGGGGCCACGTGGCGGCCGAGCGAGGCTCGGCACAACGGAGAGAACCTTACCGCGAGGCGGGGCTTTCTCCGAATCGGCCCACCGGGGCGGACCGTGGCTGGGGTACCAGGACTCGAACCTAGAATGACGGAACCAGAAACCGTAGTGTTGCCAATTACACCATACCCCAAGGGGTTTCCCGCTGAGCGCGTCGAGGACGGGCGTCGGGGGGAACCGAAGGGAAATACTACCGGCCCACCCGCACTCGCCCAAATCCCGTATGCCGCTCACGCCGGCCCGGTCGGAACCATACTGAAGGCATGACCCCGGGACGGGTCCTCATGGCCGTCATCGACGGGGGCGGGACGCTTCCGCCCAACATGGGGCTCGCCGCCGAGCTCGTGCGCCGCGGCCACGCGGTGTGCGTGCTGGGCGACCCCACCGTCGAGGCGTCCGCTCGGGCGGCCGGGTGCGCGTTCCTGCCGTGGCGATCGGCGCCGCACGTCGACTCCGTGGCGGAGCAGACCGCCCTCATCGCGGATCTCGACCGAGGGTCGCCGCGGCGGCAGCTCACGACCATCAAGGAGCGGTTGCTCTTCGGGCCGGCCGCGCTCTTCGCGCGGGAGGTGCTCGATGCGGTGGAGTCGCACCGGCCCGGCCTCCTCGCCGTCGAGGCCGCGGTTCCCGGCATCCTCGTGGGCGCGGAGGCCAGCGGGCTGCCCACCGCCGCGCTCATGCCCAACATCTACCTGCGGCCCACGCCCGGGCTGCCGATCATGGGCACGGGGTGGCGTCCTCCCGCGGGAGCGCTCGGCAGGGCCAGGGACTCCGTGGCGAGGGCGGCTCTGCGCCGCGGCTTGGCCGGCTCGCTCCCCCGGCTCAACTCGACGCGGGCGGCGTTCGGGCTGCCTGCCGTGGGCGACCTCTTCGAGTCGCTCGACCGGTGTGCCCGGGTGCTCGTGCTGACAAGCCCCTCGTTCGACTTCGCGACACCCGCGCTGCCACCCAACGTGCGCTACGTCGGTCCGCAGCTGGACGACCCGGACTGGGCCACCAGCTCCGGAGCGCAGTGGCGGCCGCCCGGTGAGGCTCCCCTCGTGCTCGTCTCGCTCAGCTCGGTCTACCAGGACCAGCTGGGGGCGCTTCGCCGGATCAGTGCCGCCGTCGGCGGCCTGCCCGTGCGAGCCGTCATCACGACCGGGCGTGCGGTCGACCCCGCCGACGTGCCGGCCGCACCTCATGTCCGCGTCCTGCAGGCCGCCCCGCACCGCGAGGTCCTCGCGGACGCGGCGGCGGTCGTCACGCATGCCGGGCACGGCAGCGTGCTGAAGTCGCTCAGCGCCGGCGTGCCGCTGGTGTGCCTGCCCATGGGACGTGACCAACGTGACAACACCGTGCGGGCGGTCCGCCTCGGAGCCGCGGTGCCGCCGACGAGGTCGAGGGACTGCTGGGTCGGTGACCGGCAGGGCAGCGAGGACCGCTCAGGCGGACCCGAGCCCAAAGAGCGGCAGGCACACCTCGGCTCCCTCCACGGCCACGCCCTCCCCGGCGCGGCGGGCGAGCCAGTCAGACCGCTCGAGGCGCAGCAGCTGGAGCACCTCCGGACCGTCTCCGAGGGGTGCGGTGCCGACGTCGCGGTAGCCGAGCGCGTGGGACACCCCGAGCGAGGCGGCGTTGCCGAGGACCGCCGAGCTGACCGCAGCCCTGGCGCCGAGCGGGCCGAAGGCGAGGGCGAGCACTGCCTGCCGCATCTGCCTGCCGACGCCGCGGCCGCGCACCGCCGGGACGAGCCACGAGGCGGAGTCCACCGTTCGCCGCGTCGGAAACGCAGACCCCTCGAGCCACTGGACGCCCACGACCTCGCCGCGGAGGCGGACCACGAAGGGCAGCTTCCACTCCAGCGGCGACCAGGTGCCCATCGCCCGCCAGTAGGACTGGACGAGCACGGCCGAGCGGTTGGCGCGGTCGTCGAGGGCGGCATACCGCGTCGCGGCAGGATCCTGGCCCACGTCGTCCGGGAGGAGCGCGCAGAGGGTTGCCAGGTCCGCCTCGGTCATGACCTGCAGCCGCAGCTGCGCGGTGCGCAGGCGCAGCCCCCGCAACGGCCAGATCGTCGCCAGGGCGTCAGACCGACCCACGCAGCGACCGGAGGCGACGAAGGGTGGAGGCCTTGCCGAGAATCTCCATGGACTCGAAGAGGGGCGGCGAGATCCGGGCCCCGGAGACGGCGGTGCGCAGGGGGCCGAAGGCGAGCCGCGGCTTGATGCCGAGCCCCTCCACGATGGACGCGCGCAGGGCCGCCTCGATGGCCGGCGCGCTCCATCCGCTGCCCGTGCCGAGCAGGCCCAGCCCGCGGTCGTCCAGGTCGTCGAGCACAGCCAGGGCGGCGTCGAGCACCTGCCCGGCGTCGGCCTTGAGCAGGGCGCGCGCGTCGTCGTCGATCTGCAGCTCCTCGTCGGGCACGAAGAAGGGCCGCACGAGGGCCGGCGCCTCCGTGAGGAGGGCGATCCGGGTCTGGATGAGCTCGGCGATGAGCTTCAGCCGACCGAGCTCGCCGAGCGACGGCGAACCGCTGAGCACCCCCTCGGCCTCGAGGTAGGGCAGCAGCCGCGAGGCGAACTCCCCCACCGGCAGCGCCCGGATGTAGACACCGTTCAGCCACTCGAGCTTCTTGAGGTCGAAGATCGGCCCGATGGGGTTGACCTTGGACCAGTCGAAGGTCGCGCTGAACTCCTCGAACGTGAACACCTCGACGTCGTTGCCCTCGGCGTCCTGCTGCGGCGGGTAGGCAAGCAGGGCAAGGAAGTTCACGAGCGCCTCGGGCAGGTAGCCCTGCTCGCGGAACCATGTCAGCCGGGCAGCCGGGTTCTTGCGCTTGGAGATCTTGGACTTGTCGGTGTTGCGCAGGAGCGGCATATGGGCGAAGGCCGGTGGCTCGAGGCCGAGCCAGCGGTAGAGCAGGATGTGCTTGGGGGTCGAGCTGATCCACTCCTCCCCGCGCACGACGTGGGTGATGCCCATCTCGTGGTCGTCCACGACGACGGCGAGGTGGTAGGTCGGGAAGCCGTCGGCCTTGAGGATGACCTGGTCGTCGGGCCGGGGCGCGGAGACCTTGCCCCGGATGACGTCGTCGAAGACGAGGGGCACGTCGTCGGGGATGAGCATGCGCACGACCGGGGTCTCGGAGAAGCCCGGCAGGGCCGCCCTTTCCTCGCGGGTCTTGCCATGACAGAGCCGGTCGTAGCCGGTGGGCTGCTTGGTCTTCTGCTGGATCTCGCGCATCTCGGCGAGGCGCTCCGTGGAGCACCAGCAGTGGTAGGCGTGGCCCTCGGCGAGGAGCCGCTCGACGTAGGGGCGGTAGGTGTCGAGCCGCTCGGACTGCCGGTAGGGCGCGAACGGTCCGCCGATGTCGGGTCCCTCGTCCCAGTGCAGGCCGAGCCACGCGAGCGTGTCGTAGAGCTGGCGCTCACTGTCCTCGCGGAACCGCACCCGGTCGGTGTCCTCGACCCGGAGGACGAACTGGCCGCCCTGCTGGCGCACGTAGGCCAGGTTGAAGAGCGACATGTATGCCGTGCCGACATGCGGGTCGCCCGTCGGCGACGGGGCGACTCGCGCCCGCACCGGGCCCATGCCGTCGGACGTTGACACCCGAGGCGACGCCGCCGCCTGCACCTGCACCTGGTCCGAGCCCGACGGCATACTCCACGGGTCGTTGACGGGCGGACGGGAGTGCGCGGTGGTGTCGCTCATAGTGCCGACAACCCTAGTGCTCAGCGGCGGACGAACGTGTTGGTCAGGGAGCCGATGCCCTGGATCTCCACCGTCACCTGCTGGCCGGCCTCGACGAGCCCCACGCCGGCCGGGGTGCCGGTGAGGATGACGTCACCGGGCAGCAGGGTGAAGGCGGCCGAGGCGTGCTCGAGGATGGCGCCGATGCCGTGGACCATGTCGGCGGTCGTGCCGTCCTGCTTCACGACGCCGTCGAGCGTCGTGAGGATGGACAGGTCCGCGGTGTCGAGCTCGGTCTCGATCCACGGGCCGAGCGGGCAGGAGGTGTCGAAGCCCTTGGCCCGGGCCCACTGGCCGTCGGTGCGCTGCCAGTCGCGCGCGGTGACGTCGTTGGCGACCGTGTAGCCGTAGATGCACTCGGCCGCGTTCTCGGCCTTGACGCCCTTGGTGATGGTCTTGATGACGACGGCGAGCTCGCCCTCGTAGGAGACCTCGGTGCTGCCCGCGGGCAGCACCACCGGGTCGTAGGGGCCGACGACGGCGGTGTTGGGCTTGAAGAACATCAGCGGCAGCTCGGGGACCTCGCCCCCCATCTCCCTGGCGTGGTCGGCGTAGTTCTTGCCGATGGCCACGATCTTGGAGCGCGGGATCACCGGCGCGAGCAGCCGCACGTCCTCGAGCATCACCGGCCCCGCGCCGGAGGGCTGCAGGCCCACGTAGAGCGGGTCGCCGGCGAGGGGGGTGATCACCTCGGTGCCGGGGTCGCCCTGGACGATGCCGTATGCCGGGTCGTCCCCGGTCGTGTACCTCGCGATGCGCACTGCCGCAGCCTAACGACCCCTCCGCTCGGCGGCTCGGGTCACTCCCCCGCGCTCGCGCGGCGGATGGCCTCGAGGTCGAGCTTCTGCATCCCGAGCATGGCCTGGGTGGCCCGCTGGGCGGCCTCGGGCGTCGGGCCCGAGAGCAGCTCGAAGAGGCCGTCGGGGACGATCTGCCACGTGACCCCGAACCGGTCGGTGATCCAGCCGCAGGCCGTGGGGGTGCCGCCGTCGAGCAGGCCGTCCCAGTAGCGGTCGACCTCGGCCTGGTCGGTGCAGCCCACGAAGAACGACACCGCGTCGTTGAACGTGACGCGCGGCCCGCCGTTGAGGCCCATGAAGGGGTTCCCGGCGATGGTGAAGCTCGCGCTCATGAGCGAGCCCGGCGGCATACCCCCTGGCATGTCGGGTCCGTAGTGGGAGCGCGCGGTGACCTGGACGTCGCCGAAGACCCGGGCGTAGAACTCGAGTGCCTCCTCGAGCTGGTTGTCGAACCACAAGAACGGCGTGATCGCAGGCATCTGGTCTCCTTCGGGTTGTCGAGATCCTGACCGTAGCGCTCGACGCCGACAGGGGTGCCACCATGAGATGTGACCACCCGGGACCAGGTCCTCGACGCCTACGCGCAGTATCTCGCCCGGTGCAACGCGCACGATTTCGCCAGCGTTGCGTCGTTCATTCACGACCGGTGCCTCGTCAACGGCCGCGTGCGCACGTCGGCGGAGTACGTCAGCGATCTCGAAAAGGTGGGCGTCGCCTTTCCCGACTATCGGTGGGAGCTGCGGCGTGCCGTCTGGGAGGAGCCGTGGCTAGCGGTTCATCTCTGCGACACGGGCACCCACGGCGGAGCGTGGCAGGGCCGTCCCCCCACCGGTCGCACCGTCACGACTGACGAGTTCGCCATGTACCGGTTCGAGGCGGGACGCATCGCCGAGGTGGAGGTCACCGCCGACACCGGCCGGCTGCCGCGCTGACGCGGCGTACCCTGTCGCGGTGCGGGTTCTCGGGGCATCGGAGGCGGCCGCACGGGCCGCTGCGCACGAGGGCCGCGTGGACGCGGCCACGCGCGGCCACCTCGCGCGGCGGCGGAGCGGTGAGGCGCACCCCGTCGAGGACTTCCTCTTCACGTACTACCCCGTGAAGCCGAGCCAGCTCCGGCGCTGGCACCCGGGCGCCGGCACTGCCGTCGAGGGCGGCTTCCCGGCCGGCGAAGCCAGCCGGCGGTTCTATCGCGACGTGGGCGGCGCGACGACGCTGGACGTGGCCGCCTTCCTCGCCGCACGGGGGGACACGGTCCGGTTCGTCCGGCAGCTGCTGACCCAGACGGCCGGGCGCCCGGCGCGCTTCGGCTGCTTCGGGCTGCACGAGTGGGCCATGGTCTACCGCCTCGACGCGTCGCAGCTGCGCCACCCGCGCTGGGCTCTGCGGCTCGGACCCGAGGGCACGGACGCCGTCGTGGAGTCGCACCAGATCGTGTGCTCGCACTTCGACGCGGTCCGCTTCTTCACGCCGGCGGCGCGCCCGCGCAACGTCCTCTTGCCGACCCGCGAGACGCAGACGGCGATGGAGCAGCCGGGCTGCCTGCACGCCGGCATGGACCTTTACAAGTGGGCGTGCAAGCTGACCCCCGCGGTGCCGAGCGAGCTCGTCATGGACTGCTTCGAGCTCGCCCGCGACATCCGGGCGCTCGACATGCAGGCCTCTCCCTACGACCTGCGCCAGCTCGGCTACGAGCCGGTGCCGATCGAGACGGCCGAGGGCAAGGCGCAGTATGCCGCCCGCCAGCGCGAGTTCTCGGCACGCGGCCAGGCGCTGCGGCACAGGCTGCTCGCCGCGATCGATCAGCTGCTGTCACCGGTGGAGGTGTCCACGTAGAGGCAGAAGGGGTGGCCCGCGGGGTCGAGCAGCACCCGGACGTTTGCCTGCGGCTGGTGGGAGGCGACGCGGGCCCCCAGTGCCACCGCGTCGGCGACGGACGTCTCCAGGTCCTCGACCTCGACGTCGAGGTGCATCGTCATCCGCTGCTCTCCGGGGACCGGCGGCCACACCGGCGGCACGAAGCCGTCCGCGTGCTGGAAGGCCAGGTAGACGAAGCCGTCCGGCGGCGCCAGGACCACCCAGCCGGGCTCCTCCTTGGCCACCGGCCAGTCGAGCAGCCGGGAGTAGAAGTCGGCCAGCGCGTGGGCGTCCGGCGCTTCGAGCACCGTGCCCCACCACGGCTCCCTCGCTCGTCCTCGCACGCGTCCCAGCATGGCAAAGGGGCTCCTCGGCTGCCCGGGGAGCTGCGCCCCGATCCTCGGGCTGCGCTTGCGGTGAGGGACTGCTCGCAGGCGAGCATTCCCGGCCCGAAGGCGCAGCCCGCGACGCGGGCAGCAGCCCGGGCGAAGCGGCGGGGGCCCGCGGTGGTTCGCGAAGCGGCGCACCGCCGACCCGGGCATGATGAGGCCGCAGACGCCGTCAGGGTGGGGGCCTCAGGCCGTCGAGGATGACGTCGAGGCCCAGCTCGAAGGCGGCGAGGGCCCCCGGTCCAGCGTCCGCGACGGGTCCGGGGTCGGAAGCCGAGGCCTGGCGCCGGTTCTGCTCCGCGGTGACCGAGCCCAGGATGTGGTGGACGAGCAGCTGCGTCGCGGCGTCCAGTCGCGCCCCGGCGACGCCGAGCCGGCGCAGGAGCCGCGACAGCTCGCGCAACGGCTCGACGGAGCCCGGGTCCACGGCATACGCGAGGGCGACCACGTCGGCGGAGTCCGGCACCCGAAGCAGCGCGGCCCGGATGGCGACCGCCAGGGCACGCACCGCGGCGGCCGGGTCCTGGCTCTGCGGGGCGGCCACCCGCTGCCGCAGCAGGCGGTCGGCGACCTCGACGAGCAGCTCCTGCTTGCTCGCCACGTGCCAGTAGAGCGCCCCGGGCTGCACCCCGAGCTCCCGCGCCAGGCGTCGCATGGACAGGTCGGCGAGCCCGTAGCGGCTGAGCACCGCCACCGCGGTGTCGACGACCCGCTCTCGGCTCAGGGTCACCGACGGCTCCTCGGGCAGCTGGGTCCGGCGTGCGGGCGGGTCATTGACAGCCGAGCGTACCGAGCCGACATACTGAACGGCGTTCAAGTGAACGCCGTTGAATGCTGCCGCAAAGGAGCGCCATGACCCCCTTCGACCAGCTTGCCGACACCGTCCTGGGCGGCACGCCGGTGACCCCGGAGCAGGCGCTGGAGCTGCTGCGCCTCGACGACGCCGACGTGCTGCCGGCCGTGGCGGCCGCCGGGCGGCTCCGGCGCGAGCACTTCGGCAACACCGTCAAGGTCAACTACCTCGTCAACCTCAAGTCGGGCCTGTGCCCCGAGGACTGCGGCTACTGCTCACAGCGGCTGGGGTCCTCCGCGGAGATCCTCAAGTACAGCTGGCTCGGGACCGACGACGCCATCGAGGCCGCAGCGGCGGGCCTGCGCGGCGGGGCGAGCCGCGTGTGCCTGGTCTCCAGCGGCCGCGGGCCGACTGACCGCGACGTCGAGCGGGTGGCCGCCATGGTCGGCGCCCTCAAGGAGGAGCACCCGCAGGTCGAGGTCTGCGCCTGCCTCGGCCTGCTCAAGGACGGCCAGGCCGACCGGCTCCGCGAGGCCGGCGTCGACGCGTACAACCACAACCTCAACACCGCCGAGTCCCACCACGACACCATCGTCACGACCCACACCTACGCGGACCGCGTCGACACCGTGGAGAAGGTCAAGGCGGCCGGCATCTCGCCGTGCTCCGGCCTCATCGCGGGCCTCGGCGAGACCGACGAGCAGCTGGTCGAGGCGATGTTCGCGCTCCGGGCCCTGGGCTCGGACTCCATCCCGGTCAACTTCCTCATGCCCTTCGACGGCACTCCCCTCGCCGGCACCTGGGAGCTGACCCCGCTGCGCTGCCTCAAGATCCTCGTCGCGGCCCGGTTCATCTGCCCGGACAAGGAGATCCGCATCGCGGGTGGACGGGAGATGCACCTGCGCTCGCTCCAGGGACTCGCGCTGCACGTCGCCAACTCCATCTTCCTCGGGGACTACCTCACGTCCGAGGGCCAGGCGGCCGAGGCCGACCTGGCCCTCATCCGGGAGGGCGGCTTCGTCGTGCTCGGCTCGGACGACGACCTCGTGGCGGCCTCGGCGCCCGTTCCGCAGGCGACGGAGCCGTCCATCCGCCGCCGCGGCGCGGGCACCCCGGTCTCGCCCAATGCATGACCTGCTCAACCGGGACCGTGGGCTCGTGTGGCACCCCTACGCCCCGCTCGACGGACCGCTGCCGTATGCCGTCTCGGCCGCGTCGGGAGCCCGCCTGACGCTCGCGGGCCAGGACGGGATCTCGTGGGACGTGCTCGACGCGATGGCGTCGTGGTGGTGCGCGGTCCACGGATACCGCCACCCCGTGCTCGACGCGGCGGCGCGAGACCAGCTCGACCGGTTCAGCCACGTGATGTTCGGCGGCCTCACGCACGAGCCGGCCGTCGCGCTCGCGGAGCGGCTCACGGCGCTCAGCCCGGGCCGGATGGCCCACGTCTTCTTCGCCGACTCCGGCTCGGTGTCGGTCGAGGTCGCGCTGAAGCTGGCCGTGCAGTTCCAGGCTGCCTCCGGGCGCCCCCGGCGCCAGCGGTTCCTCACGGTGCGGGGCGGCTACCACGGCGACACCTTCGCCGCGATGAGCGTCTGCGACCCCGTCGACGGCATGCACTCGGCCTTCCCGGGCGTCCTGGCGCCACAGGTCTTCGCGCCCCGCCCGCCGGCCGCCCGCCTCGACGTCGAGGAGCAGACCGGTCAGGAGCGCTGGGAGACCGATCCCGTCGCCGTCGCGACCTGGGCAGCCGAGCTGCGCGACCTCGCCGCCCGGCACTCGGACGAGCTTGCCGCGATCATCGTCGAGCCGGTCCTCCAGGGCGCCGGAGGCATGCACGCCTACCACCCCGACTGCCTGCGCGCGATGCGCGACGTCGCGGACGAGCACGGGCTGCTCCTCGTGGTGGACGAGATCGCGACCGGCTTCGGGCGCACCGGGCGGCTCTTCGCCTCGGAGTGGGCCGACGTCGCTCCCGACGTCGTGTGCGTCGGCAAGGCCCTCACCGGGGGCTACGTCAGCCTGGCAGCCGTGCTGACGACCCGCGAGGTCGGTGCCGCCATCACGGGATCGGACTTCCGCGCCCTCTTGCACGGCCCGACGTTCATGGCGAACCCGCTCGCCTGCGCCGTCGCCCTGGCCTCCCTCGGACTCGTCGAAGCCGGCTGGAAGGAGCAGGTGGAGCGGGTCGGGCGGGGCCTGCGCACCCACCTCGCGGCCGCCCGCGGGCTCGGCTCGGTCCGCGACGTCCGCACGCTCGGAGCGGTGGGGGTGATCCAGCTCCGCGGGCCGGTTGACGTGCCTGCGGTGACCCGCGCCGCCCTCGAGCGGGGCGTGTGGGTGCGGCCCTTCCGCGACCTCGTCTACACGATGCCGCCCTACATCTGCACCGACGACGACGTGGCCGACCTCGGCACGGCCCTCGTCGGCGCGGTCGCGCAGGTGCACGGATGAACCGCCGGTGGCGGGACTGGTTCGGGGAGCGGGAGCAGCTGCGCGTCGAGCGAGGCGTCGTCCGCTCCGACCCGGTGCTGCGCGACGGCTTCTCACCGGGTCTGGTCGACCTGGCCTCCAACGACTACCTCGGCCTGTCGCGTGACGCGCGGGTGGTCGCCGCCGCCCGGGCGGCCCTCGAGGCGTGGGGCGCGTCCGCGTCGGCGTCCCGCGTCGTGACCGGCACCCTGCCCGTGCACCGGCAGCTGGAGGATGCCCTGTGCGAGCTGACGGGGCAGGAGACGGCGCTCGCCTTCTCCAGCGGGTATGCCGCCAACCTCGGGGTCCTCACCGCGCTCGCCGGGCGGGGGGCGCAGATCCTCCTCGACGAGCACGCGCACGCGTCCCTGCACGACGCGGCTCGCATGTCGCGGGCGCCCTACGCGACGTTCCGGCACTCCGACGCCGACGATCTCGACGCGCGCCTGGCGGAGCGGGCCGGGGAGCGCGTGATCGTGGCCGTGGAGTCGATCTACTCGGTGCTCGGCGACGCCGCGCCGCTGACCGCGCTCGTCGACGTGTGCGCCCGCCACGACGCGCTGCTCGTCGTCGACGAGGCACACGGGCTCGGCGTCGCCGGCCCGGGGCAC
>NZ_DASSMH010000114.1:0-37514 GCF_035688975.1 Intrasporangium sp. | reverse complement strand
GCGACTGGGCCGAGCGGGCGGCTGATACCACTTGAGCGTGAAGGTCGCATGGTCGAGGTTGTCATTGCTCGTCACAGCGTGGATCCGCACGTTGTCACCCTGCGCCCACACCGGCACGATGGATCTGGGGAGTCGGGTTTCGGTGGACCTGGCGCCCGCCTCTGCCAAGAGGTGTACATCGCACAGGTGCCCCGTGATGAGTACCCCATGAGCAGCGCCAGTCCCTACATTGACCATGTCGACGGTGACCTTCGTGCCCTCTACCGGCATCCCGTGGGAGTCGGTTAGCTCGGCTCGGCCGCCACCCCATCCGAGCAGGATCCATCTCGGGCGGGGATGGTCCAGGAACCGGAACAGCCACGTCACCGCCCCGGACACGAGTGCGGCAATTATCGCCGCGACAGCCGCGGGATCGGTGAAGAGCTTCATGGGTCAGAGTGTGCCCGGCTTCGAGGTCCAGGGCTCCCCCTCGATCCCGATGCAGGTTGGCGGCATCGCCTCCAACTGGCCAGATGCCGCGGCCACTTCTGGGCTTTGGCTCTCGCAGGACCGACAGCAGCATGGGCCCCGGGCTCAGAAGAGGCGGGCGTCTGCGTCGTCGATGCCCTTGAGGGCGTCGTAGTCGAGCACGACACACCGTATGCCGCGGTCCTCGGCCAGCGTCCGGGCCTGCGGCTTGATCTCCTGGGCCGCGAAGACGCCCCCCACCGGGGCCAGGTGCGGGTCCCGGTTCATCAGCTCCAGGTAGCGGGTCAGCTGCTCGACTCCGTCGATGTCGCCCCGCCGCTTGATCTCCACCGCAACGCTGCTGCCCGACGCGTCGCGCGCGAGGATGTCGACCGGCCCGATCGCGGTCATGTGCTCGCGGCGGACGAGCGAGTAGCCCTCGCCCAGCAAGGTGATCTGCTCGGCGAGCAGGTGTTGGAGGTGCGCCTCCACACCGTCCTTGACGAGACCGGGGTCGACCCCGAGCTCGTGCTCGGTGTCGTGGAGGATCTGGTGGATCGCCACGGTGAGGCGGTCGTCGCTCTTGGCGTGCCGGACGTGCCAGACGGCCGTCACACCGGCCGCCACCTGCACCTCGTCGGGCTCCGCCTCGGCCATGGCACAGGGCGGCGCCATCCAGTTGAGCGGCTTGTAGGAGCCGCCGTCGCTGTGCACGAGCACCGACCCGTCGGCCTTGACGAGCAGCAGCCGGGTGGCGAGCGGCAGGTGGGCGGTCAGGCGCCCGTCGTAGTCGACGCTGCAGCGGGCGATGACGAGACGCACCGGCACAGCCTACGCGTCGCCCGCGGCCCGTTGTGACCACCGTCGCGTCCCGTGACGGCGCGGCGGCCGTCCCACCTCTGCCACACTCGCGACCATGGCTCGCACCTTCTCCACGGTCGGCGTGATCGGACTCGGCACCATGGGTGCCGGCATCGTCGAGGTCTTCGCGCGCCAGGGGATCGACGTCGTCGCCGTGGAGGCGTCGGCGGAGACGCTGCAGCGGGGACGCGCCGGCCTGATGCACTCGACCGACCGCGCCGTCGCCCGGGGCAAGCTCACCGAGGAGGAGCAGGGGGCCCTGCTCGGGCGCGTGACCTTCACCTCGGACCTGGGCGACCTCGCACCCTGCGAGCTCGTCGTGGAGGCGGTCCCCGAGGTCCTCGAGCTCAAGAAGGAGATCTTCGCCAAGCTCGACACGATCGTCGCGGAGGACGCCATCCTCGCGACGAACACCTCCTCGCTGCCGGTCACCGAGATCGCCGTGGCGACGGCGAACCCCAAGCGCGTCGTCGGCATGCACTTCTTCAACCCGGCGCCCGTGCTGCAGTTCGTCGAGGTCATCCACACCGTCATCACGGCCGACGACGTCTTCGAGGAGGTCAAGGCCCTCGCAGAGCGTCTGGGCAAGCGGCCCGTCGTCGTCGGGGACCGGGCCGGCTTCATCGCCAACGCGCTGCTCCTCGGCTACCTCAACCATGCGGTGGCCATGTTCGAGAGCCGGTACGCGTCCCGCGAGGACATCGACGCGGCGATGCGCCTCGGGTGCGGCTACCCCATGGGCCCCCTCGCGCTCATGGACCTCATCGGCCTCGACACGGCATACGCCATCCTCGACACGATGTACCGGCAGGGCCGCGACCGGCTCCACGCGCCCGCCCCCATCCTCAAGCAGATGGTCAGTGCCGGGCTCAAGGGGCGCAAGACCGGCCGGGGGTTCTACACGTATGCCGCTCCCGGCAGCTCCGAGGTCGTCGCGGACGCCCTCACGCCCGGGGCCCGCACCGAGGCCGGCCTGCCGGGGGGCCCGGACGGGTCGCTGCGCACCGTGCGCACGGTCGGCGTCGTGGGGTCCGGGACGATGGCGACCGGTATCGTCGAGGTCTTCGCCAGGGCCGGCTTCGACGTCGTCTACACGACCCGGGGCGCCGCCAAGGCCGAGGGGGTGCGCGCTGCGGTCACCAAGAGCCTCGAGAAGGCGGTGCAGCGCGGCAAGGTCACCGAGCAGGAGCGCGACGCCGCGCTCGGGCGCCTGACCGGGTCGACGACGCTCGACGACCTTGGCGACGTCGACCTCGTCGTGGAGGCCGTCGTCGAGGACCTCGCCGTCAAGCAGGCCCTCTTCGAGAATCTCGACGAGATCTGCCGGCCGGGGGCCATCCTCGCGACGACGACCTCCTCGCTGCCCGTCGTCGAGCTGGCGGCGGTCACGGCGCGCCCGCAGGACGTCGTGGGCATGCACTTCTTCAACCCGGCCCAGGTCATGCGCCTGGTCGAGGTCGTGCGGACGGTCTCCACGGGCGACGACGTCGTGGCCACCGTGCAGGACCTCTGCCGAAGGGTGGGCAAGCACCCCGTCACGTGCGGTGACCGGGCCGGCTTCATCGTCAACGCACTCCTCTTTCCCTACCTCAACGACGCCGTCAAGATGCTCGAGGCCAACTACGCCAGCGCGGACGACATCGACACGGCCATGAAGACCGGCTGCGGCTTGCCGATGGGGCCGTTCGAGCTGCTCGACGTCGTCGGGCTCGACGTGTCGCTCGCGATCCAGCGCGAGCTCTACCTCGAGTTCCGGGAGCCCGGCTTCGCGCCGGCGCCCATGCTGGAGCACCTGGTCACGGCCGGCTACCTCGGCCGCAAGACGGGACGCGGCTTCCGCACCCACGGGTGAGCAAGGCAGGTCGGCGGCCCGAGGGCGGTCGGGCTGGACACCACACCCACGGACCTCGGTTGCGGAGGCGTTGTCCGTGACTGCGTTGGTCAGCAGCGCCACATGGAGAAGGCGGGTCCGTCCGCGGGCAGCGTGACGGTGCCGTCGGTGTCGGCCCGGATGTCGGCCGTCGCTCCGAGGCCGATGAGCTCGCTTCCGAGGAGGGCGCTGGCCAGACGGACCGGCACGTGCTCGGCGCGGGCCGCGTGGACGAGCACCCGCTCCTCGGGTGCCTCCCGCAGGAACGTGACGGCGTCGTCACCGACGGCGAGCCAGCGCAGGCCGCCGTGGCGCAGCGCGGGGCTCTCGGCGCGGGCGGCGAACAGGGCCCGGTTCGTGGCCAGTCGACGGGTGTCCCACTGCCCGGGGTCGTGCCACGGGAAGGGACGGCGCCCGTCCTCGCCGTTGACGCCCTGCTGGCCGATCTCGTCGCCCGCCCACAGCATCGGGATCCCGGGCATCGACGCGAGGAGTCCGAACGCGACGGTGACCAGCCCGTCGTCTCCCAGGAAGGTCGCGATCCGCGGCACGTCGTGCGAGCCGACCAGGTTCAGGGCGTGCGCGGTCGCACGCCAGGGCTGCGCAGCCGTGAACGCGCGCATCGCGGCGACCATCGAGGTGGCCGGGAAGCGTGCCCACGGCGTGAACGGTCCCGGGTCGAACGTCACCGGCTCGGGGCGCTTCAACCACTGCCACAGGGGCCGTGCGAAGCCGGCGTAGTTCATGACGCCGTGCCACCCGTCTCCCAGAAGGTCGTGCGAGGCGTCGTGGGAGTGCTCGGCGAGCAGGAGCGACTCGGGGTTGGCCTGGGCCATCGTCGCGCGCAGCGTGGTCGCGACCAGGTGGTTGAGGTCGACCGTGCCGAGCCGGCCGGTCATGTTGGCGACGTCGATCCGCCACCCGTCCAGACCGTGCGCGCCGAGCCACTTGGCCACCGTGGAGTCCGGTCCCTCGTAGAGGGCACGGCGCAGACCCGCATTCCGGTGGTCGAACTTGGGCAGGGAAGGGTGCCCGAACCAGCAGACGTACTCGTCCGGGTGACGTGTGAAGGTGAAGTAGGCGGCCTCCGGGCAGGACGCGTCGGCGAAGGCGCGCTGGAACCACTCGTGCGCCGCGCCGCAGTGGTTCGTGGTCAGGTCGCCCATCAACCGCATCCCGCGGGCGTGCACGGCGTCCGAGAGCCGGGCAAGCGCCTCGTCACCTCCCAGGAGGGGGTCGACGTGGTCGAAGGTCGTCGCGTCGTAGCGGTGGTTGGAGCGCCCCGGGAAGATCGGTGTGAGATACACCGTGTTGGCGCCCGTCGAGGCGATGTGGTCCAGGTGCGCGGTGATGCCGTCGAGGTCACCGCCGAAGTACTGCAACGGGGTCTCGGGGCCGGTGCCGACCACGGGGTCGTCCCACGCCTGTGGGATCGCCCAGTCGGGGGCGGGACGTTCGACCGACTTGGCGAAACGGTCCGGGAAGATCTGGTAGAGCACGGCTTCGGCTGCCCACGACGGCGGGGCCGGGTGGGTGGTGATGCGGAAGTCCGCGGCGTCGGTCACGTCGTGTGGGTGGGCGCCCTCGCCGTTCAGCCACTGGTAGCCACCGGGGACCCCGTCGAGCAGCCAGCGGTAGTTCACCACGGGGTTCTCCACCGGGATGTCGCCTCGCAGCCACACCTCGTGGTCGGTTTCCCGGTCGACTCTCGTCTCGGTCAGTGCCTGCTCACCGTCGATGTAGGTGCGCAGCAGTGCCCGAGTCACTCCGCTCGCCCTGGGTACCCGTAGAAAGACCGAGACCGTGTCGCCGACGTCCGGCGTCAGGTCGGAGACGTACGTCGCGGAGCCGTCATGGTGCGGAAGGCCGGACACGTCTTTGCACTCCATGCGACCTCCACGTCGACTCGCGGAGCAGGCACGACCGGCTGGTCCACCGCCTGCTCGTCAGACCCTGCCAGAGAGCAGCCGGCGCTTCCACCCGGGTCCGTGCCCTCCTTGTCGAGTGGCCACTTCTGCACGCATGGGCCCGTGCCCTCCTTGTCGAGTGGCCACTTCTGCACGCATGGGCCCGCGCACAACTGGCCACTCGACTCAGGGGAGTGCCAGGGGGCCGCGCACAACTGGCCACTCGACTTAAAGGGGGTGCCAGGGGGTCCGCGGGAGCGGGTGCGGTCGTGGCGGCGCGCCCTGAGAGAATGTCCGCCATGCCGAGGGACCGCCGCCGCAGCAAGCATGCCCGCGAGCACGTCCCCCTCGACGTCGCTCGGATCTCCGGGGGGTCGACCCGGGAGGAGCGGTATGCCGGTGGGCTGTGGACGGTGCGGACCGTCAGCGGCGCCTCGGCCAGCCGGTCCTACCTGTGCCCGGGCTGCCAGCAGGACGTCGTGCCCGGCACGCCACACGTCGTGGCGTGGCCGGCCGAGGGGGTCGGAGGAGTCGGTGACCGGCGGCACTGGCACACCGGCTGCTGGCAGCGCCGCGACGCCCGACCGCCTGGCAACGCCTACCGCTGAGAGACGAGGACACCCTCATGCCCCGCAACCCGGACGACATCCGCGCCAGCTCGATCCTGCCGGCGCGGCGGCGGGAGATCGAGCTGGCCACCGGTGACGGCCTCACCCTCGTCGGCGAGCTCGCCCTCCCGCTCGACCGCGACCCCGTGGGCACCCTCATCACGCTGCACCCGCTGCCCACCCACGGCGGGTTCATGGACAGCCATGTGTTGAAGAAGGCGGCATACCGCCTGCCGGCCCTCGCCGACCTCGCCGTGCTGCGGTTCAACTTCCGCGGCGTGGCGTCGCCGCGGGGCACGAGCGAGGGCACCTTCGGGCACGGCGAGCACGAGCGGCACGACGTGCTGGCGGCGATCGAGTTCGCCGACTTCGCCGAGAGCCCGCCGCTGCCGAACCGGTGGCTCGTGGGCTGGTCCTTCGGCACGGACATGACCCTCATGCACGGCAACGACCCGTCCATCGCCGGCGCCATCCTGCTCAGCCCGCCACTGCGCTACAGCCGGCCCGAGCACCTGGCCGCGTGGGCCACGTCCGGCAAGCCGGTCGTCGCGCTCGTGCCCGAGCTCGACGACTACCTGCGCCCGGCCGAGGCCCGCGAGCGCTTCGCCGCCGTGCCGCAGGCGGAGGTCGTCGCCGTCGAGGGCGCGAAGCACCTCTGGGTCGGCGAGCCCTTCGTGCGCCGGGTGCTCGAGGAGGTCGTCGCGCGCGTCAACCCGGGCGCCCTTCCGCTCGAGTGGACCTGGCCGGCGCACGACCAGACCCACGAGCCGGCACCGGTGGGCGGCATACGGCATTGAGGCAGGGCTGCGCCGGCGGCTCGCTCACCTCGATGAGGATGGCGTCCTCGTCGGCCGTCACCTCGGCGTAGAGCCGGCCGGCTGCCGACATCTCGATGCCGGCCGCCCCCAGGGAGGCCCCGGGCTCGATCCCGGTCACCGCGACCGTGCCCAAGCGGCCGCCGACCGATGGTCGCCACACCGCCCGGACCCGCGCCCCGGGGGGTGAGCTGCGCAGGGACGCCACGCACGCCTCGACGAACGCGCTCCCGCCCGGTCCGTCGAGCGGGGCGTCGGCGAACAGCTCGACCTGCACCCCGCGTTCACGTGCGTCCTGAACCGCCGGGGCGACGTCGGTGGACATCAGCGCCCGGGCCGTGAGCTGGTCCCGGATGGACGCCTCGGCCCGCAGCAGGGTCTCGGCCTCGTCTGGCGCGACCGGATGGCCGGCGGCAATGCGGACCAGGTGCCGCACGGTGGCCCGGCCCATCGCCTGAGTGCGCGCGGCCACCTCGGCAGCCTTGATCTCCTGCATGGCCCGGTCCAGCCGCACCGCACTCGCTTGCGCCGTGGCCAGACGGGTGGCATCCGTGGACCGGTCCAGTGCGACCCGGAAGAGCCCGGCCACCACGGCGGTGCCGAGTAGCTGAGGGGCGGCCGCGAAGGGCACGCTGGGTGAGACGTGCCCGCTGGCGGCCAGTTGTGCCAGGGAGATGCTAAGGACGATGCCTCCTGCGAGGGCGCCGCCTGCGCGAGGGCTGCGCCGCAGACCCACCGCACCGATGACGACTGCGTGTGCTCCGACGAACCAGTATCTCCAGTCGAAGGTGGCCGCGTCGCGCAGGTTGAGGGTCAGCAGGCCGGGGATCGCCACGGCGACGACGGAGAGGGTCGGCAGCCAGCGCGACTGCGCGGGAACGACGACCCCGATGAGCACGCTGTTGACGACCAGCATTGCCCCGAGAGCGAGCGCGACGGCCTCGTGGCGCGCGGTGCCGAGCCGGTATCCGCCCATGAGGACGTGTCCCAGCAGGACGATCGTGCCGATCGCCATGAGCGGGCCGAAGGTCCTCATGTCCCACGTCGTGGGAGGGTGCTGGCTCGGGTCAGGGGCCTCCCAGAGCAGGGTCACGGTGGTGCCCAGGCCAGGTCGCGAGGCGACGTCCACAGTGCCGCCCACCGACCCGACCCTGCGTCCGATGCCGAGGCGGACTCCGGCCCGGGTCGTCGGGGCCCCCGGATGGAAGCCCACGCCTCGGTCGCTGACGACGAGGCGAGCAGACCGTGGGGAGAGGTGGCCGGTCACTGTCGCGGCGCGCTGGCCGGAATGTCTGGCGACGTTGGTCAGCGCCTCGTCGGCGGCGTCCCGGAACGCAGCCGCGACGTGCGGGTCCGTGTCGTCGCCATCGAGGTCGAGGGTGAGCTGCAGGCCGAGCAGGCTGGCCCGCTCGCGCAGTGCGGCCCCCAGGCTCGAGTCGCCCCGCTCCCCGCCGTGAAACTCCAGCAGCGCCTGCCCCGCCAGCTCTGCCGCCGCATCGAGCGCCCTGGGGCTGGCCCCGCGAGCGGCCAGCGTGAGGGCTCCGAGGACCTTGTCGTGGACGAGTGCGTCCCAGCGCTCGCGTTCGTAGGCTCGGCGGGTGGCCCGGCTCGTCTCCTCCCGAGCCCGCCACAGGACCTCCTCGACCAGGTCGACGTTGCGAACGGCCCGAAGCAGCAGGTGCGTGGCCGCCCCGAAGGTCCATGCCGTGAGCGCCAACAGGGCCGCGTCGATGGCGGCCGGCAGCACGCTCATGGCCGGTTGGCGCAGCAGGAACGCGGTGCCGGCCACCGCTGCCCCCATCGGGATGGAGGCTGCGGGCCGGAAGGCGAAGGGCGTGGCGATCAGTCCGAACACGACGACGTGCATGAGCGGGGGGCGGTCGGCATCCAGTGATCCCGGCGGCCAGGCGATGGGGAGCACGCCGAGGAGCAGCGCACTGACGACGACGAGGGCGCGGACGGCGGTCCTCGACTGCACCCTCCGGGTCGACTCGAGTCCGCACCAGCACAAGCACGCGCCCTCCGCGGCGATGCCCAGGATCGACAGGTGAGGGATCCGCGGCGTCGCCGGCTGCCAGCTGGCGGCTGCGGCGGAGAGCAGCAGCGCCAGGAAGCCCCCCAGGGTGACCGCCTGGTACATCGCACGGTCCAGGATCGCTCGGGTCAGGGTCGGCCGGCGGTGCTGTCCCGCGATGTCGTCCCACGTGCCGGGCAGCCATCCCCCTGACGATCGCCCTCGAGCGGGCCGTCGAGCCGAGGCGGGGGGCTCGGTCGGACCGGGACCGGTCCTCATGCCCCCGGCGCCCGTCCTCATGCCCCCGGCGCCGGCGGCAGATGCCCGTCCTCGACGGCCCGGAAGTAGAGATCCGACTTGGTCGCGGCGGGCCGTCCCGCCTGCTCGTACTTGCGCCGGACCCGGAGCAGGTATTCGCGCACGGTCTCCGGGCTGATCTGCATGCGGCGTGCCACGGACTTGACCGCGATCCCGGTCGCATAGAGCCGCAGGGCCTCCAGCTCCCGCGGGGCGAGCTGGGGGACCGCCCACCCGCTGTCGGCGTCGAGCGCGGCAGCCCACTGCGCGCTCAGGTAGGGCTCACCGCTGCTCACGGCCCGGACGGCCTCGGCGAGCACCTCCATCCCCTCGTGCTTGCCGACGAGCCCCAGGGCGCCCGCCCGGAAGCACTGCGAGACCACGCCGGGTCGGCTGTCCTGCGTGTACAGCAGCACGCGCACGCCAGCATCGGTGAGCCGGCGGGTGTTCTCGGCGGGGACGCTGCCGTCAGCAAGGGAGACGTCCAGGAGGACCACGTCCGGTGGCTCCGCGGGGTCGCGCAGGAGTGTGAGCAGCTCGGGGACGGTCGAGACGGAGATGGCGCCAGAGAGCTGCGGCAGGTGTTGGCGTAGTCCCTCGAGGGTGCCGAGCCGGATCGCGGGATGGTCGTCGACGACCGCGACCCGAGGCGCTGCGGTGTCGGTCACGGGGCCCATGGTGTCAGTGGAGGCTCCCGTATGCCGCCCAACGCCGCGTCCCCTCTTGCGGGGACACGTCCGGCATACCCCTGCGCCGCCACTGGACGTCCCCGCATCGGGGGACTCGCGCCGGGGGGCAGTCCCTGGTCTCCTTGACCTGTCGGGGGACGGCGCACGGACCGGCGTGGCAGGGGGAACGCCCGCCGGTCCGTGCCTTGGCCGCGCTCGAACGCGCGGCGGGGCGGCCGTGGCCGCGCCAGCGAGCCCGGCCTCGGCCCCAGGCGCCTGGGGGCCCAGCCTTCAGTGGTGGCGCTGCCTGGGGACGAGGACCTCCTCGTAGAGCAGGAGCAGCCCTGCGGCGACCGGGATCGCGAGCAGCGCCCCGAGCATGCCGAGCAGGGTGCCGCCGGCGAGCGCCGCCACGACGGTCACGGCCCCCGGCACGGCCACGGTGCGCTGCATGACGCGCGGCATGACGGCGTAGTTCTCGAGCTGCTGGTAGACGACGAAGTAGATGACGACGATGAGGGCCTTCTTCGGCTCGTCGAAGAACGCGACCACCGCCACGACCGTCGCCCCCAAGGAGGCGCCGACCATCGGGACGAGCCCCAGGAAGCCCACGGCCACCGCGAGCACTGCCGCGAACTCGATCTGGAGCAGGCTCATCATGATCCAGGCGCAGAAGGCGTTGATGGCCGCCACGGCCACCTGTCCGATGGCGTAGGAGCCGACCCTCCGCATGATCTCCTCGGCGAGCGAGATGACCCTCGGGCGCCGCGACGCCGGCACGATCGCGTAGGCCGCCTGCTTGACCGACGGCAGTGAGGCAAGGAAGTAGAGGGTGAGCACGAGCACGGTGAGCACGCTGAAGATGCCCGTCGCGATGACCTTGCCGGCGCCGAGGACCCCGCCGAAGATGCCCGCCCAGAGGTTGCCGTCGGCCGCCCGCTTCGTGATCTCCTCCTGGACCCTCTGGATGATCTGGTAGCGGTGGTCGAGGTCCTGGATCCACTGGTTCTGCAGGAGGCCGTCGAGCATCCCCGCCGCGTTGTTGGCGAGCGTGTCGCCCTGCTGGACGACGGGCGGGATGACGACCCACCCGATCAGGCCGAAGACCGCCACGACCCCGAGGAAGACGATGGCGACCGCGAGCCCGCGGCGCAGGTGCCGGCGCACCAGGCCCTCGACCAGGGGGTTGAGCGCGAGGGTGAGGAAGAACGAGACGAGCAGCAGCGTGATGGTCGTGTTGAGCTGCTGGATGGCCTGCACGAACGCGTAGGCGACGAGCACCCCGAGGGCCCCGACGAACCCGAGGTAGAAGGGCGACTGCCGGTTGATCGGCACCCCCGCCGCCCCGAAGCCGCGCCCGCTCGCGACCGGCGGCACCGGCGGCTCGGGCGCCAGCGGCAGGGTGGTGCCGAGCGGGCCCGGACCGCCGGCGGGGGGCACGCCGCCGGCTCCGTCGAGCGCGGCGACCTCGTCGGCGCGCAGGGGCTCGGGCCGGTCCGCCTCGTCGTCGCGCTCGCCGAACTGGGCCCGCCGCAGCGCCGCGAGCTTGTCCCGCTGGGCGCGCCGATAGTTCATCCACCGTCGCCACATCAGCGCTGCCACACCGTCACCTCCGGTCGCCGAGCCTAGCCCGCTGGGGGGACGGCGCCCGTCGGAGGCGCGAGCGGCCTCAGTGGTCCCGGAAGCGGTTGATCTGCGTCTCCAGGGCGGCGCGCTTGTCCGGGTCGCTGACGCCGAGGCCCGGCTCGGGCGCCAGCGTGAGGACGCCGACCTTGCCCTGGTGCCGGTTCTGGTGGACGTCGTAGGCCGCCTGGCCCACCTGATCGAGGGAGTACGTCTTGCTCAGCGTCGGGTGGATGAGCCCGCGGCGGATGAGGCTGTTGGCCTCCCACGCCTCCCGGTAGTTGGCGAAGTGGGAGCCGATGATCCGCTTGAGGCTCATCCAGAGGTAGCGGTTGTCGTATTCGTGCTGGTAGCCCGACGTCGACGCGCACGTGACGATGGTGCCTCCCTTGCGGGTGACGAACACCGACGCCCCGAAGGTCTCCCGGCCGGGGTGCTCGAAGACGATGTCGGGGTCGTGGCCGCCTGTCAGCTCGCGGATGCGCGTCCCGAAGCGGCGCCACTCCTTGGGGTCCTGGGTCTGCGGGTCCTTCCAGAAGCGGTAGCCCTCGGCGTTGCGGTCGATGACGAGCTCGGCCCCCATGCTCCGGCACAGCTGCGCCTTCTCCGGCGAGGACACGACGCAGATCGGCTGGCCGCCGCCGGCCAGCGCCATCTGCGTGGCGTAGGAGCCGAGCCCGCCGCTCGCGCCCCAGATGAGGACGCGGTCGCCGAGCTTCATGCCGGCGCCGTTGCGCGAGATCAGCTGGCGGTATGCCGTGGAGTTGACGAGCCCGGGCGAGGCCGCCTCCTCCCAGGTCAGGTGCTCCGGCTTCGGCATGAGCTGGTTGGTCTTGACGATCGCGAGCTCGGCGAGACCACCGAAGTTCGTCTCGAAGCCCCAGATCCGCTGCTCCGGGTCGAGCATCGTGTCGTTGTGCCCGTCGTGGTGCTCGAGCTCGACGGAGAGGCAGTGCGCCACGACCTCCTGGCCCGGCTTCCACAGGTTGACGTCGGGTGCCGTGCGCAGCACGACGCCCGCGAGGTCGGACCCGACGATGTGGTAGGGCAGGTCGTGCCGCTTGGCGAAGGGCGACGTGCGCCCGTAGCGCTCGAGGAACCCGAAGGTCGGCATCGGCTCGAAGATCGAGGTCCACACGGTGTTGTAGTTGATCGAGCTCGCCATGACGGCCACGAGCGCCTCGCCGGGGGCCAGCTCCGGCACCGGCACCTCGTCGAGGTGGAGGGAGCGCCGCGGGTCCTTGTCCTTGGCCTCGAGGCCCTCGAACATGTCGACCTCGTCCTTGTGGACGGTGACCGCGCGGTAGGACTCGGGGAGCGGCAGGGCGGCATACGCCGGCGCCGACCGGTCACCGGAGAGGATGGCGTCACGGATCGGCTGCATGGCAGGAACGTATCGACCCCGCACACGGGCAGGGAACCCCGGGACCGGCGTTAGCTCGGTGACGTCAGTCACGCGGGTGCAGCAGCTCCGAGACCGTGACGAGGGTGTATCCGTCGTCGCGCAAGGTGGCGATGAGGCGGGGAAGCCGCTCGATGGTCGGGAGGCGGTCGGCCGAGCCGGTGTCGTGACCCAGCACGATGCTGCCCGGCCGCACCGCCGCGGCGACGTCGGTGACGATGCCGTCCGGCTGCTCCCGGAAGAGCTCCTCGCGCGGCTGGGCCGACCACAGCACCACCGTGAGCCCCGCCTCCGCTGCGGCGAGCAGGGTGGCGCCGCCCAGGTGGCCGTAGGGCGGCCGGAAGAGCGTCGGCGTGACGCCGTAGGCGTCCGCCAGCGCGGCGCTCGTCCGGCCGATCTCGTCCCGGCAGCGGTCGAGGGGGAACCGGCCGAGGTCCGGGTGCTCGAAGGTGTGGTTGGCGAGCTCGTGGCGCCCGACGCTGTCGCGGTGGATGGAGCCGTGGTCGCGCACGTTGCGCCCGGTGCAGAAGAAGGTCCCCGGCACACCGGCCCGGTCCAGCGCCTCGAGGACGCGGGGCGTCCACTCCGGGTGCGGGCCGTCGTCGAAGGTGAGCGCCACGCGCCGGCTCGTCGCGGGGCCTGCCCACACGACCGAGGCGCTGGCGGCCCCCGGAGCGGAGCGGTCCGGGCGGATGCCCGAGACGGCGCTGCCGTAGAAGGGCAGCGGCGTGCCCTCGTCGAGCCGGCCCTTGCCGGCGACCGCACCAAGCGCGCCCACCGCGCCGGCCACGACCCCGCCGCCGACCTTGAGAGCATCGCGGCGGGAGAGGTCCATGGCGGGATGCTACGTTCCGGTCACCTCCGGCGACCGCCCTGCCGGGACGGCGCCTGCCACACTGGCGAACGTCGAGAGGGGAAGGGGATGCGTCGCCTCCTGGCGGCTCTGGCAGCAGCCGTCGTGCTGGCCGTGGTCGGTGCGCTCGCGCCCCCGCCCGTCCAGGACCCGCTGCCCGGCCTGCGCAACGGCGACGCCTGGCGCCACGCCGCCCCGTCCGCGGACCGCTCCCTGGGTGCAGGTCTCCTCGGGCCGGTCGAGGACCGCCTGTGGCTGCTCGCGGGCGCCGTCCCGGGGCCGGGCACTCGGCCGCTGGCGAGGCAGGCGTTGGTGGACCTGCGCGCGTTGACCCGGGACAATGGCGCCGTGGCGGCCGGGCCGGCTGGGCCGTGGGCCTTCGACTGGCCTCGCGACTCGGCCTTCGTCGCCGCCGCGTTCGCCGTGAGCGGGCACGAGGACGACGCTTGGCGGGTCCTGGAGTTCTTTGCCCGTGTGCAGCGCCCCGACGGCGGCTTCGAGGCGCGTTATCTCCTCGACGGCACGGGCGTGCCCGACGCACGCCCCGCCCAGAGCGACGGCGCCGGCTGGCTGCTCTGGGGGATGGACCGAGTCCGGACCGCCACCGGGGGCGGACCGCTGCCGGGCCGGCTGCGGGTGCTTCGGGACCGGGCCACCCGCTTCGTCCTCGCCCAGACCCGCTCCGGCCGGGCCCTGCCGCCCGCCTCCCCGGACTACTGGGAGGTGCCCGAGCGGCGGCTGACCCTCGGCACGGCGGCGCCGCTCGCGGCAGGGCTCGAGGCGTCGGCACGGACGTATGCCGCGGAGGGCGACGGGAGGCGGGCGCACGAGTCGGCGACCGCGGCGGTCACGCTGCGCAGGTTGATCCGCGACGGCTTCGGCCCGGCCTACGAGCGGCACCGCGGGGGCGGCGGCCTCGACGCGGCCGTCGCCATGCTCATGCCGCCCTTCGCCGACCTCGACGACCCGGCCGCCGTGTCGGCGTGGCAGCGCTACCCGGTGCTCGCCCTGCGCTCGGCGGGGGGCCTCGCTCCGGGCGCCGAGTGGAAGCAGGACGGGGTCTCGTGGACCCCGGAGACCGCCCTGATCGCCTACACGGCGGCGGCGTCGGGCCGGGTCGACGACTCCCGGCAGTGGCTCGAGTGGCTGCGCCGTCACCGCACGAGCTGGGGAAGCCTCCCGGAGAAGGTGCTCCCCGACGGCTCGCCGGCCGGGCCGGCGCCGCTGGCATGGACGTCGGCCCTCGTCGTGCTCACCGAGGCTGCGCTCGACGAGCGGCGTCGCACCGTCGAGGACCCGGCATACCGCTCAGTGGGCCTCGGCTGACGGCTCGACGAGCTCGACGAGGACCCCGCCGGCGTCCTTGGGGTGGATGAAGTTGACCCGGCTGCCCGAGGTGCCACGCCTCGGCGCGTCGTAGAGCAGCCGCAGTCCCCGGTCGCGCAGGGTCTGCGAGACGGCGTCGATGTCCTCGACCCGGTAGGCCAGCTGCTGGATGCCGGGTCCGCTGCGGTCGAGGAACCGGGCGATGGTCGACTCCGGGGAGAGCGGGGCGAGCAGCTGGATGCACGAGCCGGAGTCGCCGACGCCCATCATCGCCTCGCGGACCCCCTGCTCCTCGTTGGTCTCCTCGTGGAGCTTGGTCATGCCGTACGTCCGCTCGTAGAACGCGACGGCGGCGTCGAGGTCCGGCACGGCGATGCCGACGTGGTCGATGGCGGTGAACAGCTCTGCGGTCATCCCTCGACCCTAGGGTCGGGCGGTCGGGCGCGCACAGCCGTATGCCGTGTGCCGTTGGTCATGCTCGACCTGGGACCGCCCGCAGCCGCGGATAGAGTGAGACTCGATCCCCGACGACGCTGGAGAGGCCTTCTCATGAGCACTGCTGACCGTCCCGTGTCCGTGATCGTCGCGGGCGCCCGCACCCCGATGGGCCGCCTTCTCGGCTCCCTCAAGGACTTCTCGGGGGCCGACCTCGGCGGCGTCGCCATCAGTGGCGCCCTGGCCAAGGCCGGCGTCGCCCCCGAGCAGGTGGAGTACGTCATCATGGGCCAGGTCCTGCAGGCGGGGGCCGGGCAGATCCCGGCGCGCCAGGCCGCCGCCGCCGCCGGCATACCCATGAGCACGCCCGCCCTCACCATCAACAAGGTCTGCCTCTCGGGGATCAATGCCATCGCGATGGCCGACCAGCTCATCCGCGCCGGGGAGGTGGAGATCGTCGTGGCGGGGGGCCAGGAGTCGATGACCAACGCGCCGCACCTGCTGGCCAAGTCCCGCGAGGGGTACAAGTACGGCGACGTCACCCTGCGCGACCACATGGCCTTCGACGGCCTCTGGGACGCCTTCACCGACCAGGCGATGGGCGCCCTCACCGAGGCCGCCAACCGCGGTGGGCTCGCCTTCACCCGCCAGGAGCAGGACGAGTTCGCCGCGCGCAGCCACCAGCTCGCCGCGCGGGCCTGGAAGGACGGGCTCTTCGACGACGAGGTCGTGTCGGTCTCGATCCCGCAGCGCCGGGGCGAGCCGCTCGAGTTCCGGTCCGACGAGGGCATCCGCGCCGACACGACGGCCGAGTCCCTCGCGGCCCTGCGACCGGCCTTCGCCAAGGACGGCACGATCACCGCCGGGTCCGCGAGCCAGATCTCCGACGGGGCCGCCGCCGTCGTCGTCATGAGCAGGACGAAGGCGCAGCAGCTGGGCCTGAGCTGGCTTGCCGAGATCGGCGCCCACGGCATGGTGGCCGGGCCGGACTCCACCCTCCAGCAGCAGCCGTCCCGCGCCATCGCGAAGGCGTGCGACAAGGAGGGCATCACGCCCGCCGACCTCGACCTCGTCGAGATCAACGAGGCCTTCGCGGCCGTCGGCCTCGCCTCCGCCAAGGAGCTGGGCATCGACCTCGACCGGGTCAACGTCAACGGCGGCGCCATCGCCCTCGGGCACCCCATCGGCATGTCGGGGGCCCGGATCGCCCTGCACCTTGCCCTGGAGCTGCGGCGGCGCGGCGGGGGCGTCGGCGCGGCGGCGCTCTGCGGGGGCGGCGGCCAGGGCGACGCGCTCATCGTGCGTGTGCCCCGGACCGACGGCTGACCTTTGGCGCGACGCGCGGTCGACGTCCCTGCCCTCGTCGAGTCGGCCCGGGCGGGATCGCCTCGTGCGGTCGCGCGGCTCATCTCCCTCGTCGAGGACGCGCATCCGGCGCTGCGCGAGGTCATGGCCGCCCTTGCCCAGCACACGGGGCGGGCGCGGGTCGTCGGCCTGACCGGCTCCCCGGGCGTGGGGAAGTCGACGACCACCACCGCCCTCGTCAGCGCCTTCCGCGCGCGGGGCGCCCGTGTCGGCGTCCTCGCCGTCGACCCGTCGTCACCGTTCTCCGGCGGGGCGCTGCTCGGCGACCGCGTCCGCATGCAGGACCACGCCCTCGACCCGGAGGTCTACATCCGCTCGATGGCCTCGCGCGGGCACCTCGGCGGCCTGTCGTGGTCGACGCCGCAGGCCATCCGGGTCCTCGACGCGGCCGGCTGCGACGTCGTGCTCGTCGAGACGGTCGGCGTCGGCCAGAGCGAGGTGGAGGTGGCCGGGCTCGCCGACACCTCGGTCGTGCTGCTCGCCCCCGGGATGGGCGACGGCATCCAGGCGGCCAAGGCCGGCATCCTCGAGATCGGCGACGTCTTCGTCGTCAACAAGGCCGACCGCGAGGGTGCGGACGCCACCGTGCGCGACCTGCGGCACATGATCTCGCTCGGCGACCGCACCGAGCCGGGCCTGTGGCGCCCACCGGTGGTCAAGACGGTCGCCTCGACCCGCACCGGGACGGACGAGGTCATGGCGGCGCTCGACAAGCACCACGCCCACCTCGAGGCGAGCGGCGACCTCCGGCGGCGCCGGGAGCGCCGCGCGGCCGACGAGGTGGAGTCGATCGCGCTGGCCTCGCTGCGCTCGCGCTTCGGCGACGTCGCTGGGGACGTGCGCCTCGGTGCCCTCGCAGCCCGCGTCGTCGACGGCGAGCTCGACCCGTATGCCGCCGCCGACGCCCTCGTCGACGAGCTCACTGCCTGACGCTCCTCAAGGTGGGGCCGGCGGTGCCGACACTCGCCGATGCCGATGCCGATGCCGATGCCGATGCTGATGCCGATGCCGATGCCGATGCCAATGCCGATGCTGAGACGGTGAAAACCCTTTGTCCGGCCGCCAACGACGCGCCTACCGTCGAGGTCATGGAGATCCTCCCGCTCGACCGCAGCGATGACGCGGTCCTGGAGCAGCTGTGGCGGTCCACGCAGCGCAGCGAACGCGTGTCCCGGATGTCCGGGGTCCGCGTGTCCCTGGCGGAGTTCGCCGAGATGGCCCGTTACGCGCACCCGGGGGAGCGGGACGAGGCCGTGGTCGCCCTCGTCGACGGCCGGGTCGTCGGCGGTGGCCGGATCTGGTTCCCGGAGCGCGACAACCTCACGCTCAGCTGGCTCGAGGTCCACGTCGACCCGGACCACCGGCGCCGGGGGATCGGCTCGGCCCTCCTGGCGGACCTCGAGTCGCGGGCCAGGGCCGCGGGCCGCTCCACGGTCCTGGCGGACGCCTTCGTGCCGAGCGGTGCCGCCGAGGAGCACCCGGTTCGGCGGTTCGCCCGGGCGAGCGGGTACGCGGTGTACTCGGTGGAGATCGTCCGCGAGCTCCGGCTCCCGGTCGACGGCGCCCGTCTGGAAGGCCTCGACGCCGCGGCGCGGCCGGCCTGGGAGGGGGACTACGAGGTGACGGTCCACCGCAACGGGGTCCCGGAGCCGCTGCGGCCCTCGCTGTGCGCGGCCATGAATCGCCTCGGCGTCGACGCGCCGACCGGTGAGGTCGCCTTCGAGGAGGAGACCCTCGACCCAGAGGGCTATGCGGACTTCCTCGCGCACGAGACCCGCTTGGGCCGGGACCGGCTGACCGCGGTGGCCGTGCAGCGGGCGACGGGGGAGGTGGTCGCCTACTCCGACCTCGCGATCCCCGCGGGAGACCCGGACGCCGTCCTCCAGTGGGGCACGCTCGTCCTCCGCGCGCACCGCGGACACCGGCTCGGCACGGCCGTCAAGGTGGCCAACCTGCGGGCCCTGGCCGAGGCGTGGCCGCAGCGGCGCCGGGTGCAGACGATGAACGCCAGCGACAACCCATGGATGGTGGGCATCAACGAGCGGCTCGGGTTCCGGGTCGTCGAGGAGGCCCTCGGGCTGCGTCGGGTGCTGCCGGCCGCGCCCTCCACCCAGGCCGCCGAGCGGCATACGGTTGGGGCATGCTGATCGCCTTCTCCATCTCCCCGTCCGGCTCCTCCGACGAGACGGGGTCCGTGTCGGCAGCCGTTGCGCGTGCCGTCCGCGTCGTGCGCTCCTCCGGCCTGCCGCATCGCACCGACCCGATGTTCACGACCATCGAGGGCGGCTGGGACGAGTGCATGGCGGTCATCAAGGAGTGCTGCGACGTCGTCGGGGCCACGGCGCCGCGGGTCAGCCTCGTGCTCAAGGCGGACATCCGTCCGGGCTTCACCGGCGAGCTCGAGGGCAAGCTCGAGCGACTGGAGCAGGCCATCGAGGGACAGTCTCGTGGCTGAGTCGCTCTGGGGCATCGCTACGCTCACGCCGCACGACGCCGACGGGCTGGGCCAGGTGCACCTGACCGGGTGGCGCGAGGCGGATGCGACGTCATGCGACGGGACCGGGTGGTCAGGATGACCTGCCGATGAGGGGGCGGCGCAGCGGACCTGACCGCTGAGGCAGGATTGGACCATGACTCAGCAGCCCTTCACCGCCGCTGCCCTGCGTGGCGCCGTCGACCTGTCCTCACTCAAGCGCCCGGCACCGACCGCGGGGCCGGCGGCCGGCCCCACGGCCGGGGGGGCGCCCGGCGCGGCCGCGGCGGACGCCGGTGGCCCCGGCGCGTCGGGGGTGGTTGCCGAGGGCACCGACGCCAGCCTTCGCGACGTCGTGGGGGCGAGCACGCGCTATCCCGTGGTCCTCGTCCTGTGGTCGTCGCGACTGGCCCAGTCGGCCGACCTGGTGCGCACGTTCACGGCGGTCGCCGAGCGGTATGCCGGTCGCTTCCAGCTCGTGACGATCGACGTGGACCGCAACCCCGCCGTGCTGCAGGCCTTCCAGGTGCAGGCCGTGCCGGTCTGCTTCGCCCTCGTGCAGGGCCAGCCGGTGCCGCTCTTCGAGGGCGTCCAGCCCGAGGCACAGGTCACCGCGATCGTCGACCAGGTGCTTGCGCTCGCGGCCCAGCACGGCGTGACGGGGCGGGTCCCGGGCGCCGGCGCTGACACCGCCGCCGACGCCGACGGGGACGACGCGGCCGAGCCGCCTCTGCCGCCGCTGCACCAGAAGGCGTTCGAGGCGATCGAGGCCGACGACCTCGAGACCGCGGCCGCGGCATACCGGGAGGCGCTGGCGCACAACCCCGCCGACGCCGAGGCGCGGCTCGGGCTGGCACAGGTCGGCTTGCTGCAGCGCACCAAGGGCGTGGACCCGCAGGCCGCGCGGGCGGCTGCGGCGGCGGCACCCGACGACGTCGACGCGCAGATCCTCGTCGCGGATCTCGACCTGCTAGGGGGGCACATCGAGGACGCCTTCCGCCGGCTCATCGACACGGTGCGGGTCACCGCCGACGCCGACCGCAACGCGGTCCGCGAGCACCTCGTGGAGCTCTTCGACGTCGTGGGCCCGACCGACGAGCGCGTCGTGCGGGCTCGCAAGTCCCTCATGAGCGCCCTCTTCTAGGAGCCGAAGCCGCTGGCCGAGGGGGAAGGGCTGTGCCTACTGGCTCCCCTCAGCCGTGACGACGAGGGCGTCGTCGAGCCGGCCGAGCACCTCGTCCAGGACCTCCTCGACGGACTGTCCCGTGACGTCGAGCCAGAGGCCGTAGCGCGGCGTGTCCGGGCCGGGCCCGCGGGCGTCCTGCAGGACGACGAGGTGCACCGGCGCCGGCGCCACGAGGTCGAGGAAGTCGTCCAGGTGCGGGCCGAGCCCGGCGTCGCTGATGACGGCGTCGAACCCCTCCAGCTGGTAGGTCTCGGCCGTGGCGATGGCCGCCGACCACCGCAGCAGGAGCAGGCGCAGCTGCGTCGGGGTGAGCCGCCGACCCTCCGGGCGCGGGTCGGCCGGGGCCCGGCCCGCGACCACCATGCGGTCGAACGCCTCCGCCTCGACCGCCACCGCCCGCTCGGAGCGGCCGGCCAGACCGATGGCCACGGCCGCCAGGTCGGAGCCGAAGCCCGTGACGACGAAGAGGCGTCCCGGCCCGCCGCTGCTCATCCCCCCAGCGCCGCGCCGACGACGTCCCGGGCCTCGGCCTGCACGCGCGCCAGGTGCTCGGGGCCTTGGAACGACTCGGCATAGATCTTGTAGACGTCCTCCGTGCCCGAGGGGCGCGCGGCGAACCACGCACTCGCGGTCGTCACCTTGAGGCCGCCGATGGCGGCGTCGTTGCCGGGCGCGCGCGTCAACTTGGCCGTGATGGCTTCCCCCGCAAGGGTTTGCGCCGCGACGTCCTCGGGGGATAGGGCCGCCAGCTTGGCCTTCTCCGTGCGGTCCGCGGGCGCGTCGATGCGGGCGTATGCCGGGCTGCCGTGCCGCTCGGTGAGATCGGCGTAGTGCTGGCTCGGCGTCCGGCCAGTCGCGGCGAGGATCTCCGAGGCGAGCAGCGCGAGGAGGATGCCGTCCTTGTCGGTGGACCACACGGTGCCGTCGAAGCGCAGGAAGGAGGCGCCCGCGGACTCCTCACCGCCGAAGCCGACCGACCCGTCGAGCAGCCCGGGCACGAACCACTTGAAGCCGACCGGCACCTCGAGCAGCGTCCGTCCGAGGTCGTGCGCCACCCGGTCGATCATCGAGGACGAGACGAGGGTCTTGCCGATCGCGGTCGAAGCCGGCCAGTCGGGGCGTCCGCCTCCGTAGAGGTAGCCGATGGCGACCGCCAGGTAGTGGTTGGGGTTCATCAGGCCCGCGTCGGGGGTGACGATCCCGTGCCGGTCGGCGTCCGCGTCGTTTCCGGTGGAGATGTCGTAGGCGTCCTTGGCGCCGATGAGCGAGGCCATGGCCGACGGGGAGGAGCAGTCCATCCGGATCTTGCCGTCCCAGTCGAGCGTCATGAAGCGCCACGTCGGGTCGACCTCGGGGTTGACGACCGTGAGGTCCAGCCCGTGCCGCTCGGCGATCTCCCCCCAGTAGGCGACTGAGGCGCCGCCGAGCGGGTCGGCCCCGATCCGCACGCCCGCGTCGCGGATGCGGGCGACGTCGACGACGGCCGGCAGGTCGTCGACGTAGGTGCCGATGAAGTCGTATGCCGCCACCGCCTGGCGTGCCTGCTCGAAGGCCAGCCGGCGGACTCCACCGAGGCCCTCCCGCATGAGCTCGTTGGCCCGCTTCGCGATGACCGAGGTGGCGTCGGTGTCTGCCGGTCCGCCGTGCGGCGGGTTGTACTTGAAGCCGCCGTCGGCGGGCGGGTTGTGCGAGGGGGTCACCACGATGCCGTCGGCCAGCCCGCTCGCGCCGGAAGGCTTCCCGCGGTTGGTCCGCAGGATGGCGTGCGAGACGGCGGGGGTGGGGGTGAAGCCGTCCCGGTCGTCGACGAGGACCGTGACGTCGTTGGCGACGAGGACCTCCAGGGCCGTGCGCCAGGCCGGCTCGGAGAGGCCGTGCGTGTCCCGCCCGATGAAGAGCGGCCCGTCGACGCCCTGCGACGCGCGGTACTCGCAGATTGCCTGCGTCGTCGCGAGGATGTGGTCCTCGTTGAAGGCCGTCCGCAGGCTCGACCCCCGGTGGCCTGACGTGCCGAAGGCCACCTGCTCGTCGAGGTTGTCGGGGTCGGGGTGCCGGTCGTAGTAGGCGGCGACGAGGGCCCCGACGTCGACCAGGTCCTCCGGCTGGGCCGGTTGCCCGGCACGTGGGTGGTTCATGCCTGCTCTCCCTCCGTGGTGGGCGGGGTCGCCGGCCTCGTCGTGGCGGCCTTCTTCGTCGCCGCCTTCTTCGTCGCGGCCTTCTTCGTGGCGGCAGCCTTGGTGGTGGTGGCCTCGGTGGTGGCCTTGGCAGTGGCGGCCTTCTTCGCCGGCGCCTTTCTCGTGGCGGCCTTCTTGACCGTCGCAGCCGCCTCGGTGACCACACCGGTGACGGCGTCCGTCACCGCCTCCGCGGCGGCCTCGGTCGCCGCGGCCGCCTTCTTGGCGGTCGTCGCGGCCTTCTTGGCGGCCGTCGTCGCCTTCTTGGCGGTCGTGGCCGCCTTCCGGGTGGTTGCCTTCTTGGCCGCCGCCTTCGTCGCCGCGGCCTTAGTCGTGGGTGCCTCCGGGCCGGCAGCCTCCGGGATGGCCGTCACCGGTGGCGGGATCGGCGCTGCCTCGTGCGCCTGCGCCATGGCCTCCTCGTCGGCGAGCTGGCCCTCGATCACCTCGGACTCCACGGCCGCGACCGTCTCGTCGGGCTCCGGGACCGGAACGAGCCAGACGGTCGAGAGTCGGGCCACGGTGACGCTGACCGACCACGGCTGCCCGTTCCACGGGATGTCGGCGGCCTCGAGGACGACGCCGGCGCTGCTCGGCGCCTCCGGGTGGTATCCGGCCGTGTCGAGCACGACGGTCCACCGCCCGCGGCGGGGGACGCCGATCCGGTAGCCCTCGTGCGTCGACCCGCTGAAGTTCATGACGCAGGCGACGACGGGGGCGTCGGCGGAGCGGTCACCGGTGCCGAAGCGAAGCCAGGAGTACGTGTTGTTGTTGGCGTCGTCGGCGTTGATCCACTGGAAGCCGGCCGGTTCCCGGTCGAGCTCCCAGAAGGCCCGGTTGGACCGGTAGAGCGCGTTCATGTCCTTGACCTGCGCGTGGACCCGGTAGTGCGCGGGCTGGTCGAGCACCCACCAGTCGAGGCTGCGGGCGTCGGCCCACTCGGACTCCTGGGCGAACTCGGTGCCCATGAAGACGAGCTGCTTGCCGGGATGGCCCCACATGAAGGCGAGGAAGGCTCGCAGCGTGGCCAGCTGCTCGTCCCGGCTCCCGGTGGCCTTGCGCAGGAGCGAGCCCTTGCCGTGGACGACCTCGTCGTGGCTGATCGGCAGCACGAAGTTCTCGTCGTAGGCGTAGACCATCGAGAACGTCAGGTTGTTGTGGTGGTAGCTGCGGTAGATGGGGTCGAGGGCCAGGTAGCGCAGCGAGTCGTTCATCCAGCCCATGTTCCACTTGAAGCCGAAGCCGAGCCCGCCGTCCTTGGTGGGCGCCGTGACGCCGGGCCAGGAGGTCGACTCCTCGGCCATCATGACGACCCCGGGGACCCGCTTGTAGACCGTGGCGTTGGTCTCCTGGAGCAGCTGGACCGCCTCGAGGTACTCCCGGCCGCCGTACTTGTTGGGCAGCCACTGGCCCTCGGGACGCGAGAAGTCGAGGTAGAGCATCGACGCCACGGCGTCGACGCGCAGTCCGTCGGCATGGAACTCCTCGAGCCAGTAGATGGCGTTGGCGACGAGGAAGTTGCGCACCTCGGGTCGGCCGAAGTCGAAGACGTGCGTGCCCCAGTCGGGCTGGTCGCCGCGCCGGGGGTCGGGGTGCTCGTAGAGCGCCTGCCCGTCGAACCGGGCGAGGGCCCACTCGTCGCGGGGGAAGTGGCCGGGCACCCAGTCGAGGATGACGCCGATGCCGGCCTGGTGGAGCCGGTCGACGAGGTAGCGGAACTCGTCGGGCGTGCCGAAACGGGCCGTGGGCGCGAAGTAGCCCGTGACCTGGTATCCCCAGCTCGGGCCGTACGGGTGCTCCATGACGGGAAGCAGCTCGACGTGGGTGAAGCCGAGGTCGACGACGTAGTTGACGAGGTGCTCGGCCAGCTCGACGTAGCTGAGGCCCTGCCGCCAGGACCCGAGGTGGACCTCGTAGATGCTCATCGGGCCGACGTGCGGGTTCCTCTCCCGCCGCCGCTCCATCCACTCGTCGTCGTGCCACGTGTAGCGGGAGGCGGTGACGACCGACGCGACCTTGGGTGGGATCTCGGTGCGGCGCGCCATGGGGTCGGACTTCGTGCGGACGACGTCGTCACTGCCGCGGATGGCGAACTGGTAGTTCGCGCCCTCCCCGGCGCCCGGCAGGAACAGCTCCCAGATGCCGGTCGTCCCGAGAGCGCGCATGGGGTGCGAGAGCCGGTCCCAGCCGTTGAAGTCTCCGACGACGTGGACCGCCTTCGCGTTGGGCGCCCACAGCGCGAACGAGGCACCCGACACCTCCCCGAGCGGACCGGTGTAGCTGCGGATGTGGGAGCCGAGGACGGTCCACAGCTGCTCGTGGCGGCCCTCGTTGATGAGGTGCCGGTCGAGCTCGCCGAGCGTCGGCGCGAAGCGGTAGGGATCGTCCTGCTCGTGCTCGATGCCGTCGTCCCACGTCACGAGGAGCCGGTAGTCGTGGGTCCGCGTGAGGGCCGGCGCCGTGATGGACCACACCCCGCCGCGCACGTGCTCGAGCGGCAGGTGCTCGCCGTTGTCGAGCCGGGCGACGACGGACCGGGCGAAGGGACGGTATGCCGTGATCGTGAGGCCGCCCGGGCCGAGGTGGTGGCCGAGGAGCTCGTGCGGCTGGCCGTTGCGGCCCTCGAGGAACGCGGTGAGCGCCGTCTCGTCGAGCGTGGAGGGGTGGGGCTGGATCGTGGTGGTCATCACAAACCTTTCTCGTCGAGCAGACGGTGGACCGCATCGCGCGGGATCGACACCCAAGTGGGGCGGTTGCGGGCCTCGTAGACGACCTCGTAGAGGGCCTTGTCGAGCTCGAGTGCCCGGGTGAGCATGCGGGTGGCCGGGTCGGCTGGCCCGGCCACGGAGGCGTAGCCGTCGAGGAAGGCCTGCCGGCAGTCGGCGGCCCACCCGCTCGCGTCGAGAGACGGGTCGGCGAGCCGGACCGAGCCTGCCGCGTAGTCGAAGGAGCGCAGCATCCCAGCCACGTCGCGCGCCGGCAGGTCGGGGCGCACCCGCTCCGCGAGCGGCCGCAGCGGCTCGCCCTCGAAGTCGAGCGCCACCCAGCCCCGCTCGGTGACGTCGAGCACCTGGCCGAGGTGGTAGTCGCCGTGGATGCGCTGCAGCCGAGGCCACTGCACGTCGCGCACCCCGTCGAGGGTGGACAGGATGTCCGCCTCGCGCGCTGCGAGCTCGGGCAGCGCGGCGACGGCCGCCGCGCAGCGCTCGTGCATGGAGGCCACGAGAGCCTCCTTGGCGCCCTCGCTGGCCTCCTCCGTGCCCAGCGTGCGGGCGAGGTCCTGGTGGATCTCGGCGGTGACGACGCCGAGGTCCCGTGCACGCGGGGTGAAGTCCGTGGCCGTCGACGCCGCGACGAGCGCCACGCGCCAGGCGTCCTCGACCCCGGGGATGAACTCCTGGGCGAAGGCGAGGTGTCCTTGGGCCGTTCCCCTGCCGTCAGGGGTGTCCCACCCTCCGCTCAGGTGCCCCACCGCCATGGGCACGCGGGTCGAGCCCGCTTCGGTGAGGGCCGACTGGACCACGACGTCGGGGTTGTCGCCGTCCTGCACCGTCCGGAACACCTTGACGATGACCGGCTCGGCCGGGCCGCCCTCGGGTGCGCTCATCCGGCAGATGACGGACGTGTTGGACTGCTCGCCGGTGAGCACGGTGGAGCTCTCGACCGCGCCGGCCACCCGCCCCGTCGAGTGTCCGACCGCGCGCTGGTTGGACCCGGTCGACGCCTGGGCCTCGTCGGACACCCCGGAGGTGAGGATGGTGTCCACGAGCGCAGCGACGTATGCCGGGTCGTGCGGCGCGTCGTAGACCCACCTCCTCCCGAGGACGCTGTGCTCCATCGTCCCGAGCAGCGCGGCCTCACCGCCGTCGAGCGGCCCACCGCGATAGGTCAGGGGCACCTGGTAGACGACGGGAGGGCTGGCGGCGGTGTCCGCGAGCAGCAGCGTCTCGATCCCCACCTCGCCCCGCGGGTCCTCGAACCGGAAGCCGCCCACGCGGTGCAGCCGCGGCTCGTGGCCCTTCCCGGCATACCACCGCTGTCCGGGCAGCCAGGAGGTCACCAGCTCGATCTTGCTCGGCACGAGCGTCGCGCCCTTGTGCACGACGGCCATCAGTCCGAGCCCTCCCCGCCGCGCACCCGCAGCCAGAAGAAGTCCCGTGAGCCGAGGGTGAGGGTCACCCGGCCGTCCTCGGCGACCCACGGGAAGCCGCTGCCGCCGAAGAGGTCCACGAGCTGGCGCCCCCGCAGGTGCTCGGGCAGCTGCAGCGTCGCCGCTTGGGGGCGGCTGGACAGGTTGTTGACGCAGAGCACGGTCTCGGCGGGCTCGTTGCCCTCAGCCGGTACCGATCTCGTGTAGGCGAGGACGGCCTCGTTGTCGGCAGGCACGATCTCGAAGCTGCCGACTCCGAAGACGGGGTGCCGGCCGCGGATCTGGAGCATGCCGCGCACCCAGTGCAGCAGCGAGGAGCTCGAGGCCATCTGAGCCTCGACGTTGACGTTGTTGTAGTGGTAGACGAGGCTCGAGATGACCGGCAGGTAGAGCTTGCCGGGCTCGACCGACGAGAAGCCGGCGTTGCGGTCGGGAGTCCACTGCATCGGGGTGCGGACCGCGTCGCGATCGGTGAGCCAGATGTTGTCGCCCATGCCGATCTCGTCGCCGTAGTAGAGACAGGGCGAGCCGGGCAACGACAGCACGAGCGCGTGGATGAGCTCGATCTCCGGTCGGGAGTTGTCGAGCAGCGGTGCGAGGCGGCGGCGGATGCCGATGTTGGCCCTCATGCGCGGGTCGGGTGCGTACCAGCCGTACATGGCTGCGCGCTCCTCGGGCGTCACCATCTCGAGGGTGAGCTCGTCGTGGTTGCGCAGGAACGTCCCCCACTGCGTGCCCTCGGGGATCGGCGGCGTCTCGGCGAGGACGTCGATGATGGGCGCCGCCTTCTCCTCACGCAACGAGTAGTAGAGCCGCGGCATGACGGGGAAGTGGAAGCACATCTGGCACTCCGGCTCCTCCGGGGTGCCGAAGTAGTCGACGACCTCGGCCGGCGGCTGGTTGGCCTCGGCGAGGAGGATCCGGCCGGGGTACTCCTGGTCGACCATGGCCCGCAGCTTGGCGAGGAACTCATGGGTCCGCGGCAGGTTCTCGCAGTTCGTGCCCTCCTCCTCGAAGAGGTAGGGGACCGCGTCGAGGCGGAAGCCGTCGATGCCGAGGTCCATCCAGAACCGCACGACGTCGAACATCGCGTCCTGGACGGCCGGGTTCTCGAAGTTGAGGTCCGGCTGGTGGGAGAAGAACCGGTGCCAGAAGAACTGGCGCCGGATGGGGTCGAACGTCCAGTTCGACACCTCGGTGTCGACGAAGATGATCCGTGCGTCGGCATACCGCTCGTCGGTGTCGGACCACACGTAGAAGTCGCCGAAGGGACCGTCCGGCTCCGCCCGGGAGGCCTGGAACCACGGGTGCTGGTCACTCGTGTGGTTCATCACGAGGTCGGTGATGATGCGGATGCCGCGGGCGTGCGCCTGGGACACGAGCTCGATGAACTCCGGGAGGGTGCCGAACTCGGGCAGCACGGCCTTGTAGTCGGCAATGTCGTATCCGCCGTCGCGCAGCGGCGAGGCGTAGAAGGGGGGCAGCCAGAGGCAGTCGATGCCGAGCCACTGGAGATAGTCCAGCCGTCCGATGAGACCGGTGAAGTCCCCGGCCCCGGAGCCCTTCGAGTCGGAGAAGGCGCGCACGAGGACTTCGTAGAAGACGGCCTTGCGGAACCACTGCGGGTCGTGCTTCAGGCCGGGCTGGTTGAGGTTGAGTCCCTGCATCGGGGTCAGTGGCTCCTCACGTGGATGATGTGGATGGGCTCGGCGTCGGGACCCAGCCGGACAAAGTTGTCGGCACGCCATTCCCAGCTCTGGTCGGTGATGAGCTCGTGGGCGGTGAACGCCGACCACGTCGCCATCCCCATCGCCTCGAGATCCAGGCGCACGAACGTCTCCCGCGTGGAGTGCGGGTCGACGTTGGCGACCACGAGGATGGTGTCGCGGGCGCCGTCGACGACGCGCGTCTTGGAGAACACGAGGATGTTCTCGTCGTCGGCGTGGTGGAAGACGAGGTTGCGCAGCCAGTGCAGCGCAGGGTGCTCACGGCGAATCTCGTTGATACGACGGAGGTATCCGGCGAGAGACTGCCCTGACCTTGCCCTGCCCGGCTCGTAGAGGTACCACTGTCGGTCCTTGTACTCGTACTTCTCGTTGTCGGCCTGCTCCTCGGCGCCCGGGCGGGCGACGTCCTCCATGAGCTCGTAGCCGGCGTAGATGCCGTACGTCGGGACCATCGTCGCCGCGAGCGCCGCACGCAGCTTCCACGCCGTCGGGCCGCCGAACTGCATGTAGGGCGTGAGGATGTCGTGCGTCGTCGGCCAGAAGGACGGACGCATGTATGCCGCCGCGTCACCGGCGAGCTCCCGGCCGTACTCCTCGAGCTCCCACTTGGCGTTGCGCCATGCGTAGTAGGTGTAGCTCTGCTGGAAGCCGGCCATCGCGAGGGCATGCATCATGGCCGGCTTGGTGAAGGCCTCGGACAACCAGATGACCTCGGGGTAGTCCTTGGCCACGTCGGCAATGAGCCACTGCCAGAAGGCAACCGGCTTCGTGTGGGGGTTGTCGACGCGAAAGATCCGCACGCCGTGGTCGAGCCACACCTGGATCACCCGGCGCACCTCTGCATAGGCGCCGGCGGGGTCGTTGTCGAAGTTGAGCGGGTAGATGTCCTGGTACTTCTTGGGCGGGTTCTCGGCATACGCGATGCTGCCGTCGGCCCGGGTCGTGAACAGCTCTGGGTGCGTCTTGACCCAGGGGTGGTCCGGTGACGCCTGCAGGGCGATGTCGAGGGCCACCTCGAGGCCGTTGTGGCGCGCCGTGGCGACGAAGTAGTCGAAGTCCTCGAAGGTGCCGAGGTCCGGGTGGATCGCGTCATGGCCGCCGTCAGGGGAGCCGATGGCGTAGGGCGATCCCGGGTCGCCGGGCTGGGCGACGAGGGTGTTGTTGCGTCCCTTGCGCGCAGTCGTGCCGATCGGGTGGATGGGCGTGAGGTACACGACGTCGAAGAGCATGTCCGCGATGCCGGGCAGGCGTCGCGCCGCGGTGCGCAGCGTGCCCGACGTCCACGCGCCGGTCTCGGGGTCCCGCCAGGCGCCCTCGGAGCGGGGGAACATCTCGTACCACGCCCCGTAGAGCGCCCGCTCGCGCTCGACGAGCAGGGAGTATCGCGGTGTGGGAGAGACGAACTCGCGCAGCGGCACGAGCGAGTGGAGACCGCGGACGTCGGCCGAGGTCGCCAGGGCGAGGCGGTCCGCTGCCGGACGGCTCGTGTCGCGCAGGGCGTCGGCCGCGTGCTCGATCGCGGAGGCGTCGATGTCGAGGCCCCGCACCGAGCTGGCGAACCGGTCGAGGACCTTGACGCCCTCGGCGCACATGAGCTCCTCGTCGATGCCGGCGCCGATCTTGATCTCCGCGTCGTGGACCCAGGTCGCATAGGGATCGGACCACCCCTCGACGCGGTAGGTCCACCAGCCCTCACTGCCGGCCGAGACGGTGGCGCTCCACTCGCTGAGGCCCACGTTGTCGCAGTGCATGCCGAAGTAGTGCTCGGTGCCGTCGGGCGCGGTCAGGACGGTCGTCGCGTTGACGGCGTCGTGGCCCTCCCGGAACACCTTGGCCCGGACGACGAACTCCTCGCCCACGACCGACTTGGCCGGCCGGGCGCCGCAGTCGACGAGCGGCCGGACACCCATGACCGGGATGCGGCCGAATGGCACCGCACCTCCCGGCATGCCGGCTACCGTGGGCGGCGTCGACACGGACCCCTCGGGGGCAAGGTGAGAGGCGCCGGACGACTCCTCGTCGACGACTCCGTCCTCGGTCGCCGTGCTGGAGACCGGCTTGGTGGCGCGGGTGGAGCGGGGGGCGCGGGGGGCGTCGGGGGTGCTCGTCACCGGACGACCGTATCGAAAACCGAGGAGGTTGCGCCGCCGCCGCCCTCATGGGAATGCCGCAATGAAATCGTTGTGCAAACGCTTGCAAGAATCCGACACCGGGCCTCATGCTTACTCCTCGTGAAGGCAATCCGACGCTTCAGCGTCCGCACCGTCCTGCCCGCCCCCATCGAGGGGCTGGGCGAGCTGGCCAGCAACCTGCGCTGGTCCTGGCACCCACCGACCCGTGACCTCTTCGCGAGCATCGACCCCAAGAAGTGGGCCGCCAGCAAGGAGGACCCGGTCAAGCTGCTCTCGCGCCTCAGCGCCGGCGAGCTGAAGGCCCTCGCCTCCGACGCGGCGTTCGTCGCCCGGGTGACCCAGGCGAGCGATGACCTGCACCGCTACCTCACCGACGAGCGGTGGTACCAGCGGTGGAGCCGCGAGGCGGAGCCCAACGGCAAGGCGGCCCCGGCGGCGATCGCCTACTTCAGCCCGGAGTTCGGCATCACGTCCGTGCTCCCGCAGTACTCCGGCGGCCTCGGCATCCTCGCCGGGGACCACCTCAAGAGCGCCTCCGACCTCGGCGTGCCGATCGTCGGCGTGGGCCTCTTCTACAAGACCGGTTACTTCAAGCAGCAGCTCAGCCGCGACGGCTGGCAGCTCGAGACCTACCCGGTCCTCGACCCCGACGAGCTGCCCCTGTCCATGCTGCGCGAGAGCGATGGCACGCCCGCCGTCATCGAGATCGCGCTGCCGGACCAGCGCGCCCTCCGCGCGCACGTGTGGCGCGCCCAGGTGGGCCGGGTGCCGCTCCTGCTCCTCGACTCCGACGTGGCCGACAACGACGACGCGGCCCGCCACGTCACCGAGTCGCTCTACGGGGGCGGCGGTGACCGGCGCCTCGAGCAGGAGCTGCTGCTCGGCATCGGCGGGATCCGCGCCCTGCGCCTGTGGTCCAGGCTCACCGGCGCGCCGGAGCCCGAGGTCTACCACACCAACGAGGGCCACGCCGGCTTCCTCGGCGTCGAGCGGATCACCGAGCTCGTCCGCGACCACGGGCTCACCTTCGACGAGGCCCTCGAGGCGGTCCGCGCGTCGACCGTCTTCACCACGCACACGCCGGTGCCGGCGGGCATCGACCGCTTCTCGGCCGACCGGATCAACCTCTTCTTCGGCGGCGCCAACGTCATCCCCGGGGTGCCCGTCGACCGGCTGCTCGCGCTGGGTGCCGAGGACTACGAGGGCGGCGAGCCGGGCATCTTCAACATGGCCGTCATGGGTCTGCGGCTCGCGCAGCGCGCCAACGGCGTCTCGCAGCTGCACGGGGTCGTGAGCCGCGAGATGTTCGACGGGCTGTGGCCCGGATTCGACGACGTCGAGGTGCCCATCACGAGCATCACCAACGGCGTGCATGCCCCGACGTGGGTCGACCGCACGCTCTACGACGTCAGCCGCAAGCACCTCGGCACCGCCGACATCGCCGGCCACGACGCGTGGGAGCAGATCGAGGGCGTGCCGGCCGACGTCGTGTGGACGGCCAAGCGGGCCATGCGCGAGCAGCTCGTCCACGACGTGCGCCGGCGGGTGCGGTCGTCCTGGCTCAAGCGCGGTGCCAGCGAGGCGGAGCTGGGCTGGGTCGACGACATCCTCGACCCCGACGTGCTGACGATCGGCTTCGCGCGCCGCGTCCCGACCTACAAGCGGCTCACCCTCATGCTGCGCGACCCCGAGCGGCTGAAGCGCCTCCTCCTGCATCCCGACCGCCCGATCCAGCTCGTCATCGCCGGCAAGTCGCACCCGGCCGACGAGACGGGCAAGCGGCTGATCCAGCAGATGGTGCAGTTCGCCGATGACCCGCAGATCCGCCACCGCATCGTCTTCCTGCCCAACTACGACATCGCCATGGCCCAGCACCTCTACCCGGGCTGCGACGTCTGGCTCAACAACCCGCTGCGCCCCTTCGAGGCCTGCGGCACGTCGGGCATGAAGGCCGCGCTCAACGGCGGGCTCAACCTCTCCATCCTCGACGGCTGGTGGGACGAGTGGTTCGACGGCCGCAACGGCTGGGCCATCCCGACCGCGGACGGCGTCGAGGACCCCGACCGCCGCGACGACATCGAGGCCAAGGCGCTCTACGACATCATCGAGAACGACGTCGCGGCCCCGTTCTACGAGCGGGACGCGGCCAACCTGCCGCAGGGCTGGATCTCGATGATGAAGCACACGCTCCAGACGCTGGGTCCGAAGGTCCTCGCCAGCCGCATGGTCGAGGAGTACACCGAACGCCTCTACAGCCCCGCGACCGCCGCGGGCCGGGCCATGGACGGGCCCGACTTCAAGGGGGCCAAGGGCTTCGCGGCATACAAGGGGCGGGTCCGCGCCGCGTGGCCGAGCGTGCGCGTGGAGCACGTCGAGTCCTCCGGTGTGTCCGACTCCCCGCAGATCGGCGACATGCTCAACGTGCGCGCGCACGTCGACCTCGCCGGCCTCACCCCTGAGGACGTCGACGTCCAGCTCGTCCACGGTCGGGTGTGGGGCGAGGACGACCTGCGCGACACCGAGGTGGCCTCCCTCGCCCACGTCGAGGCCGAGGCGGGCGGCCGGCACCTGTTCGCGGGGGCCCAGTCCCTCACTCGGACCGGCTCGTTCGGCTACAGCGTGCGCATCGTGCCGAGGAACCCGGCCCTCGCGACCCCGGCGGAGCTCGGCCTGGTCCGCAACGCGTGAGCCAAGGCGTGAGGACCCGAGGGAGGGACGAGCGAGGCCCGGAGCGCCGGTTCGGCTCAGGCGTTGGAAGATAACGCGTGAGCGGGAGTGGCGCGCGGTCAGTAGCGGCCGCGCGCCCACCACACCCGCATCGACGACGGCCCCATGGTGGACTGCGCTCCGGCGACCACCGTGGGGCCGCCGACGTGTGGCCGCTCCCAGGTGCTGTCCCAGAGCAGGTCGTAGGCCCGTCGCCTGGGAGGCGCGGGCAAGGTGACCTCGGCCGGCCACGCGGACCCGTTGACCGCGATGAGCACCGAGTCCGTGCCGAGCCATTCGCCGTCGAAGAGGGCCTGGAGCACGTCGATGCTCGGGCCGCCCCACCGTGACCCCATCGGGGCGCCGTCGCCGGCGAACCAGGCGAGGTCCTGGGAACCGTCCGGGTGCCGCGGCCGGCCCGAGAAGAACTCGCGCTGGCGCAGCACCGGAAACCGGGAGCGGAGCTCGGCCAGGTGCCTCGTGGTCGTCAGCAGGTCGGCCTGCCAGTGCGCGAGCCGCCAGTCGTACCAGCTGAGCTCGTTGTCCTGGCAGTAGGCGTTGTTGTTGCCGTGCTGGGTCCGGCCGAACTCGTCGCCGCCGGCCAGCATGGGCACGCCCGTGGACAGCAGCAGGGTGCCGAGCAGGTTGCGCATGGACCGGCGGCGGGCCGCTGCGATGCGCTGGTCGGTCGTCGGCCCTTCGACGCCGTGGTTCCACGAGCGGTTGTCGTCGGTGCCGTCGCGGCCGTCCTGCTTGTTGGCCTCGTTGTGCTTGGTGTCGTATGCCGTGAGGTCGGCAAGGGTGAAGCCGTCGTGGGCGGCGACGTAGTTGATCGAGGCGATGGTGCCCCGGTCCCGGAAGCCGAAGAGGTCCTGCGAGCCGGTGACCCGGGTGGCGAGCTCCCGCACGCCGTGGCCCGGCTCGCCGGCCGCGGAGGCCGCCACGTCGCGCAGCCAGAAGCCGCGGACCGTGTCGCGGTAGCGGTCGTTCCACTCCGAGAACGGCGGCGGGAACTGGCCCGTGCGCCAACCGTGGATGCCGAGGTCCCAGGGCTCCGCGATGAGCTTGACCCGGGAGAGCACCGGGTCGGTGCGCAGGGCGACGAGGAAGGGGTGGGTCGAGTCGTAGTTGTCGTCGCGTCCGCGACCGAGGGCGACGGCGAGGTCGAAGCGGAAGCCGTCGACGTGGCACTCCTGCACCCAGTAGCGCAGGGAGTCCAGCACCATGCGCGTGACCACGGGATGCGTCAAATCGAGCGTGTTGCCGCAGCCGGTGACGTCGATGTCGTGGCCGCGCGCGTCGAGCCGGTAGTAGGCGCGGTTGTCCAGCCCGCGCCACGACAACGTCGGGCCGACCTGGGACTGCTCGGCCGTGTGGTTGTAGACGACGTCGAGGAGCACCTCGATGCCGGCCGCGTGCAGGTCCTTGACCATCCGCTTGAACTCGTCGAGCACGTCCTGCGGCTCGCTGGCCGCGGCATACCCGGCGTGCGGGGCGAAGAAGCCGACCGTGTTGTAGCCCCAGTGGTTGCGCAGCCCGGAGCGGACGAGGGCCGCCTCGGACGTGAAGGCGTGGACCGGCAGCAGCTCGACCGCGGTCACCCCGATCGAGGTGAGGTGCTCCACGAACGCGGGGGAGGCGAGCCCGGCATACGTTCCCCGGAGCGGCTCCGGGACCCCGTGGTGCAGCGCCGTGGCGTTCTTCACGTGCACCTCGTAGATGATCGACTCGGTGAGCGAGCGGCGCGGTGGCGCGTCCCCCTCCCAGTCGAAGGCGTCGTCCACGACGACGCACCGCGGCACGCAGGGCGCCGAGTCCCGGGTGTCCGGCACGGTGAGGTCGCCCGTGAGGTCGGCCCCCACCCGGTGCGCGTAGCCGGCGGGGTCGGGAACGACGTCTCCCTCGATCGCGCGGGCGTAGGGGTCGAGGAGCAGCTTGGCGCTGTTGTAGCGCTGCGCGCGGTCGGGGTCCCACGGCCCGTCGGCCCGGAAGCCGTAGCGCTGCCCGACCCGCACCCCGGGGACGGTGTCGAAGAAGGCGCCGTGCGCGCGGTGGCGAAGCGGCACCCGCAGCTCGGTCTCGGTGCCGTCCGCATCGCGGTCGAAGAGGCAGACCTCCACCGCGGTCGCATGACCGGCGTAGACACAGAACTCGGCCCCCTCGGCGGTGACGCGCACCCCGAACTCTGGCGGAAGGTCGGGCGTCGCGGCCGGGTGGGGGCACATGACGCCCAGCGTATGGGTCGTTACGGTGGCCCCATGACGGATCCCACTTCGCTGCCCAACTTCCAGCCGCACCTGCCCGCCGCGGGCGGCGACGGGGCGCCCGCCGGCGAGGCGCCCGTGCGCGACGCCATCCTGCAGGTGCTGCGCACCCTCGAGGTGCAGGCGCGCGTCGACGCAGACGGCGACCTCGAGTTCACGGTCAACGAGCAGACGCTCTTCGCGCGGGTCGCCGAGGGCGAGCTGCCCCTCGTGCGCTTCTTCGGGCAGTGGCAGCTGCAGGACCCGGTGTCACCCGACCGGGCCGAGCGGCTCGCCCGCTGCAATGACCTCACCCTGCAGCTCAACCTCGTCAAGGTGTGCCTCGTCCAGGACAGCCTCGTCGTCTCCGCGGAGCACGTCGTCACCCCGAACGCCGACCTCGACGTGCTCGTGCCCCTGTCGATCAACCACATCCTGCAGAGCGTCCAGTTCTTCTTCCAGTCGTGGCTGCCCCTGGAGGACGGCGGTCCGGCCCCGGAGGGTGTTCAGTGACGGCCGAATTCGTCCACCTGCAGGTCGAGGACGGCGTCGGCACCATCCGCCTCGACCGACCGAAGATGAACGCGCTCAACGTGCAGGTCCAGGAGGAGATCCGCGCGGCGGCCCTCGAGGCCGCGGAGCGCTCCGACGTCAAGGCGGTCGTGGTGTGGGGCGGGGAGCGCGTGTTCGCCGCGGGCGCGGACATCAAGGAGATGGCGGGCATGGGCTACACCGACATGGTCGACCGCTCGGCCGCCCTGCAGTCGTCGATCACCGCGGTCGCCCGCATCCCCAAGCCGGTCATCGCCGCGATCACGGGCTACGCCCTCGGCGGTGGTTGCGAGCTCGCCCTCGCCTGCGACTTCCGCGTCGTGGCCGACGACGCGAAGCTGGGCCAGCCGGAGATCCTCCTCGGCATCATCCCCGGGGCGGGAGGCACCCAACGGCTCGCTCGGCTGGTCGGGCCCGCGAAGGCCAAGGAGATCATCTTCAGCGGCCGCTTCCTCGACGCGGAGGAGTCGCTGCGGATCGGCCTCGCGGACAAGGTGGTCCCGGCGGCCGAGGTCCACGCGACCGCCCTGGAGTGGGCGCGCAGCTACGTCGGCGCCGCGTCGTATGCCGTGCGCGCCGCCAAGGAGGCCGTCGACCGCGGCATCGAGACCGACCTCGAGACCGGCCTGGAGATCGAGCGGATGCTCTTCGCCGGCCTCTTCGCCACCCGGGACCGGGAGATCGGCATGACCTCGTTCGTCGAGCACGGCCCGGGCAACGCCCAGTTCGAAGGTCGGTGACCGGTGGCGCCGGCGGAGCCGCTCGACGTCCTCGTGGTCTACGTGCCCGTCGGCGACACCGACGCGGTGCTGGCCGCCCTCTTCGCGGCCGGCGCCGGGGCCGTCGGCGACTACACCGAGTGCGCCTGGGTCGTGCAGGGAACGGGCCAGTTCCGCCCGGGGCCCGGCGCCCACCCGAGCATCGGCACGGTCGGCCTGCTCCAGCGGCTCCCCGAGCACCGCGTCGAGGTGACGCTGCCGCGCGATCACCGGGCCGCCGTCGTGGCCGCCTTGCGCGCGGCCCATCCCTACGAGGAGCCGGCCTTCCACGTCCTCGAGACCGCGGTGACCGACTGACCCGGCCCACCCCCCAAGTCGAGTGGCCACTTGTGCGCGCCACCCTCTTGGTCGAGTGGCCACTTGTGCGCGCCAACCTCTTGGTCGAGTGGCCACTTTGGTGCGCCGGGTGGTGCGGAAGTGGCCACTCGACTGGGGACGGGGCGCGCCGCCATGTCCAGGCCGGCGGCCAGGGCACATCCTTCTGGTCGAGTGGCCACTTTGGCGCACCAACCTCATGGTCGAGTGGCCACTTTGGTGCGCTGGGTGGTGCGGAAGTGGCCACTCGACTGGGGAGGGGTGGTGCGGAAGTGGCCACTCGACTGGGGAGGGGGCGGTGCGCACCGGCGGCATACGAGGGACGGGTGTTGAGCGTCACGCTCCTGGGGTGCAGACATCGCGGGACGCGGTGCGAAGATGGACGCCGGTGCCGGAACCACCCTCCGGCCGTTGCCTACAGCAAGCGGAAGAGGACGTTCGCCCATGAACATCGTCGTCTGTGTCAAGCACGTGCCGGACGCGCAGGCGGAGCGCACGTTCAGCTCGGTTGACAACACCACGGACCGTGAGAATGTCGACGGGTTGTTGTCCGAGCTGGACGAGTATGCCGTCGAGGAGGCGTTGA
>NZ_DASSMH010000113.1:0-5740 GCF_035688975.1 Intrasporangium sp. | reverse complement strand
CCCTTGTCATCCCCACGGAACTCCGGCTGACCCAGACGGAACGTCGCCACCAAACCGTTCACCGTCCGGGCCAGCAACGCCACCGCAACCGCCGTCACCGCCAGACACACGACCACGGCCACGATCTGCAGGGCTGTCATGAATGACTCCTTGTCGATGTTCTCTAGGTCAGGGCGTACCCGCCGTCCACGGCAAGGATCTGCCCAGTGACGTACCGTGCCTCCCGCGACAAGAGGAAGAGAGCGGGCCCGGTCATCTCCTCCGGCTCCGCGATGTGCTGGAGGGGCAGGCGAGCCATGATCCGCTGCAGCGTGGCTGGATCCTCGAGGATGGGAGCGGTCATGGGAGTGCTGACATAGCCGGGGGCGATGCCATTCAATCGGATCCCGCGGGGGCCGAGTTCCACTGCCAGCCCGCGGATCAGATGGGCGAGGGCCGCCTTGACGGAGCCATACGGCACGATCCCGGGAACCGCGCGGTCGCCCGACATCGAGGTCACCGCGACGACGCTGCCCGGCGAGCCGTGCGACCCCTGCTCCAGGGGCGGGACCAACGTGCGCAGGAGACGGTAGAAGCCCGACAGGTTGACATTGAGCAGGCGCTGCCAGTCCGCGTCCTCGATGTCGATGCCCGCTGCCCGCACCTGGATCCCGGCAGCGCCCACGAGGTGGTCGAGACCGAGGCCGTGCCTCGCCAGCGTCGCCAGGAGCTCTGTCCCGAGCTCCGGATCGGTAACGTCCCCGACGACCGGCACGCCGTCGTACTCGGCGGCGGCCGCCTTCACGCTGGTGTCGTAGTCCACGGCGACCACCCGAGCGCCCTCCCGGGCGAGCGACGCCGCAATGGCCGCACCGATCCCGCTGGCGGCTCCGGTGACGATGGCCGTCTGGCCCTCAAATCGTTCCATCGTTTTCTACTCGCTCTCTGGTTGGGTCATCGTGGGGCTGACCAGGATCTTGACGTGGTTCTCGTCGCCGCTGGCCAGGGCGCGGAATCCGGCCGTGACAAGCTGGTCGAGGCCGATCCGCTTGGTGACCAAGGTCTCGACCGGCAGGGCATATCGCCTGAGGAGGTCAATCACCGGCTGGTGGTCGTTCGCGTAGCAGATGGTGCCTACGAGATGGATCTCCTTGAGGAGCAGGGGCGTTAGGTCCAGCGACAGCGGGCGTCCACTGATCGCCACGTTGACCACCGTCCCACCGGGCCGGACCGCGATCAGGCATCCCTGGAGTGCCGCCTCGACGCCGGCGCACTCGAAGGCGACGTCGACATCCGACAGACCGGCATACTCGAGCATCCTCTCCGTTGACGGGTATGCCGTGGGGTCGAGTGCGTGGTCCGCTCCCAGCCGTCCAGCGCGTGAGCGCCGCGCCTCGGAGGGCTCGACGAGGCACACCGTCGAGGCGCCCATTGCCTTGAGCATCCAGACGACCAACAGCCCGATCGGCCCACCTCCGAACACCACTGCGGTGGCGCCCTGAGGACGGGGGCCCTGGCCGATGGCGTGATGGGCGACGGCGAGCGGCTCGATGAGGGCGCCGACCTCGGCGGACAGGTCACCGATCTGGAACACCAGATCCTCGTCGACGACGATGTACTGCGCGAGCCCGCCCCCGCCGCCCTGCAGACCGATCGTGGCGGCTCGCGGACAGCAGTTGTAGCGGCCCGACGTGCAGGCGGCGCACTGGCCGCACGAGCGCCGCGGCTCGACGACGACGCGGTCCCCGAGGCGGATCCGGCGGACCCCTTCGCCCACGGAGTGCACGGTTCCGACGAACTCGTGGCCCAGGACGACGGGGAGGGAGGCACCCGTCAGGGGGTGGCTCTTACCCGGGGCGGGGCAGAAGATGGGACCGTCGAAGTACTCATGGAGGTCGGTACCACAGATGCCGCACCACTCGACGGCGATCTTCACCGTGCCCGGCCCGGGTTCGGGCTCGGGGACCCAGTCGATACGCACGTCTTCCCGACCGTGGTAACGCGCGGCTCGCATCCTGGGAGCAGTCGCGGACGAGACCTCAGATGACATGGTCATGGCGTCGGAGCGTCCTCTCGCAGGAGGCCCTCGCGACGCAGGTCGTCCCACAGCGCGGAGGGAAGGTCCAGCTCAAGCCAGGCCGCGGAGGCCGCCTGCTGCTGTTGGGTCCGTGAGCCGATGCAGATGCTCGAGACCACGGGATGCGCCGCGGCGAAGTGCAGCGCGGCGGCGGGGAGCGGGACGTCGTGACGGTCGCACACCGCCTGCAGGCGGCGGGCACGCTCCATCACGGGTTTCGGCGCCGGACCGTAGTTGAACTTGGCGCCCGTGGTCGGTCCCGTGGCGAGAATGCCGCTGTTGTAGACGCCACCGAGCACGACTCCGATCTCCCGCTCCGCGCACATGGGGAGCAGGTGGTCGAGGGGCTCCTGCTCCAGCAGGGTGTACCGCCCGGCCAGGAGGACGCAGTCAGCGTCGGCGCGGCGCACCGCCTCGGCGCAGACGTCGGCCTCGTTGACCCCGAAGCCGATGGCGTCGACGACTCCCTCGGCGCGCAGGCGCTCCAGCGCCGCGAATCCACTGTCCAGCGCCGTCCTGAACATCGACTCCTGGAGGTCGCCGTGGGTGTAGCGGTCGATGTCGTGCATGAAGAGGATGTCGACCCGGTCGAGCAGGAGCCGCTGAAGGCTGTCCTCGACCGCGCGCATGATGCCGTCGAAGGTGTAGTCGTACTCGGCCGCGAAGGGTGCCGGCCGCACCCACAGCCCGGAGTCGAAGGAACCTTGCGCGGCCGGCTTCAGCACCCGGCCGACCTTGGTCGAGACGACGTACTCGTCTCGCGGGCGCTCGCGCAGCGCATGGCCCAAGCGGTATTCGCTCAGTCCGTGGCCGTAGAGCGGCGCGGTGTCGAAGTACCGCATGCCGAGGTCCCACGCCTGGTCGACCATGCCGGCCGCCTCCGACTCACTGAAGGGGTGGAGGAAGTTGCCGATGGGAGCCGCCCCAAAGGACATCGTGGAGACCTCCACGCCGGTCCGTCCCAACTTGCGTCTGTGCTCTGCCTTCATGTCCTGTCGGTCCTGTCTGTGCGGGGTGGGCCTTGTCGTGTCACGTGGCGTCGACGGGGGTTCCGGTCACATCGAGTCGGGGTCCGGTCCGGTGCGCCGCCCCCGGTCCAGGGAGCGCATCCGCTGCATGTCGTCCTCGTCCAGCTCGAAGCCGAAGAGGTCGATGTTCGCGGCGATCCTCGCGGGGCTGCTCGACTTGGGAAAGACCACGGTGCCGAGCTGGAGATGCCAGCGCAGGATCGCCTGGGCCGGTGACACATGGTGGCGCGCGGCGATCTCGACGACGACCGGGTCGTCGAGCACCGCGCCGCGCCCGAGAGGCGACCACGCCTGGGTCACGATGCCGTGCTCGTGGTGAAACGTCCGCAGGCACCGCTGCTGGAAGTACGGGTGCAGCTCCACCTGGTTGACGGCCGGCTTCACGTCGCTTTGGGCGAGAAGCCGCTCAAGGTGCGTGCGGGTGAAGTTGGAGACACCGATGGCCCTCGTCAACCCCTGCTGTTGCAGGCCTTCGAGTGCCTGCCAGGTTTCGAGGTATCTCCCTGCAGAGGGCACCGGCCAGTGGATGAGGTAGAGGTCGAGCACGTCCACACCGAGATGTGCGCGGGTCCTCTCGAAGGCGGCCAGCGCCTCGGTATGGCCGTGGTCGGTGTTCCACACCTTCGAGGTCAGGAAGAGCTCGTCACGGGCGGCTCCCGACTCGCGCAGCGCGTGACCGAAGGCCCGCTCGTTACCGTAGTAGGCCGCAAGGTCGAAGTGCCGGTACCCGGCTCTCAGGGCGACGTCAACCACGCCCGCCATGTCCGGGTCGTCGATCTTGAACATGCCCAGACCCACCTGGGGAATCTGCACCCCATGGGGTAGGCCGATGAGTGGCACCGATGGTGGCTGCGCAGTCATGCTCGCCTCAGCCCTTGGTGGCGTCGACGGCCTCGGTGGCCTGCGGCAGGACGGTGAACAGGTCACCGACGACCCCGAAGTCGACCAGGTCGAAGATCGGTGCCTCGCTGTCCTTGTTGACCACGACGATCGTCTTGGACGTCTGCATCCCGGCCCGGTGCTGGATCGCGCCGGAGATGCCGCACGCGACGTAGAGCTGCGGGGAGACCTGCTTGCCGGTCTGGCCCACCTGGGAGGTGTGCGGGTACCACCCCGCGTCCACCGCCGCACGCGAGGCGCCCACCGCGGCGCCGAGCGCGTCGGCGAAGGCCTCGACCGGCGCGAAGTCACCGCCCGTGCCCCGCCCCCCGGAGACGACGATCGCGGCCTCCGTCAGCTCCGGGCGCCCGGTGGCCTGCTTCGGCCTGGACTCGGTGATCCGGGCAGCCTTCGCGGCCTCGGAGGGCGTGTAGTCCACCACCTCCTCGGTGGCCGCCGCGGGCGCCTCCTGCGGCGTGGCGGAGTTGGGCTTGACGGTCACGATCGGGGTCCCCTTCGTCACCGTGGACTCCACCGTGAACGAGCCGGCGAACACCGACTGGGTCGTCGCCACGGCCCCACCCTCCCCCGCCCGCACGTCGACCGCGTCGGTGACCAGGCCAGAGCCGGTGCGGATGGCGACCCGGGCCGCGATCTCCTTGCCCTCCGCGGACGACGAGATGAGCAGCGCCGCCGGCGCCGTGCCCTGCACGAGCGTCGTGAGCAGCTCGGCCTGCGGCACGACCAGGTAGTCGGTGACCTCGGCACCGGTGACCCGGTAGACCTTGTGCGCCCCATACTTCGCGAGGGTCTCGCGCGCCGCGTCGAAGCCGTCGCCGACGAAGACGGCGCAGGGCTCCCCCAGCCGGCGGGCGATGGTCAGCAGCTCAGCGGTGGTCTTGCGCACCGTGCCGTCGACGTGGTCGACGAGGATGAGGACTTCGGCCATGTGTCTGGTGCTCCTTGACGTGAGGGTGGGCGGCGGGTCAGACGAACTTGCGTGCGGCGAGGAACTGCGCGAGCTTCGTCCCGCCGTCGCCCTCGTCCTTGACGATCTCGCCCTGGCTGCGCGGCGGGCGGGCGGCGAACGACTCGACCCTGGTCCACGCCGCGGCCAGGCCCACCTGGGCCGGGTCGACCCCGAGGTCCGCCAGACCCCACCTCTCGACCGGCTTCTTCTTCGCCGCCATGATCCCCTTGAACGAGGGGTAACGCGGCTCGTTGATCTGGTCCGTGACCGAGACCAGCGCCGGCAGGGACGCGGTGACCGTCAGCGTGGACACGTCACCATCGCGGCGGATCGTCACCTGCCCGCCCTCGACCCTCAGCTCGGAGGCGAAGGTGGCGGCAGGCAGTCCCAGACGCTCGGCCAGCATCGTCGGCACCACGCCCATCGAGCCGTCCGTCGAGGCCATCCCCGTGATCACCAGGTCGACCGGCGACTCGGCGCCGATCCTCCTGATCGCCTCGGCCAGCACCAGCGAGGTGGCCGCCGCGTCGGAACCGTGGATCGCAGGATCGAGGACATGCACCCCCCTGCTCGCGCCCATCTGCAGCGCCTTCTTGATCGCGTCGGCAGCCGCGTCCGGACCGACGGTCACCACGATGACCTCGCCCTCGCCCGCCTCGACGATCTTCAACGCCTCCTCGACGGCATACTCGTCCAGCTCGGACAACAACCCGTCGACATTCTCACGGTCCGTGGTGTTGTCAACCGAGCTGAACGTGCGCTCCGCCTGCGCGTCCGGCACGTGCTTGACACAGACGACGATGTTCA
>NZ_DASSMH010000112.1:0-37096 GCF_035688975.1 Intrasporangium sp. | reverse complement strand
CCGCGACCCAGCGCATCCGCCCGTGCGGCAGGCGCCGCTGCAGGCGCTGCCAGGCCCGCTCCCACCACCGCGGAGCGCGCTCGCTCGCCTGATCGGGCGCGGGGCGGTCAACGGTGGAGGTCACGAGGAAGTCGTCCAGGGGGAAGGGGGCAGCGGCCGTCAAGGGCCGGACGGAGAAGGCCCCGAGAGTCTAGACGCGCGAGCGAGCCGCCCGGTTCGGGCGCGCCTGCGGGTGTGACCGCGGTCACGTTCACTTGAGCAGGCGGGACAGTCGCCGGTCCGCGAGAGGCTTGCCGCCGGTCTGGCAGGTCGGGCAGTACTGCAGGGAGGAGTCGGCGAAGGAGACCTCGCGGACGGTGTCGCCGCACACGGGGCAGGGCTGGCCGGTGCGGCCGTGGACCCGCATACCCTCGCGCTTGGCGTCCTTGAGCTCGGCGGCCGGCTTGCCGGAGGCGGCGACCACGGCGCCCTTCAGGGTGTCGCGGAGGGCGGCATACAAGCGCTGGACCTCCTCGGGCTTGAGCGAGCCGGCGATGGCGAACGGCGAGAGCTTGGCGACGTGGAGGATCTCGTCGGAGTAGGCGTTGCCGACGCCGGCGAGGAACTCCTGGTCCCGCAGCAGGCCCTTGATCTGGGTGCGCCGCCCGGCGATGAGGGCGCCGAAGTCCTCCCGGGTGAAGTCGTCGGCGAGCGGGTCGGGCCCGAGGCGGCTGATGCCGGGGACCTGCGCCGGGTCGGTGACGATGTATGCCGCCAGCGACTTCTTGGTGCCCGCCTCGGTGAGGTCGAAGCCGGACCCGTCGGACAGGCGCACCCGCAGCGCGATGGGCGACTTGCCAGGGCGCACGACGGTCCGCGGCAGCTGGTCCGACCACCGCAGCCATCCGGCCCGGGCCAGGTGGAAGACGAGGTGGGTGCCGTCGCAGTCGAGGTCGAGGAACTTGCCGTGCCGGCGGACGGCGTCCACGGGCAGCCCGGCGAGCGCCTGCGGCGGCGGGTCGAAGGTCTTGAGCACGCTGACCGACGCGAGCTCCACCCCGGTCACGGCGAGCCCCGCGGTCCGCGCGGCGAGGAAGTCGACGAGGGCCTGCACCTCCGGCAGCTCCGGCATGGACCCGCCTCCTTCAGCGTCCCGGGCGGGAGGGCTGCTCGTCGGCCGCGACGGGCTTGCCGATCAGGCCGGCCTCCTCGAGGGCGCGCCGCATCGCGTGCCCGTCCGGCGCCCAGTAGGTCGGCACGCTGTGGGTCGCAGAGGGCCGAGCGGGCGCCTCCAGGCGGCCCATCGGGTGCGAGAGGACCTGCTCGGTGGCGGTCAGCTGGCGGATGCAGACCGCGGCGACGTGGTCGGGCCGCGCCTCGGCGAAGTCGGCATAGAGCTGCGGGTCGTGCTGCCCGTCGTCGCCGACGAGCAGCCACCTGATGTTCGGGAAGTCGCGCGCCATCCGCTCCAGGCTGTCCCGCTTGTGCTCGCGCCCGCTGCGGAACCAGCCGGTGTTGGTGGGACCCCAGTCGGTGAGCAGCAGCGGGCCGAGCGGGTAGCCGGCCTCGAGGAGGAAGCGGGTGAGCGGCGGCGCGGTGTTCCACGCACCGGTGGAGACGTAGACCGTCGGGGCGCCAGGGTGCGCCGAGAGCACGGCGCGGTAGAAGGGCGCCATGCCGTGGACCGCGTGCCGGTTCTTGGCTCGCAGCACGAAGGTGTTCCACGCGGCGATGAGCGGCCGCGGCAGCATGGTCGTGATGACCGTGTCGTCGATGTCGCTGATGAGGCCGAAGTCGACGTCGTCGCCGACGATGAACACGTCGGCCGGCACCGGGTCGGTGCCGGGCGCGTGGACGACGACCTGCTGCCACCCGGGCGCCAGCCCGTGGTCGTGCGCGACGAGATCGACGTGACCCCCGCGGTCACTGCGGGCGTGCACGGTCCGCTCGCCGATCGTCACCGTGACCGGCACCCCGCTCGCCGGGGCGGCGAGGAACACCCGCCAGCCGCGCTCGTAGTGCGCCGGCGCCAGGGCGCCGGTCGCGTCCTGCCGGCTCGGCGGTCCTCCCGACCCGCCCCGACCGAGCACGACGCGCGCGAAGACGCGCACGAAGCTCGTCGACCCGTAGCCGATGTGGGTGAGCACACGGTTGCCCCATCCGCGTCCGCGCAGGAGCCGCTCGATCCGGGCGTTGACGGCATCCTCGATCAGTGCGGCCGCGTGCGGTCGGGACATGTGCCCAACGTACTTGATCGGCTGCTGCCGCGGACGGGCCCGGCCTGCGAGGACCCGAGCCCCGCGGCTTCTCCACAGAGCGACACCAATCCCGATAAATCGCCACCCGTGAGGGTGCAACCGACTTAGGATGGAATGCGGCCGCATCCGACATCCCAGCGGGAGTCGGGGAGCGGCCGCACCACAGCCGGTGCGGCTGGGACGCGACGGCCGCGAATGGGGCGAGTGGCTTGGACTACACGGCTTTCCTGGAAGACCTCGCCCGGCTGGCGCACCGGCTGCTCACGGCATACGACCTCGACGAGACGCTGGACGACCTCGTTGCCAGCGTGACGCGCGACCTCGGCCTCGTCGGCACGGCGGTGGACCTCGCCGACGGCGACGGACTGCGGTGCGTCACGGCGGTCCCACCATCCCTCCGGGAGCTCGCGAAGGTGCAGAGCTCGAGCCGGGGTGGGCCGGCCTTGGATGCCTACCGGTCCCGCGCGCCCCGCACCGTCGCCGACCTCGCTGCGGTCGAGCAGCCATGGCCGGACTACCGCGCGGTCGCCCGCCGGCTCGGCCTCGCCGCCGTCGCCTCCGTGCCCATGGCCCTGCGGGACGAGACGCTGGGCGTGCTCACGCTCTACTCCGACGCCCCCCGCCAGTGGAGCGAGGCCGACCTCCTCGCCGCGAGCCTCATGGCCGATCTCGCCACCGGGTACTTCGTCAACAGCTCCAGGCTGCGCCACCAGGAGCAGCTCACGTCGCAGCTGCAGTACGCCCTGGAGTCGCGGGTCGTCATCGAGCAGGCCAAGGGCATCACCGCGAGCGCCCTCGGGATCTCCGTCGAGGATGCCTTCGAGCGGCTCCGCCGGCACGCCCGCAGCCACCACACCAAGGTCCGGACCGTCGCCGAGGCCGTCGTGACCCTGGGGCTGCGCGTCTGACGGGGTCAGTCCGTGCCGCCCCGTACGGTGGACCCATGACCAGGGGCCTTCGACGCCGCACGCGCCACGCGGCCGCTGCCACAGTCACCCTCCTGGTGACCCTCACCGGTGGGTGCTCGCTCCTCACGCAGGCACCGGAGCCCGGCGGCGCCGCGCAGGCCCTGGCCACCGGCCTCGCGAGCGGCGACCTGAGACAGGTGCGGCTGGGCGGCGCCACGCCCGAGGCGGCGACGGCGTTCGTGCAGGCGGCATACCGCGGGATGGGAGACCTGCACCCCGCGGTCACGGTGACCTCGGTGACCCAGGAGGGCTCCGACCAGGCCACGGTGATGCTCTACACGCGGTGGGACGTCTCGAGCGCGCCCACGGACTGGGGCTACGAGACGAGGGCCTCGCTGCGCCTCGTCGACGGCGCGTGGCAGGTGGCGTGGACACCGTCCGTCGTCGCGCCGGGGCTCGCCTCCGACGAGGTGCTGAGCGTCGCGCGCAAGTGGCCGCGGCGTGCGGACATCGTCGACGCCGGCGGCACGCCGCTTATGACCGAGCGGGAGGTCACCGTCGTCGGGCTCGACAAGACGCGCGTGCCCGGCGCCCAAGCGGCCGGGTCGGCGACTCGGCTCGCCACCGTCCTCGGCACCGATGCCAAGGCGTATGCCGCCAAGGTGGCGGCCGCGGGCCCGCAGGCCTTCGTCCCGGCCCTCACCCTGCGTGCCACGGACCCGGCGCTGACCAAGGGCCTGGCTGCCATCGACGCGGTCCCGGGCGCCTCCCGGCAGCCGAGGATGCAGGTCCTCGCGCCGACCCGCACGTGGGCCGCGCCGATCCTCGGCTCCGTGGCCGAGGCCAGCGCCGAGCAGGTCAAGAAGGCGTCCGGTCGCCTCCAGCCCGGCGACGAGGTCGGCCAGTCCGGGCTGCAGCTGCGCTACGACGAGCAGCTGCGCGGCACGCCGGGGCTCGCGGTCCAGGCCGTCCGCAGGGGCGCCGACGGCAGCGTCCTCGGCAGGCGGGAGCTCTTCGCCGAGCAGTCCACCGAGGGCACCCCGCTGCGGGTGAGCCTGGACTCCAAGGCGCAGAACGCCGCGGAGGCCGCGCTCGCCGCCGAGACCGCGCGGCCCACCGCGCTCGTGGCGATCCGGCCCTCGACGGGCGAGGTCCTCGCCGCAGCCGTGGGACCCGGTGCGGGCGGGGCTCCGCTCGCCCTCGCGGGCAGGGCCGCGCCCGGCTCGACCTTCAAGATCGCGAGCTCCCTCGCCATGGTCCGCAAGGGCGCCACCGCCGACACGCCCGTGCCGTGCACGCCGACGCTCAACGTCGGGGGCCGCACCTTCGGCAACTACTCCGGCTACCCCCGCGGCGCGCTCGGCGCCATCCCGCTGCGCACGGCGCTCGCCCACTCGTGCAACACGGCCTTCCTCAGCCAGCACGCCGCGGTGTCCCAGGACGAGCTCATCACGGCCGCGCACTCCCTCGGCATGGGCGAGGACCTCGACCTGCCCTTTGCCGGTTTCCTCGGCTCCGTGCCGCCCACCAGGGACGTCGTCGAGCACGCCGCGTCCTTCATCGGCCAGGGACGCGTCGAGGCCTCACCCCTCACCATGGCGGTCGTCCTCGCGTCGGTCATCAAGGGCCAGACCGTCCGCCCGCGCCTAGTCCTCACGGACCAGATACTCCCCGCTCCAACCGTCCCGCTCGACCCGTCCGAGGCGGAGGTGCTCCGCGCCGAGCTCAGGGCCGTCGTGCAGGAGGGCTCCGGGAAGGTGCTCGCCCCTGCCGGCGTGGAGTACGCCAAGACGGGCACGGCCGAGTTCGGCACGAGCAACCCGCCCAAGACCCACGCGTGGATGGTCGCCGGCCGGGGGGACCTTGCGATCGCGGCATACAACGAGGAAGGCCCGAGCGGCTCGACCCATGCGGCGCCCTTCATCCTCAGCTTCCTCAAGGCCTACGACGCGAAGTAGGCGACAGGCCCCGGGCCTTTGCGGGGCCTGCCGATTCCCCCGACCCGCCGCCGCGCCCACGTGCACATCGCGGGGCGTGCGAGCAGGATGGTCGCCATGGGGAAGCGAGCCGCGCGCTGCGCCTTCGCCGTGGCAGCGCTGGCCGTGGCCGGCTGCGGCTCCCCCTCCTCCGCCCCGGCCGGGGAGGCGGCACCGCGGGAGACCCCCGCCGTCGACGGCGGCCCGCTGGACGGCTATGCCGGCGGGGCACCCCCCGACGACGCCGCGCCGAAGGCGGCCACGGGGCCGACCTTCCCGTTGACGCTGCGACGCACCGGCGGCAGGGCCGGCTTCGACGACACGATCGTGCTCGAGGCCGGCGGCAGGCTCACCGTCGACGGCACCGCCATCCATGGCCGGGTGTGCGCCCTCGGGCCCACCCAGCGCCGGGAGCTGCTCGCAGCCCTCAGCACGCTGCGGCTGGCGGGCACGTCGACGCCCCCGGCAAGCCCCGTCGACCGCGGCGAGAGCGAGCCGATCCGGATCACCGTCACCGACGTCGACGGCCGGCCCGTCGATCTCACCGACCCGTCCCTCGGTGCGGTGTCCGGGATGGTCGCCGCCCTCGTCTCCGACGTCACCCTCACGACGCCCGCCATGACGCGGTGCACGCCGGCCACCGGCCGCTGACGCCGCAGGCGCTGGGGCGCCGCGGCGGGTCAGCCCTGCGCGACGACGTCGTCTATGACGAAGCTCGTCTGCAGTGACGCGTCCTCCGTCGCGGCGAACTTCAGCGTGACGGTCTTGCCCTTGTAGGCGGTGAGGTCGACGCTGACCTGGACGTAGGACGCCTTCGGCGTGAAGAGATTGGAGTGGGTCTTCACCGCCGTGCCGCCCAGCGAGACGGTCAGCTTGTCGTAGGCCGTCGTCGTCGTGGTCTCGGCGGTGTCGACGCGCAGCCAGTAGGTGAGCTTCGGCGCGGTGGCCGTGGCGGGCACCGTGAAGGACTGCTGCGCCGACTCCGAGGCCGTCGTGCCGTTGCCGCCGAGCCACAGCTTCCACGTGCCGGTGTGGGCGGGCCGGCTGGCGGAGCTGGTGATGGCACCCGACGTGGCCGTCCAGCTCACCGCGCCGGACTCGAAGCCGCCGTTGGCGACCCAGTTGCCGGTGGTCGGCGGCGGGGTGGCGGCGCACGTCTCGGCGGTTGCCGCGACGCTGATGGCGCTGAAGGCCGAGGCGATCGCCGTGCACTCGGGGCTGGCCGCCCCGTAGAGGTCCTTGGCCGCCCTGACCGCCGCCGTGCGGGCCGCCGAGTAGTTGCTCGACGAGGTGAGGTAGGTCGACAGCGCGCGGTACCAGATCTTCTCGACCTTGAGGTGCCCGATCCCGCCCACCGTGGAGCCGTTGCACGTCGGCGACGTGTAGGTCACGCCGCCCACCGTCTTCGTGCCGGAGCCCTCCGAGGCGAGGTAGTACCAGTGGTTGAGCGGCCCGGACGAGTAGTGGACGTCGAGGGTGCCGAGGGTCGAGGACCAGCAGTCGCGGCTCGCGCCGTCCTTGCTCGGCTTGTCCATGTAGCGCAGCGGAGTGCCGTTGCCGTTGAGGTTGAGCTTCTCGCCGATGAAGTAGTCCGGCACGTCGGCCGGGTTGTTGGCGTAGAACTCGACGGCGGTGCCGAAGATGTCGGACGTCGCCTCGTTGAGGCCGCCGGACTCGCCCGAGTAGGTGAGGTTGGCGGTGTTCTCCGTGACGCCGTGCGACATCTCGTGGCCGGCGACGTCGAGCTCGACGAGCGGCGCCGCGTTGTTGGCGCCGTCGCCGTAGGTCATCTGGGTGCCGTCCCAGAAGGCGTTGGAGTAGTTGGTGCCGTAGTGGACGCGCGAGCGGGCACCTGCGCCCGTGTTCCAGATGCCGGCGCGACCGAGGACGGTGCTGTAGTAGTCGTAGGTCTTGCCCGCCCCGAAGTGCGCGTCCACACCGGCGGAGGCGCGGTCGCTGGTGGTGCCGTTGCCCCACACGTCGTCCGCGTCGGTGAAGGTGGTGCCGGTGCCCGTCGTCCGGTTGCCGAGGTCTGTCGTGTAGTTGCCGTGGGCGTCCCTCATCGTGAAGCTGCCGGTCCCGGCAGTCGTGCCGAGGGGGACCGTGCCGACGAAGAGGCTCTTGCCCGTGCCGTGCTTGATGTCGTCCCACGACGCCAGCGTGGCGCCGGTCGTGGCGTCGACGACCGTGTGCAGCCGGGTGGGGGTCTGGTCGGCGGCGACACCCTCGGTGACGACCTCGTAGGCGAGCCGGGGGCCGCTCGCCGCCTGGTAGACGACGAGCTCGCCGGCGGAGACCGACTCGTTGCTCGCCGTGGAGGCCCGCAGTCCCGCTTCGCGGGCCGCGCTGCGCGCAACCTTCGGCGTCGTCGAGGGCGGGGCGACCGCCTTGCGCACGTTCCACGTGACCGCCTTGACGGCTCCCGCCGCCGTGCGGTGGGAGACGAGGTCGCCGCCGATGACCCGCAGGCCGTGGTAGGTCCGGTCGTAGCGCACATGCGTCGAGCCGTCGGGGTCCGTCGTGACGGACCGGACGGTCAGCTGCTCTCCGGACCCGAGGCCGAGCGCGGTGGCGGAGGCGGCCGCACGCGCCTGCTCGGTCGCCGCCAGGCCGGCCGCCCCGACGGTCGGCGCCGCGACCATCGCGCCGGCGGTGGCCGCGGGGAGGACGGCAAGGGCGAGAGCGAGGAGACCGCCCGTCGCCAGCCCCAACTTCGGTCGGTTCACTGTTGCTCCTTGTCGGGGCCGCGGCGCGGGTGCCGCTCCAGGCAGGCCTGCCGGTCCCACTGCTCGAGACCGCGGACGCACCGCAGGAACGGTCCCAGCCGCTCGCCCACCTGGTCAACTCGAATACCACATTGCGGACGAGGCGGGCATACCGGGCCCGCTCACCGGGCGGCGACGGGCTGCCCGCCACCCGCGTCGGATGCCGTCACCCGCCGCGCGGGCTCAGCGGTGGCCTCGGGCGCGGGCCGGCGCCGCGTCGAGCGCGAGCCCGCGCCGCATCGAGGTCCTCCGGCGAGTCGACGTCGGCGGACCAGCCCTCGTGGTCGGCGACGAGCACCGTGCGCACCTCGCTCGTCAGCCGCCGAACGCTCGTGCCGGAGGGGTCCCCGAGGGCCGCGAGGCGCCGGCGCAGCGCCGGCACCCGCCACACCGCGCAGAGCCAGTTCGGGGCGCCGTCGGGTCCGGCGGCCAGCGACACCTCGGGGGCATCCGCGCGGTCGGCGTCCCGACCCGGCTCGAGGGCCGCGGCGAGGTCGGCCAGGGCGGCCGCCGTGAGGAAGGGCAGGTCGCCGGCCAGCACCGCCACGAGCCGCAGGTCGCCGACGGAGCCGGCGTCCACGAGCGCGTCGAGCCCGGCCAGCCCCGCCGCGATGCCGGCGACCGGGCCGGACCCCGGCGGGTCCTCCCGCACGACCGGCACTCCGGGCGGCACGGCATACGGCAGGCCGACGACGACGGTGGGCAGCGACTCCACGGCGCCGAGCACCCGCTCGATGATGGGCCGCCCACCGACCGGGAGGGCGGGTTTGTGCGAGCCCATCCGGGTCGAGCCGCCGCCGGTGAGGACGATCGCCGCCGTGCCCGGCGGTATGCGGGGAGCCTCTCGGCGCTGCACCCCACGGAGTCTGGCACGCTGGACCCATGGGACGGGTCACGGTGCGTCGCAAGATCACCTCGGTCGACGTCGACTCGCCCGGGTCGCGGGCGAGGACCGACAGCCTGACGGTCGAGGAGCCGCTCGAGCTGCGGGTCGCCGGCGCCCCCCTCACCGTGACCATGCGCACTCCGGGCTCGGACATCGAGCTCGTCCACGGCTTCCTGCTCACGGAGGGGCTGATCCGCTCGCTCGACGACGTGCTGCTCGCCCGCTACTGCGAGGGCGCGGTCACCTCGGGTGAGAGCGGCTTCGAGGAGAACACCTACAACGTCATCGACGTCACGCTGGCTCCCGGCGTCGCGGCACCGGCCGCGGCCGCCACGCGCAACTTCTTCACGTCGTCCTCGTGCGGTGTCTGCGGCAAGGCCAGCATCGAGCAGCTGCGTGCGCAGACGGCCTACGACGTCCGCGCGGACGCGACGACCATCGACGCACGCGTCATCACGCAGCTCCCCGACGCGCTGCGCGACCAGCAGCAGTCGTTCGACAAGACCGGTGGGCTGCATGCCGCGGGCCTCTTCACCGCCGAGGGCGAGCGGCTCGTCGTGCGCGAGGACGTGGGCCGGCACAACGCGGTCGACAAGGTCATCGGCTGGGCGCTCCTGCAGGGCCGGCTGCCCGCCGCCGGCTGCGTGCTCATGGTGTCCGGGCGCGCCTCGTTCGAGCTGACCCAGAAGGCCATCATGGCCGGAATCCCCTGTCTGGCAGCGGTATCCGCTCCTTCGTCCCTCGCGGTCGAGTGCGCCGAGGACGCCGGCATGACGCTCGTCGGCTTCGTCCGCGGCAGCCGGCTCAACGTCTACACCGGCGAGGACCGCATCGTCAGCGCCTGACCCGTCACCGCCTCGTCTGTCACCTCGAACGTCACCGCCTCAGTCCCCGATCATCAGGAGCACGCATGGGCATCTTCGCGATCCACTACACCTACCCCGACGACACCACCGAGCTCGCCACGGTGCGGCCCGAGCACCGCGCCTGGCTCGCGGGGCAGCCCGGGCTGCTCGTGGCCGGCATGTACCAGCAAGGGCACGACGAGGTCTCCGCGGGCGAGCCGACCGCCGAGGAGCCGAGCAACGCTGCGCTCATTGTGTATTCGGCCGACTCGATGGTCGAGGTGCTCACCACCTTCGACAACGACCCGTATTGGCTGGGCGGCCACATCCTGCGCCGCGTGGTGCGGGAGTGGAACCCCACCCTGGGCCCGTGGGTCTCCGACACGGCGACCCCACGCGCCTGAAGCCCGTTCGCCGGGACGTCAGAGCGGGTGCACCGTGACGACGTCGCCCTCGACCAGCTGCTCGACGTCCTCGGGGACCTCGATGAGCGCGTTGGCCGCCGCGAGCGCCGTGAGGTGGTGCCGGTGCGCGGCCGTCACCGAGCCCTCTGGCGTCAGCACCGCGGTCACGAACTGCACCCTCCCCGGCCGGACTCGGCGCCCCGGGCCGACGTATGCCGCCCGCCGCGCGACCCGGGGCGGCGCGCCGTGGAGCCCGTCGAGGGAGGGGCGCAGCAGCATGACGAACGAGACGAAGGAGCCGACGGGCGTGCCCGGGAGGCACACCACCGGAGTGGCGCCGAACCGGCCCAGCCCCTGCGGAGCGCCGGGCTGCATCGCCACGTGGTCGAAGGCGAAGGTCGGCAGCGGCCCGCACACCTGCTTGACGACCTCGTAGGCGCCCTGGCTGACACCTCCGGTCGTCACGACGAGGTCGACGTCGGGCGCGGCGTCGAGCTCCAGCAGCACGGACGCGAACTCGGCGGCATCGTCGCTGCAGGTCCGCACGCGGGTGATGTCGCAGCCGGACTCGCGCGCCAAGGCCGCGACCATGTCCGAGTTCGACTCGTGGATGCCGGCGGACCCTGGTGGGCGACCCGGTGCCGTCAGCTCGGTCCCGGTCGCGACGACGGCCACCCGAGTGCGCAGGAACACCTCGGCGAAGGCGCACCCGGCCGAGCGGGCGAGGGCGAGCAGCGCGGGGGTCACGACGGATCCCGCGGACGCGAGCACCGCACCCGCACAGGCGTCCTCGCCTTGTCGGCGCACGTGCTGGCCCGGCGCCGGGTCCTGTGACACGGCGACCCGGGCCGGCACCGGCCCGGTCGGTGCCGCATCGGTGCGCTCCACGGGGACCACGGCCGTCGCGGATGCCGGCACGCGTGCGCCGGTCATGATCCGCACCGCCTGACCGGGTCCGAGCACGACCTCGGCCGGGTCCCCCGCCGCGAGGTCTCCCACGACGCGGAAGCTGCGCCCGCCGCCGCCGGCGGGGCGCACGGCATAGCCGTCCATGGCCGAGGTGTCGAAGCGGGGGAGGTCGTCGGCGGCGAGCAGGTCCGCGGCGAGGCGCCGGCCGGCCGCCCGCCAGTCCAGGGCGATGACTCCGGTCCGCGGTGAGCCGAGGACCCGCGCGACGGCGGCCCGGTGGTCGGCGACGGACACGTGGCTCACGGTGGCCCAGTCTGCCGCATGGCCGCGAGACCCCCCGGCGGGCCGTGTCAGCACGGCAGCGCCCCGCCTGCTCACCGCATCCGCAGCAGGCATGCGCCCGGCTCGGCGAACGGCTCGAGCCGCATGCCCGCCGCCGACCCGCCCGCCTCCTCGAGCGCGCCCTGCGCCAGCCCGAGGTGGACGGCACAGACGACATCCGGCCGCTGCCGGGCCACGTCGAGCATGGGGCACTGACGCAGCCGCACGGCGTCAGGGGCGACCTCCGGGGCGAAGCCCAGGTCGTCGAGCAGGCCCACCAGCGCCGCCTCGGCCGCGGCCTCCTCCGACGGCGAGTCGGGCTCCCCGGGCTCGTCATCCGCCGGCTGGGCGGACGTCCCGGCGGGCCGGGACGCGAGCGAGCGACCCCACTGCCGGCCGAGCCTCGACATGTCGGCTGCCACGTCACCAGGCTGGCTCGCCACGTGCTGCGCGAGCAGGCTTGCCAGCGCGGCATACTCGCCCGCAGCGCGCGAGACGGCCGCCCGGTGCACGGCATACGCCCACGCCGGTCGCCCCCGCCCGGCGCGAGCCTGCCGGGTCCGCACCACGAGCCCGGAGGCGGCGAGTCCCTCGAGGTGCTCCCGGGCGGTGTTGAGGTGCAGGCCCAGTCGCGCGGCGATCGCGGCCACCGGCAGCGGGTCGGGTCCGAGCGCGTCGAGGACGCGGCGTCGCTGGGGCGACAGTGCAGCCGCCGCGCCAGTCTCGTCGCGGGTGGGCTCCGGGCCCCACCCCTCGTCAATTCTCACGACGACTACCGTATAAAATCCTGGGGGGCGGGACAACCGCCCTCCATCCGATCCCAAGGAGCACGCCGTGGCGCACGACCCCCTTCCCCTCACCGAGACCCGCCAGGGCGGCTGCGGCTGCGGCTGCACCGACGAGGGCATCCCGGCCCTCGACGTGCGCGTCATCCCGCACGCGATCCGGCACGCCACCGTCTTCGGCGCCTTCGGCGCCATCCCGGCCGGCGGGTCCATGGACCTCGTGGCCCCGCACAACCCCCTGCCGCTGCTCGCCCAGCTGCGTGACCGCTTCGGCGCGGTCGAGGTCACCTACCTCGACGAGGGGCCTGACGACTGGACGCTGCGCCTCACCCGCCCGGCCTGAGACCGCGGGAGACGCGACATGTGCGGCTACTGCGGGTGCCGGGACATCGCGCCCATCGGGCGGCTCATGGCCGAGCACGAGCAGCTGACCACCCTCGCCGGTGATCTGAGTCGTGCGCGCGACACCGGCGCGCAGTCCGTCGTCGACCGGGCGCTCGACCACCTCGTCGGCACCCTGCACCCCCACGCGCACGACGAGGAGCACGGCATCTTCTCCCTCCTGCGGCGCAACCCCGACTTCACCGCGCACGTCGACCGCCTCTGCTCGGAGCACTCGGCCCTGGACGCCCTCGTCGCCTCGGTGCGGGCGGGCGACCTCGGGGTCGTGGACGAGCTGGTCGACCTGCTGCGGACGCACATGGACAAGGAGGACAACGGGCTCTTCCCAGCCGCGGCCATCGAGCTCGACGGTCCCGACTGGGAGGAGGTCGAGGCAGCCGGCACGCGGCGGTGACTAGGCTCGGAGTGTCCCCTTCCGAGGAGGAATGATGAGCACCGCACCCACCACCGCGCCGCCGAGCCGGGCCACCCGCCTCGACCGGCTGCCGTTCAACGCGGCCCACCGCCGCCTCCTCGTCGGCTCCGGCGTGGGCTGGGCCCTCGACGCCATGGACGTGGGCCTCATCTCGTTCGTCATGGCGGCTCTGGCCAAGCAGTGGCACCTCGACGCCACGCAGCTGTCGTGGATCGGCTCGATCGGCTTCGTGGGCATGGCGATCGGCGCCTCCGTCGGGGGGCTGCTCGCGGACCGCATCGGCCGGCGCAACGTCTTCGCGGTCACGCTCCTCGTCTACGGCCTCGCCACCGGGGCGGCCGGCCTGTCCACCGGCGTCGCCATGCTCATCATCATGCGGTTCGTCGTCGGCCTGGGTCTCGGTGCCGAGCTGCCGGTCGCCTCCACGCTCGTGAGCGAGTACTCACCCTCGGCCATCCGCGGCCGAATGGTGGTGGTCCTCGAGGCTTTCTGGGCGGTCGGGTGGATCCTCGCGGCTCTCATCGGCTACTTCGTCGTGCCGGTCTCGGACGACGGGTGGCGCTGGGCCCTCTTCCTCGGCGTCGTGCCCGCCGCGTATGCCGCCGTCGTTCGCTCGGCGCTGCCGGAGTCCGTCCGCTTCCTCGAGGCCAAAGGCCGCACCGGGGAGGCGGAGGCCGCCGTGCGGACATTCGAGTCCGCCTCCGGCGTGGCGCCCGCCCCGTCGCCTCCGGCGCGGCAGGCTCCCGCTCCTCCGTGGCGGGCCCTGTGGACCGCTGGTCTGGGCGGACGCACGGCAGCGCTCTGGGTCACGTGGTTCGGCGTCAACTTCTCCTACTACGGTGCCTTCATCTGGATCCCCAGCCTGCTGGTGGCCCAGGGGTTCTCGCTCACCCGCTCGTTCGGCTTCACCCTCGTCATCACGCTCGCGCAGCTTCCTGGATATGCCGCGGCCGCGGTCCTCATCGAGCTGTGGGGACGGCGCGCGACGCTCGCCACCTTCCTCCTCGGCTCGGCCGTGTCGGCAGTCGCCTTCGGCCAGGCGGGCAGCGAGGCCGGCATCATCACGGCTGGCTGCGCCCTCTCGTTCTTCAACCTTGGCGCCTGGGGTGCGCTGTATGCCGTGACGCCCGAGGTCTACCCGACGCGCCTGCGCGGCAGCGGGGCCGGGTCCGCGGCGGCGTTCGGCCGGATCGCCTCGATCCTCGCGCCGCTGTCGGTGCCGTGGCTGAAGGACGCGGGCGGCACGGGGCTGGTCTTCGCGGTGTTCGGCGCGGCCTTCGTCATCGCCGCCGGGGCGGCCCTCGGGCTGCCCGAGTGGCGGGGCCGCGCCCTCGAGGAGTAGGCGAGGGGCCGTCCCCCGCGGCCGCGTCCACAGGCCGCGCGTCCGGACCGACCTTGTCCACAGGGGCCGGTCGGCCGCTGGGCAGTGTCGGTGCTCGAGCATATGTTCGACTCATGAGCACAGCACCGCACATCTCACGCCGGCCGGCGGCAGGCCGGCGTGCTCCTGGGGACGCGTCGGGCGCCGAGGACAAGCCGCGCGCCGCCGACGCCCCCAGCGCGGCCGCCACCGACGCCCCCAGCGCGGCCGCCACCGACCACCCCAGCGCGGCCGCCACCGACCAGGCGAATGGCGAGCCGCCCGAGCCGCACGCAGTCGCCGCGCTGCTCGCGGCGATGGCTCGCACGGTCAGGCTGCTCGCACGCGACTACCCGACGTGGTCGTTACCCGAGGGCGCCGTCGGTGAGGTCATCGCGCAGGCTCAGGTGCTTCGGGAGATGGCGCACAGTCTGACGGCTGTCCTCGCCGGAGAGGCCGACGGTCGCGGGCTGGGCAGCGAGGACGGTCTCTCTCGCCCGGACTGGGTGCGGTCGCACGCGCCGGGCCTCGACGGAGGCCAAGCGTCCACGGTCACGAAGGTGGGCGCCGCGATGAGCGAGCCGCGGTGGGCTCGCCTGGCCGAGAAGGTGCGCGACGGTCGGGTGACTGTGGCCCAGGCCGCAGTGCTCGTCCGCTTCCACGAGGACGTCCAGACCATCGCCGACCCGGAGCAGCTGGCCGGCATCGTCGAGGCCATGGTCGACACGGTCGAGGTCTTCACCGTTCGGGAGCTCACCCGCCTGACGGACCACGCACGGACCAGTCTCAAGCCGCCTCGCGAGCTCGACGCACAGGACGCCGGGCGCCGGCTGGGACGGGCGTTCAGCAGGGTCGGCAGGAGCGCCGGCATGTCCGAGTACCGGCTTCGTCTCGACCCGGAGGGTGCGGCCATCATCGACGCCGCCATCGACCCGCTGTCCAGGCCGCGTCCGGACCTGGGATGGGACGGTGTCGACAGGGACGACCCGCGCTCGCCGGCCACCCGACGTGCCGACGCGCTGCTGGAGCTCGTTGGCCGGGCCGTGGCCGCGCCGGAAGGGATGCCGCGCACGGAGCGCGCCAAGCTCGTCGTCACCATGAGCGTGGAAGCGCTCCTGGGTCAGCTGCGCGGCGCCGGCGTCGCCAAGAACGACGAGGTCCTCTCCCCCTCCACCGTCCGGCGCCTCGCCTGCGACGCCGGCATCATCCCGGTCGTGCTCGCCGGGCCGAGCGAGGTCCTCGACGTCGGGCATGAGGAGCGGTTCTTCACCCCCGCGCAGCGCCGCGCCCTGGCGATCCGGGACCGGGGCTGCACCTTCCCGGGCTGCACCATTCCGCCGCAATGGTGCGAGAGCCACCACGTCAAGCACTGGCTCCATGGCGGACCCACCGACCTGCTCAATGCCGCCCTGCTCTGCGCACGGCACCACACGGTGGTCCACGTCCGGGGGCTGGTGGCGACGGTCACCAGCACCGGTGTCACCTGGCATGTCTAGCGACCCCGCCCCCGACCCCCGCCCATCCGGTCGGGGGCTCAGGGCCTGCCCGCGCCACGGTGTCCCTGACTGGTGTCGCCATCGACGGGCCCGGCGACGGGGTGTGCCGCGGGGCCGGTCGAGCCGACGCGCTGCGCCCAGCGCGCCGCACCCTCCCGACGTGCCGGGCGCTCGCCTCCGACGTCAACGTGAGCGGCGGCGCCCGAGCAGCCAGCCGACCAGCACGCCGATGACGCCGGCCGCCGCGTAGCCGGCGTAACGCTGGATGAGCACGGGCATGACGGCCGAGCCGAGGTCCAGCGCAGCAGCCTCCTCGACGCCGGAGGGCACGGCCCGTGGTGGTCGCGACGGGCCCCCGGCGCCACCACGGCTCGCTCCTGCGGCAACCACCGACGGCGCCTTCTCCGGAGCGGATCGCGCCGGCGCCGCGCCCGATGCCTCGTCCGCTGGGCCAACCGGCGCTTGCGCTGCCGCGTCCGCCGCCGCACCGACCGCGGCCTCGGTCGCGGACTCGCTCGGCGAGGGCCCGGTGAGCTGCCGCTCCACGCAGGCGACGAACTGGGCGAGCAGCTTGTCGGATACGTCCTGCATGACGCCTCGGCCGAACTGCGCCGGCTTCCCCGTCACGGACAGGTCGGTGGTGACGTCGGCCCGAGCGCCTGAGCCGTCGGGCGCGAGCTGGATCGTCACCGTCGCGCCGGCCGTGCCGTTTCCACGCTTGTCCTTGCCCTTGGCCTCGATGACCGCCCGGTGCGCCTGTTCGTCCTTCTCGACGAACGACCCGGACCCGGCATAGAGCAGCGCGATCGGCCCGAGCTTGACCTTGACCGTGCCGGAGAACCCATCGGGAGAGGCGTCAGTCACGGTCGCGCCGGGGAAGCAGCCACCCACCTTGTCGAGGTCGAGAAAGAGCGCCCACGCATCCTCGACGGAGGTCGGGACCGTGAAGGAGTGCCTCAGTTCCATGCGGGTCACGCCCCGGCCGCGGCGAGCACGGCCCGTCGCGTCAGCACGGTGGCAAGGTGTCGGCGGTAGTCGGCGTCGCCGTTGAGGTCGGAGGGCGGATTGGTCCCCTCCGCGACCGAGGCCACCGCGGCGCGCACGGCCTCGTCGGTGGCCAGCTGCCCGACGAGCGCCTCCTCGACGGAGCGGGCGCGCAGCGGAGTCGAGCCCATGTTCGTCAGGCCGACCCGGGCCTCGGCGATCGTGCCGCCCTCGCTGCGCACCGTCGCCGCGACGCCGACGATCGACCACTGGTGGCTGACCCGCACGAACTTCTCGTAATGCGCGCCCCAGCCGGTGTGCTTCGGCACCCGGATCTGGGTCAGCAGCTCCCCGTCGCCGACCGCCGTGGTGAAGAGGTCCTCGAAGAAGTCCTCGGCGGCCACGGTGCGGGTCGACCCGGCCTGGCCCGCGATGACGAGCTGCGCGTCCAGGGCGAGCGCGGCAGCGCCCACGTCGCCGGCCGGGTCGGCGTGCACGAGGGCACCGCCGATGGTGCCGCGGTGCCGGATCTGAGGGTCGGCGACCGTGTGGATCGCCTTGGACAGCAGGGCCGCGTGGGCCGACACGGCCTCGGAGGCGAGCACCGCGGCATACGTCGTCATGGCGCCGATGACGAGGTGGTCGCCGTCGTCGGAGATGCCCTGGAGGCTGGGGATCCTCCCGAGGTCGACGACGACGCCCGGCGCGTTGAGGCGCATCCGCAGGATCGGCAGGAGCGACTGCCCGCCGGCGAGCACCTTGGCCTCGTCGCCGTGCTCGGCGAGCGCTGCCAGCGCGTCCTCGAGCGACTCCGGTGCGAGGTAGGCGAACTGGACGGGGATCATTGGGCACCGCCTTGTGTCGCGGGACCGGCTGGGCCGCCGGGTAGGTCGGCGTTCGGCGCGGCCTCGTCGAAGTGTGGCGCGGCCTCGCGTTCGCCCTCCGTGGTGACGGCTGCGCCGGCCTGGATCGCCTTCCACACCCGCTCCGGAGTGCACGGCATGACGATGTCGTTGACGCCGAGATGGCGCACGGCGTCGACGATGGCGTTGACCACCGCGGGCGTCGAGGCGATGGTGCCCGCCTCGCCGACTCCCTTGGCGCCGAGTGTGTTGGTCGTCGACGGCGACGTCGTGTGGTCGGTGACGAAGCTGATGGTGTCGGCCGAGGTGGGCAGCGTGTAGTCGACGAAGGAGCCCGTGACGAGCGTGCCCTGGTCGTCATACTCCGCGCCTTCCCAGAGCGCCTGGGCGATGCCCTGGACGAGCCCACCGTGCACCTGGCCCTCGACGATGAGCGGGTTGACGATGTTGCCGATGTCGTCGACGCAGACGTACTTGCGCATCGTCGTGGCTCCCGTCTCGGTGTCGACCTCCATGGCGCACAGGTGCGTCCCGTGCGGGAACGAGAACGTCTCGGGGTCGAACGTCGCGTCGGCGTCGAGGCTCGGCTCGACGCCGTCGGGCAGGTTGTGGCCGGTCCACGTGGCGAGCGCGATCTCGCCGATGCCGAGGCCCTTGTCGGTGCCCTTCACGGCGAAGCGGCCCCGGGTGAACTCGAGGTCGTCGACGCTGGCCTCGAGCAGGTGCGCCGCCATCGGCTTGGCCTTCTCGATGACCTTGTCGGCGGCCCGCACGACGGCCTCGGCCCCGACGACGAGCGAACGCGAGCCGTAGGTGTCCATCCCCTTCGGCGCGACCTGCGTGTCACCGTGGAGCACCTCGACGTCCTCGAACGGCACGCCGAGCCGGTCGGCGACGATCTGGCTCCACGCCGTCTCGTGTCCCTGCCCGTGCGCCGAGACGCCGGTGACGACCTCGACCTTGCCGGTGGCGAGCATGCGGATGCTCGCGCTCTCCCAGCCACCCGCCCCGTAGTTGAGCGAGCCGAGGATGCGTGAGGGCGCGAGGCCGCACATCTCGGTGAAGGTCGACACCCCGATGCCGAGCTGGACGGGGTCGTTGCCCTCGCGGCGGCGCCGCTGCTCCTCCCGCAGCGCGTCGTAGCCGAACAGCTCCTTGGCCCGCGCGGTCGCCGCCTCGTAGTTGCCCGAATCGTACGTCATGCCGGCGACGGTGGTGAAGGGGAACTCCTCGTGCTTGATCCAGTTCTTCTCGCGGATCTCGAGGGGGTCGACCCCGACCTCGACCGCGAGCTCGTCCATCAGGCGCTCGATGGCGTAGGTCGCCTCGGGTCGGCCCGCACCGCGATAGGCGTCGACCCAGGTCTTGTTCGTCAGCACCGTCTGGCAGTTGAACTGGTATGCCGGGAACTTGTAGATGGAGTTGAACATCCACGCGCCGAGCACCGGCACGCCGCCGCCCATGATGGCGACGTAGGCCCCCAGGTCGGCGAGCAGCTCGACCTTGAGCCCGGTGACCGTGCCGTCCTTCTCGGCGGTGAGGGTCAGCTTCTGCCACTGGTCGCGGCCGTGGTGGCCCGACAGGAGCGACTCCGAGCGGGTCTCGGTGTACTTGCACGGCTTGCCCAGGCGGCGGGCGACCGCGAGGGTCGCGAACTCCTCAGGGGTCGTCTGCAGCTTGCCGCCGAAGCCGCCGCCGACGTCGGGGGCGACGACACGCAGCTTCGACTCCGGGATGCCCGTCGTCGCCGCGATGAGGAAGCGCAGGATGTGTGGGATCTGGGTCGCGGACCAGACCGTCAGCTGTTCCCCGGTGGGATCCACAACGACGGACCGGGGCTCCATGAACGCCGGGATGAGACGCTGTTGGCGGTATTCGCGCTCGATGACGATGCCGTCGGTGCGAGCCTTGGCGATGGCCTCGTCGACGTTACCGCCGGAGCCCTGCTCGGCGGTGTCGAGCCGCCAGAACGCCGACTTGTTGGTGCCGAGGTCGGGGTGGGCGAGCACCGCGTCCGCCGCGGCCTGCTTCAGGTCGAGGACGGCGGGGAGCTCGTCGTAGTCGACGTCGACGAGCTCGGCGGCATCCCTGGCCTCGGCGGCCGTGCGCGCGACGACGACGGCGACGATCTCCCCGGCGCACGCGACGCGGTCGATGGCGACGGGCAGGTGCGTCGGGGTGACCTGCTCGGCGTTCAGCGGCCAGGCGTTGGCGTTGACGCCCTGGATGTCCTTGAGGTCCTCGCCGGTGAACACGCCCACGACGCCCGGCGCCGCCTTGGCTTCGTCGGTGCCGACCGCGGTGATAGTGGCGTGCGCGAAGGGGCTGCGCACCATCGCGAGGTGGAGCATGCCCGGAAGCACGATGTTGTCGGTCCAGCGCGTGCGGCCGGTGATGAGACGCTGGTCCTCCTTGCGGATGCGGGACTTGCCGACCTCGGGCGAGGAGGCGCCCTCTGGTCGGTCGTCGGTGATCGTCATCAGGCCACCCCCGCCTCGGCCGTCGCGCTGGTGCGCGTGCCGCCGAGCGCACCAGCCGCCTGCTGGACCGCCTTGACGATGTTGTGGTAGCCGGTGCACCGGCAGAGGTTGCCCTCCATGCCCTCGCGGATCTCGGCCTCGGTCGGGTTGGGGTTGTCCTTGAGCAGGTCGCAGGCCTGCATGATCATCCCCGGGGTGCAGAAGCCGCACTGGAGGGCGTGGCACTCGCGAAAGGCCTGCTGCATCGGGTGCAGCTCGCCGTCGGTCGCCAGCCCCTCGATGGTGGTCACCTCGTGGCCGTCCGCCTGCACCGCGAGGACGTTGCACGACTTGACGCTCGTGCCGTCGAGATGGACCGTGCAGGCTCCGCAGTTGCTCGTGTCGCAGCCGACCACGGTGCCGACCTTGCCGAGCGCCTCCCTCAGGTAGTGGACCAGCAACGTCCTGGGCTCGACCTCGTCGGAGTAACGGACTCCGTCCACGGTCAGGGTGATTCGCGTCATGCGACGACCTTCCTGCTGCGTTGCAGTGGGACTTCCTTGCTGGAGTCTCGTCTGAGGGGGGCCGCCTGACAAGGGGTGGCGGGCGGGAGAGGATGTCGCCATGACCTTCCGCGTCGACGACTACCAGGCTGCCCCCGACCGTTACGACACGATGACCTATCGCCGCACGGGGCGGAGCGGGCTCGACCTGCCCGCCGTCTCGCTCGGCCTGTGGCACAACTTCGGCGACGACGTGCCGCTGGACCGACAGCGAGCCATCCTCCGCCGCGCCTTCGACCTCGGCGTGACGCACTTCGACCTCGCCAACAACTACGGGCCCCCCTACGGCTCCGCCGAGCGCAACTTCGGCACGATCTACGCCCAGGACTTCCGCCGCTACCGCAACGAGCTCGTCCTGTCGACGAAGGCGGGATACGACATGTGGCCCGGGCCCTACGGCCAGGGCGGCGGCTCGCGCAAGTACGTCCTCGCCTCCCTCGACCAGTCCCTGGAGCGCATGGGGGTCGACTACGTCGACATCTTCTACTCACACCGCTTCGACGACACGACCCCGCTCGAGGAGACGATGGGAGCCCTCGACACCGCCGTGCGTCAGGGCAAGGCGCTGTATGCCGGCATCTCCTCCTACTCGGGCACCCGCACCCGGGAGGCGGTGGCGATCCTGCGCGACCTCGGCACGCCCCTGCTCATCCACCAGCCGTCCTACTCCATGCTCAACCGCTGGGTCGAGGAGGACCTGCTCGACGTCCTCGGGCAGGAAGGGGTCGGCTGCATCGCTTTCTCGCCCCTCGCCCAGGGCATGCTCACCGACAAGTACCTAGACGGCATACCGGCGGATTCCCGTGCGGCACAAGGGAAGTCGCTCGACCCAAACCTCCTCACGGAGCAGTCCATGCGGCACGTCCGCGCCCTCGGCGAGATCGCGTCGGCGCGAGGGCAGTCGCTCGCCCAGCTGGCCCTCGCGTGGGTGCTGCGCGACGCGCGGGTGACGTCCGTGCTCATCGGGGCCTCGAGCGTCGCGCAGCTCGAGGACAGCCTCGGCGCCCTCGCGGCGCTCGACTTCAGCGACGAGGAGCTCGCGCGCATCGACGAGCATGCCGTCGAGGCGGGTATCAACCTCTGGAGGGCCTCGAGCAGCCACTGACGGCGGCCGCCCGGCGCACCGTCAGTCGTGCGCCGCGTGGTGGTGGTGGATCGGGCCCGCCCTCGTCACGAGCCGCTCCCCGGCCCCGCCCCAGCGCAGGGCGATGACCTCGGCCGCGATCGACACGGCCGTCTCCTCGGGTGTCCGAGCGCCGAGATCGAGACCGATGGGCGAGCTCAGGCGCGCGAGTTCGGCCTCGGTGAGTCCCGCGTCGCGCAGCCGCCGCAGGCGGTCCTCGTGGGTTCGCCGCGATCCCATCGCCCCGACGTAGGCGACGTCCGGGAGGCGCAGCGCCACCTCGAGGAGCGGGACGTCGAACTTCGGGTCGTGGGTGAGGACGCAGACCACCGTCCGGGCGTCGGTCCGTCCGGCGTCGACCTCGGCGCGCAGGTAGTCGTGCGGCCACTGGACGACGACCTCGTCGGCGCCAGGGAAACGAGTGGCCGTCGCAAACACCGGCCGCGCGTCGCACACCGTCACCCGGTAGCCGAGGAAGCTGCCGACCCGGGCGACGGCCGCCGCGAAGTCGATCGCCCCGAAGACGAGCATCCGCGGCTTGGGCGCGTGCGAGGCGACGAAGACGCGCATGCCTTCCCCCCGGCGTTCGCCGTCGGGTCCGTAGGTGAGGATGCCGGTCCGACCCTGGTCGAGCAGGCCGCGTGCGTCGTCACGCACGGCGGCGTCGGCCCGCTCGCTGCCGAGCGAGAGACGGTGACCGTATGCCGCCGAGCCGCGTGCCGACGCACGTCCCGTCCCGTCCTCCCCCCCTCGAGTGGCCACTTCCGTCCCGTCCTCCCCCCCTCGAGTGGCCACTTCGGTCCCGTTGGCACCGGGCGAAACTGGCCACTCAACGGTGGACGTGGCACCGGGCGAAACTGGCCACTCGACCGGGGGCGGGGTGCCGTTGTCGTGCCCCTCGTCCACCTGCTCTCCCTCCGGGTGGACGACGAGCCGCCGGCCGAGCCACGCGGGGTCCGGATGCGCGATGACGGTCGCGACGGCGACGGGGCGGCCGGCCTCGATGTCGGCCGCGACCGACCCGAGCTCGGGGAACGTCTCGCGCGACACCTTCTCCACGAACACGTCGAGGATCCCCCCGCACGTCAGCCCCACGGCATACGCGTCGTCGTCGCTCACGCCGTAGCGCTGCAGCACGGGCGCCCCGGACGTCACCACCTCCTGGGCCAGCTCGTAGACGGCCCCCTCGACGCACCCGCCGGAGACCGACCCGACAGCCTCGCCCCCGGGACCGACGAGCATCGAGGCCCCGGCCGGGCGCGGCGCCGAGCGCCACGTGCCGACGACCGTGCCCACGCCGACCGCCTCGCCGGCTTCCCACCAGGCCAACAGCTCTGACAGCACCTCACGCACGGGCCACCACCTCGACCAGCTCCTCGAACGTCGCGAACGAGTGTCCCGCGACGAAGGCGTCCACGTGCGGCAGGGCCGCGACGATCCCCTGCTGCACCGGCTGGTACCCGGCCTTGCCACGGTGCGGGTTGGCCCAGACGACATGGTGCGCGAGCGCCCGCAGCCGGCGCATCTGCTCCCCGAGGAGCTCGGGGCCCTCCCGCTCCCAGCCGTCCGAGAAGAGGACGACCACGGCGCCGCGGGCGAGGCCGCGCCGGCCCCAGCGGTCGAGGAAGGCCCCGAGCACCTCGCCGAGGCGGGTGCCGCCGGACCAGTCCGGCACCACCTGTCCGGCCGCCCGCAGGGCCTGCTCCGGGTCGCGCTCGCGCAGCGCCCGCGTGACGTGCGTGAGCCGGGTCCCCATGGTGAAGACCTCCACGGAGGACACGGACCGGGCGAAGGCGTGGGCGAGCCGCAGCAGGCTGTCGGCATAGGGCGCCATCGACCCCGACACGTCCACGAGAAGCACGACGCGCCGCGGCCGGGTCGTGCGCCGCCGACGCCGCACCGGGCCGGGCTCGCCGACGCGACGCAGCTGCTCGCGCAAGGTGGCGGGGCCGTCGACGAGGCCCGCCCGGGCCCGGACGTGACGTCGCGCGCGCCGCCGCGGGGCCTCCGGTCGCAGGGCGCCGAAGAGCCGCGTCAGCGCTTCGCGCTCGCCGGGGGTGAGCCCACCGACGTCGCGGTGGCGCAGCACCTCCCGCGCGCTGGCGCGGGCCCGCACGACGTCGTCGTCCCCCTCGCCCGTCTCGGCACCGGAGCCGTCCTCGCCGAGGGGCGCCTGGCGGCTCGGCGGCCGCGCCCGCTCCGCGGCGGGGCCCAGTTGCGGAGGCCGCCCGGAGAACCAGGCCTCGAAGACGGAGTCGTAGCGCTCGATGTCCGCCGGGGACGACGTCAACGTCGCCCGGCCCGCCCAGTAGACGTGGCTACGACGGTCGAGTCCGATGGCGGCGGCGGCCGTGAGGAAGGTGCGCTCGCGGTCCGCGGTCACCGCCGTGCCGGCAGCACGCAGGGCGCGGGCGAAGCCGAGGAGCACTTCATCGGGCCGGCGGGCAGCGGCGAGCGGCCCGGTCGGCCCGGTCGGCCCGGCGGTCATGGCAGTCACGGCGGTCACGGCGGTCACGGCGTGAGGATCCGGTCGAGCTGCGAGCGCACCCGGTCGGCGTCCTCGCGGTACTTGACCGCCGCCCCGAGCGTGGCGCTCGCCACCTCGGCATCGAGCGCCACGGCACCGAGGGCATCGAGCGCCCGGGCCCAGTCGAGCGTCTCGGCCACCCCGGGTGGCTTGATGAGCTCGCCGGACGTCCGCAGTCGGTGGACCAGCCGGACGACCTCGTCGGCGAGGGCGGCCGAGACGTGCGGCAGGCGGGTCCGCACGATCTCGAGCTCGCGGGCCAGCCCCGGGTGGTCGATCCAGTGGTAGAGGCAGCGCCGTTTCAGCGCGTCGTGCAGCTCGCGGGTGCGGTTGGAGGTGAGGACGACGAGGGGTGGCACCTTGGCGCTGATGGTCCCGATCTCGGGGACGGTCACCTGCCACGTCGAGAGGACCTCCAGGAGGAACGCCTCGAACTCGTCGTCCGCCCGGTCGATCTCGTCGATGAGCAGGACGCAGGGGCTCTGCCGCAGGGCCTGGAGCACCGGCCGGGCGAGGAGGAAGCGCTCGTCGAAGAGCTCGGCCTCCAGCGCGGCCGGGTCGCGGTCCTCGTCACGGGCCAGGGCCTCCACGGCGCGCAGGTGCAGGATCTGGCGCGGGAAGTCCCAGTCGTAGAGCGCCTGCGTCGCCTCGATCCCTTCGTAGCACTGCAGGCGCAGCATCGGCAGCGCGAGCCCCTGCGCGAGGGCCTCGGCGAGGGCCGTCTTGCCCGTCCCCGGCTCGCCCTCGAGGAGGACGGGCCGGTCGAGCCGCGTCGCGAGGAACGTCACCGTCGCGAGCGCCTCGTCGGCCAGGTAGCCGGTGCCGGCGAGGACGTCGGTGACCTCGTCGACGGTGTCGAATGCCCGCTCCATGCCCCGAGCATTGCCGACGGCCCCCCGATTGCATAGCCCGGGCCCTCACTCCAGCCGGTGCAGGTCGGCCGGCGTGTCGACGTCGCGGCCCGTGCCGAGGTCGCCCACCTCGACGAGGAGGTGGGGCGTGGTTGCGAAGTGGTCGCGCGCCCCGCGGTCGCCCGTCGCCGTGGCCACGACGGCCGACCAGTGCGTCCGCCCGATCAGGGCGGGGTGGCCCGGCACGCCGCCGTATGCCGCGCGCGCCAGCGCGGTGCGCCACGGGCCGGCCTCCCGGACCGCGGCCACCAACCGCCGCACCACCGGCACACCGACGTCGGGCAGGTCGACGAGCGTCACGACGACCGCATCGACGGCGCGCGGACCGACGGCTGCCAGGCCGGCGCGCAGGGACGCGCCCATGCCCTCGCGCCAGTCAGGACAGTCGACGACCTCCACGTCGGCCCCCGCGCCCACCCGGTCGGCGAGCAGCCGCACCTCGTCGGCGGACGCGCCCACGACGACGGTCACGCCGTTGCAGCCGCCTCCGAGCAGGGCACGTATGCCGGTCTCCACGAGGGTCGGCCCACCCGCAGCCGTGCGCAGGAGGGCCTTCGGGCCGCCCATCCGGCGGCCCTCGCCCGCGGCGAGGAGCAGCCCACGCACGGGCTCCCGGGCCGGCGGTTCCTGCACTGGCGAGGGCCGCGCCGCGCGGGCGGTCGGCGGGACCTGGCTCACGCCACCACCCCGGCAGCGCGCAGCTGCGCGATCTGCTGCGCGGACAACCCCAGCCCGGCGAGGAGCTCGTCCGTGTGCGCGCCGGGCGCCGCGGCGGCACGCGGCGGCGCTGCGGGGGTCCGGGAGAAGCGGGGCGCCGGAGCCGGCTGCACGACCCCGTGGCCGTCCCTGGGCAGGGTCCCGCGCGCGACGTTGTGCGGGTGGGTGGGCGCCTCGGCCATCGTGAGGACCGGGGTGACGCACGCGTCGACGTCGGTGAACAGCTCGGTCCACTCGTCGCGGGGCCGTGCCGCGAAGGCCCGCGAGATCACGGCTCGTTGGTGCGGCCACGTCTCCCGGTCGTACTGCCGGGTGAGGTCCACCTCGTCCTGCACGCCCAGGACCCGGACGAGCTCGGCGAAGAACTGCGGCTCGAGCGCCCCGACGGCCTGGTGCGCACCGTCGGCGCACGCATACACGTCGTAGAAGGGGCACCCGCCGTCGAGGAGGTTCGTCCCCCGCTCCACCGTCCACTCGCCCATGGCGTGGAGGCCGTAGACCATCGACATGAGCAGCGCGGAGCCGTCCACCATCGCCGCGTCGACGACCTGGCCGGCCCCGGTCGTGCGGGCGCTGAGCACCGCCGCGAGGACCCCGACGGCGAGCAGCATGCCGCCACCGCCGAAGTCGGCCACGAGGTTGAGCGGCGGCGTGGGCGGCGACCCGGGTCGACCGATGGCTGCGAGAGCTCCGGTCAGGGCGATGTAGTTGAGGTCGTGCCCGGCGCGCTGCGCCAACGGACCGTCCTGGCCGAAGCCGGTCATCCGCCCGTAGACGAGCCGTGGGTTGCGCGCGTGCAGGTCCGCCGGGCCGAGGCCGAGGCGCTCGGCGACCCCTGGACGGAAGCCCTCGACGAGCGCATCCGCACGAGCGGCGAGGTCCCGGACGAGGGCGCGGCCCGGCTCCTGCCTGAGGTCGACGGTGATCGAGCGCCGCCCCCGGTCGAGGACCGGGTTGGCCGCGGCGCCCGACGCGCCCGGGCGCTGGACGCGGACGACGTCGGCCCCGAGGTCGGCGAGCACCATGGCGCAGAACGGCGCCGGCCCGATGCCGCCGAGCTCGACGACGGTGACACCGGTGAGCGGTCCCTGCCCCGACATGGTGGGTCCGGCCGTCTCAGCGCGGTCGCGCGAACTCGCGGACGAACCCGCGCAGCACCCCGTGCGCCTGCGAGACGTCCACCGATCCCACCCGCTCGATGAGCTCCTCGGACGTCTCTGGACTGAAGTAGCCGAGGTGCCGGTAGGCGCGGATGCGGTGGATGAAGTGGTCCGGCTCGAGCTCGGGGTGGAACTGGGTGACGTACTGCCGCCCCCCGAGCCGGTAGGCCTGCACGGGGCAGGCGTCGTTCGTGGCGAGGAGCACCGCGCCGGGCGGCAGCTCGCTGCACGCCTCCTTGTGCCCGGTGAAGGCGGTGAACGTGGGCGGCATACCGCCGAAGACGGGGTCGGCGCGACCCTCGTCGGTGACGGTGACCGTCGTCGGGCCGACCCCCTCGCCGAAGGTGCGGTCGACCAGGCCCCCGGCCACGAGGGAGGTCACGCCGATGCCGTAGCAGAGGCCGAGATAGGGCACGTCGCGGGTGAAGACCTCCCGCAGCAGCAGCACGAGCTCCCCCTCGACGCGCAGCTGCTGCTCCGACTTGTGCTCCACCGGGTCCGACGTCGTGAAGGGGCTGCCGCCGAGGATGACGCCGGACACGTCGTCGAGCGGGACCGGCAGGAACTCCGCCTGCTCCATGCGGATCTGGACGACCTCGTCGTCGGCGAGCCCGGTGAGCCGCTTGAGGCCGGCCGACTCGTGCTCGCTCAGGTGGTCCTCGGCCCGTGACGTCAGCAGGAGGAAGGGGGCCCGTCTCACGGCGCCCAGCCCGGCGGGGTCACGGCAGGAGGTCCTCGAGGTAGAGCGGCAGCATCTCGCGCCACGTCGGCCAGTCGTGGGCGTAGCCGGGCCCCCAGTCATCGACGCGGTTGGGCACGCCCTTGCTGCCGAGCACCCGGGCCATCTCCCACGACTCGGAGATGTCCTCCCAGGCGCCGGTTCCGCTCGCGAGCACGACCATGCGGCGGCGCAGCTGCTCGAGCGCGTCGCCGTCGAGGCCCGGCAGGAAGTGCAGCGGGGAGGAGAAGTACAGGTCGTCGGTGAGCGGGCCGCCGATCATCGCGTCCACCGCATACGTGCCGCTCATGCCGAGTGCCGCGTCGACGAGGTGCGGGTAGCGGCAGAGGAGGGCGACGGCGTTGAAGGCGCCGATGGAGGCTCCCGCCGCGACGAGGGGCTGCGGGCCGCCGCAGTCGGAGGCGATGGCGGGGAGGACCTCCTCGGCGACGGCCTGGTGGTAGGCGTTGAAGAGCGCCATGCGGTATGCCGTCGAGCCCTCCCGGCGGGCGAGGGCCTGGCCAGCGGTGCTGTCGCACGAGTAGACCTTGGCGCGGCCGGAGTCGAGAAGCGGCCGGACGGCGTCGATGAGGCCGCCCCGCTCCACCTCCTCGGCGTCGCCGCCCGCCGTGGGAAAGAGCAGCACCGGCACGCCCCAGGTGCCCCATCGGCTGACGGTCAGCTCCTGGCCGAGGCGCTCGGACCACCAGCGGTCGCTCACCTTCATGGCTTCCTCCTTAGGGCTGCTGCTCAGCAAGGCTGCTGCTCATTCGTAGACGAACTTCTGGGGGCCGGGGAAGATCCACGACAGCGCCGGGCCGAGGCGGTCGCGCCAGTTCTCCCAGTTGTGGCCGTCGCGGGCCTCGGCGTAGTTGACCGTCATCCCTGCCGCGCGGAAGACGGGCACCATCGACCGGTTCGGCGTGATGAGCGGCTCGTAGACGCCGCACGTCATGTAGATCCGGTCGACCGGCCGGGTCGGCCGGGACCGGTAGCGGTTGACGAACTTCACGACCGGGTCGAAGTAGGGCCCGCCGCCGTGGTCGAAGCCGATGTCGGTGAAGACGAGCGACGCCGACTGCAGCAGCAGCGAGCCGAAGAGGCCGGGGTAGCGCACCGCGCTCGACAGGGCCGCGACGCCACCGAACGAGGACCCCATGAGGCAGCGCGCCTCCGGGGTGTCGACGAGCGGCAGGCGCTCGGTGAGCAGCGGCACGAGCTCGCGCGCCAGGAACCGGGCGTGCGGCGCGTGGTCGGGATACTCCTTGAGCCGGTCCTCAGGTGCGACGAAGGCCACGACGAGCGGCTCGACGTCGAGGCGGTGGATGAGGTTGTCGAGCACCGTCTTCATCGCGGCGAAGCCCAGGTAGTCGTCCCCGTCGTGGACCACGAGCAACGGGTAGCGCAGCCTGTCGTTGAAGCGCGCCGGCAGGTAGACCTTGACCGGCTGGTCACGGCGCAGGGCCTTGCTGTGCATCGTCTCCTCGACGATCTCGCCGGGACGGGCCTCCGGGTCGTGGGCCACCCAGTCGGGCACGCGGTAGCCGACGGCGGCGCACACCGACGACGACCCGAGCGGGCTGTGCGCGAGGCGGGGGTTGAGCGGGTCGTTGAACCGCTCGTGGTGCTCGCCGCGGCGGACCTCGATCTGGTACTCGACGCGAGAGCCTTCCGGAAGCAGCGTGGTCGCCGTCCACAGGTCCGACTCGGGGAAGCGCGTCATCTCCAGCGGATCGGGCAGGCCGACCACCCGGTGGCGGACGAACGCCTGGTCCACCTCGCCGCGGAAGAGGAACGTGGCCCGCTCCCCCTCGACGATGGGCGAGCCATGGCGCGCGACGAAGCGGTCGATCGTCGCGCCGTCGACCGGGGCCCGCTCCCGCAGCCGGTTGATCGCGAGTCGGCCGGCGTTCACGCGCCCACCTGCGCCACACGGCCCTCGTCGGTGATGACGCGGGCGCCGTCCGGGAGGCCCTGGCCGCCCGCCTCGAAACGCAGGAACGTGCCCGTGTCGAGCAGCAGGAGCCGCAGGTCGGCGAAGCGCCGGGCGAGCACCTGCAGGGCCTCGGGATCGTCGAGCCGCAGCCGGCGCTTGGCGTGGGGGAACACCGCGATCCCCGGCAGCCGCGCCAGGCCGCGGTCGTAGACCTCCGGGAACGACGCCCCGTGTGGGCCGAAGTCGTGGAAGAGCACGACCCGCTCGGTGAGCGCCATGGCGCCCGCGGACCACGCGATGACCGGCAGGTGGGCCGGGATGCGCACCCGGAAGAGGCGCAGGGCGCGCACGAGGGAGCCGACGTGCCCCCCGGGCAGCACGACGGCGCAGCACTCCTGCAGCACCGCGTCGATCTCGCTGCGGTGCCGGGCGATCGGCTCGCTCTGCTCGGGCGGCGCGGCCGCGTCCACCTCGCGGTAGAGCTCCTTGAGCTGACCGGCATACCAGGTGTCGACGTCTCGCACCGCGGCGATGGCCGCCTCGACCGCCGTGCCCCGCAGCCCGTGCGGGGACGAGCGGTGCAGGACCTCGGCGACCGCGTCCATGGCGGCGCGCAGCCGTATGCCGTAGAAGGCCCGCAGCTCGTCCTGCCGGTCCCGGAAGGCAAGGCCGGCGGCCGCGAAGCGCTCGTCCTCGGCGAGGACCTCGAAGGTGCGCTCGTAGAGCCGCAGGTTGCGCCCGCGCCCGTCGAGCAGCCCGTCCAGCTCGCCGTCGTCGCCCTCGCGCTCCTCCCAGCCCGCGTTGATGACGGCGACCGGCCCATCGGCGTCCAGGGAGCGCAGCGCGGGGGTGACCGTCGTGGTGAAGCGTTGCGGCCCGAGCAGGATCGTGGTCATCGGCGGCGGTGTGGGAGTCCCGGGGAGCCAGCGGCTCAGCCGGCGTGGACCTTGATCGTCCGGCCCGCGTCGTCGAGCATCGCGCGCACGACGTCGTAGTCGGGGTGGCGCATGCGCAGCCATGCGTTGGCCATGTACCCCGCCTCGATGGCCTGGGTGGAGTGGCCGGGGGGCGGGAAGTGGGCGTCGAGGATCCACTCGCCGTAGCGCCCCTGGATCTCGTCGATCCCGGAGTAGCCCCGGATCGCCCCGTCGGCGCTCGGGCGCAGCGCGACGATGCCCGCGGCATACGGCCGGCGCATCGAGTGCTCGGGCCGGCCGTGGGTGACGATGTGGGCCCACTCGCGGTAGACGTCGACGTCGTTGCTCGCCGAGTAGAGGTCCCAGCACCCCACGCCCGGGGGCCGCGCGCCGATCTCCGAGAAGCGCAGGCCCTTGGGGCCGTAGAACCACTCCATGTGCGTGGCGGACGTCTCGATGCCGAGAGCGGCGATGACCCGCTGGCCCAGCTCGCGCACCTCGTCGTAGAAGCCGTTGCCGTCGAGCCGGTTGGTCGTGACGAACTGGGGCGAGATCCACCGGTGCCGCATCGCCTCGAGCACGTTGGGGTAGTAGTGCGTGGCCCAGTCGTGCACGATGTTGCCGCCGAGCGTGATCGTGTCGTAGAAGCCCTCATGGCCCTCGACGAACTCCTCGATGGCGATGGACGACGCGCCCTCGGCGCCGAACCGGTCGAGCGCAGCCGCGAGCTCGCGGTCGTTGTCCACGCGCACGGTGCCCTGGGCCCCGGCGCCGGCGCGTGGCTTGAGGACGAGGGGGTAGCCGGTGCGCCGGGCGAAGTCGCGCGCCTCGTCCGGGGCGTCCACGGCGGCCGAGGCCGCGGTGGGGACGCCGGCCTGGCGCAGCGCCTCCTTCATCGAGGGCTTGTCGCGGCAGAGCCACGTGGTGCGGACCGACGTGCCGGGTATGCCGCACGCCTCCCGGACCTGCGCGGCGGGCATGGTGTGGGCCTCGACCGTCGCCTCGAGGGCGTCCACCCACACCCGCCCCTGGAAGTAGCGGACGGCCTCGGTCAGCTGGTCGACGTCGGTGACCGAGCCGACCCGGTAGTAGCCGTGCATGGCGCTGCGCAGCTCGTCACCGAGGTGGCCCTCCTCGGTCTCCCCGATGCCGAAGACGGTGGCACCCACGCCGGCGAGCGCGTGGACGAACCGGCGCTGGTTCGCCGGGAAGTTCGGCTCGACGAAGATGATGTTCACGGACCCGACTCTAGGGCGCGGCCGGGCCCTCGTCGCGGTGGGCCGGCGGCGGCCCACGGGCATATTCCGGCCGGCTGAGGGTAGCGCCAGCACATGCCCGGTCCCGACTTCCCCGGTGCGGAGAGCTTCCTTCCGCCGCGCCGCAGCCTCCCCTCCCTCGCGACCGCCGTGCAGGGATGTCGCGGCTGCGACCTCTACCGTGAGGCCACCCAGGCGGTCTTCGGCGACGGCAGTGCCGACGCCCGGCTCGTGCTCGTCGGCGAGCAGCCGGGGGACGCCGAGGACCGGGCGGGCGAGCCCTTCGTCGGACCCGCCGGGCGGGTGCTCGACCGGGCCCTGGAGGAGGCGGGGATCGCCCGCGAGCAGGTGTGGGTGACCAACGCGGTCAAGCACTTCCGCTTCACCCAGCAGGGCAAGCGCCGGATCCACGAGAGCCCGTCACGGTGGCAGGTCGCGGCGTGCCAGCCGTGGCTGCTCGCGGAGCTCGACGCGCTGCGGCCCGAGGGCCTCGTGCTGCTCGGAGCGACAGCGGGCAAGGCGCTGCTCGGCCCGGGCTTCCGGGTCGGCGCCTCGCGCGGCCGGGTGCTCGAGCCGCTTCCGACACGGCAGGAGTGGGTCGTGGCCACCATCCACCCGTCCGCCGTGCTGCGGGCGCGGGAGCGGGACGAGCTGTATGCCGGTCTCACCGCGGACCTGGCCGTCGCCCGCGAGAGGCTGGCCGGCCGAGGCTGAGCACCGCTGCAGGCTGCCCTGCATGGTGCTCGCGCGACCGCTCTCCGGGGCAGGCCGCCTCCCGGACGACGCTGGGGGCACGATGGGCTCGTGACACGGTTCGAGCTCCGCCTTGCGTCGTCGCTGCCACCTCAGGAGGCGTGGCGACGCGTGCTCGACCTGCGCGCCCACACGGCCGTCATCCCCCTGACCACGCTGTGCGGCGACGCACTCGGGGCCGACGAGCTGCGCCCGGGCAGCAGGTTCGTCGCTCGAACCGCCGTGGGGCCCGTCGTCGTCGACGACCCGATGGTCATCGACGAGATCGAGCCGCCCAGCGGTGCCCAGCCCGGAGTGGCCCGAATCCGCAAGGAGGGCAAGGTGATCCGCGGCTGGATCGCGCTGCGCGTCGGCGCCGCTCCTGGCGGCTCTGAGGTCGAGTGGACCCAGGAGATCTCCGTGCTCGGTGTGCCCGGTGCGGCGGGGAGGGTGACGGCGGCCGTGGCGCGCGTCGCGTACGGCGCGACGCTGAGGCGCCTGCTGGCACGCCCCGGGACCGACGTGGGCTGACCTGCCCGTCCGGGGCCTCATGACGAGCAGCCGTATGCCGCTGCCCCGCTGTCGTCGGCCGTCCGCCCCGCCAATCCGCGGCAGCCGTGAGAACGAACACCTCCCATGACCCGCACCCGGTTCGCCGTCACCGGCATCCTCGCCGCGCTGGCCGCCATCGCGGCCGGGCACCTCGTGGCCGCCTTCACGGACCCGGCCGCGTCCCCGGTGCTCGCGATCGGCTCGACGGTCATCGACCTCACGCCGACTCCGCTGAAGGAGTGGGCGATCCGGCAGTTCGGCACCGCCGACAAGCTCGTCCTGCAGGGCTCGGTCCTGCTGGGCACCCTCGTGCTGGCCGCAGCGGCCGGCCTGCTTGCCCGACGCCGACCCGACGCAGCCACCGCCGTGGTCGCCGCCCTCGCCGTCGTGGCCGGACTCGCGGCCGTCAGCCGACCCTCCGGGTCGGCCCTCGACCTCCTACCGGCCCTCGCCGCGCTCGTCGTCGGCGTCGTCGTGCTGCGCCGACTGGCCGTCCTCGCGGAGCCCGAGCCGCCGCGGCCCGGGACGGTGCCGGCGGCCAGCTACCGGCCGGCTCCCGGGCCCCCGAGCGCCACGACCACGCCGTCGACCGGTCGCGCCGAGACCGGCGCCGGCCGCCGCACGTTCCTCCTCGCAACCGTGGCCGTGGCAGTGGGCTCGGCCCTGGCCGGGGTTGCCGGCCAGGTGCGCGGCGGCATCCGGGCCACCGCCGACGTCGTGCTGCCACGACCGCGGACGCCGGCAGGCCCGCTGCCCGCCGGGCTCGAGCGCACCGTCGCGGGGATCTCCCCCCTCCAGACCCCGACGGCTGACTTCTACCGCGTCGACACCAACCTCATCGTCCCGCGCGTCGACGTCGACGCGTGGCGCCTCGAGATCGACGGGATGGTGGAGCGGCCCTACTCCCTCACCTTCGCCGAGCTGCTCGCGCTGCCCCTCATCGAGCGGGACATCACGCTCACCTGCGTCTCCAACGAGGTGGGCGGCGGATACGTCGGCTCCGCACGCTGGCTCGGCGTCCGGCTGACGGACCTGCTCGACCGCGCCGGCGTCAAGGGCACCTCCGACCAGCTGCTCAGCGCCGCCGAGGACGGGTTCACCATCAGCACCCCGCTCTCCGCCATCCGTGACGGGCGCGACGCCATGGTGGCCATCGGCATGAACGGCGAGCCGCTCCCCGACGCCCACGGCTTCCCCGCGCGCCTCGTGACACCGGGGCTCTACGGCTTCGTCGGAGCCACGAAGTGGCTCTCCCGGCTCACCCTCACGACGTATGCCGCCGAGCAGGCCTACTGGACGAGGCGGCAGTGGGCGACCGACGCGCCGATCAAGACGAGCGCCCGGATCGACACCCCGGTCCCACTCTCGACGATCGCCCCCGGACGCGTGGCGATCGGGGGTGTGGCGTGGGCGCAGCACCGCGGCGTCGGCACCGTCGAGGTGCGCGTCGACGACGGGCCCTGGCAGCCGGCCCGGCTCGGTCCCGACATCGGCGTCGACTCGTGGCGGCAGTGGTACCTGCCGTGGGAGGCGACGCCGGGACTGCACCACCTGTCGGTGCGCGCCACCGACCGGAGGGGGGTCCCGCAGGTCGCGGAGCGGGCGACGCCCTTTCCCAGCGGGTCGAGCGGCATACAGGACGTCGTCGTGACGGTCCAGTAACCGTCCCTTCAACCTGTCGAGAAATGTTGCGCCACAACCCAATCCGCACCGCGTCCCGCTCCGAACTCCCAGTGACCCAGCACCCACCGCACCACACACCACACACCAGGAGCACAACGACATGAACACCCGAAGCACCCTCGTGGCCCTCGCCCTGGCCCTGCCGCTCGGCCTCGCCGCCTGCGGGAGCAGCACCGGCACGGCAGCACCGGCCGCCGGCGCCGCCAGCTCGTCCATGACGTCCGAGGCCGCTCCCATGGCCACCGGGTCGACCCCGTCCGGCGACATGACCACGTCGGGGACCATGGCCGACCCGGCCTCGATGGTCTTCGGCACCGCGTGCGCCGCCGTTCCCAAGGACGGCAAGGGATCCTTCCAGGGCATGGCCACGGACCCCGTCGCGACCGCCGCGAGCAACAACCCGCTCCTGTCCACTCTCGTCACCGCCGTCAAGGCGGCCGGTCTCGTGGACACCCTCAACTCGGCACCCGAGATCACGGTGTTCGCACCGACCAACGAGGCCTTCACCAAGATCCCCGCGGCCGACCTCAAGAAGGTGCTCGCCGACAAGGCGACGCTGACCAAGATCCTCACGAACCACGTCGTCGCCGGCAAGATCGGTCCCGACAAGATCGCCGGCACGCACCGGACGCTCGCCGGCACGGACCTCATGGTCGAGGGCTCCGGCAAGGACTTCACGGTCGGCAAGGAGAAGGCGACGGTGCTCTGCGGCAACGTCCCCACCGCGAACGCCACGGTCTACATCGTGGACTCCGTCCTCATGCCGTGACCCGGGCCTGACGAGCCGACGAGCAGCCAGCACAATGGACGACATGTCCCCCTTCTCGGTGGTCTCCTCGGGCGATGACCCGTCGGAGGAGACCACCGGCGCCCCTGACCTGGGCCGGCTCCTGCGCCGGTCGGCGAGCGGGGACGAGGGCGCGTTCGGTGAGCTCTACGACGCCGTGTCACCGCGCCTCTACGGCCTCGTCCGCCGGGTGGTGCGTGACCCGGCCCAGTCGGAGGAGGTCACCCAGGAGACCTTCCTCGAGATCTGGCGACACTGCGCGCGCTTCGACCCGCGCCGGGGCAGCGCCCTGTCCTGGATGCTCACCATCGCGCACCGCAAGGCCGTCGACCGGGTCCGGTCGGCAGAGGCGGCCGTGCGCCGCGACGAGACCTGGCACGCCACGAGCCACGAGGCTGCCCACGACACCACTGCCGAGACCGTGGCCCTGCGGCTCGACGCGGAGCGCGTGCGGCGCGCCCTCGACACCCTGACCGACGCCCAGCGCGGAGCCCTCGAGCTCGCATACCTGTCCGGATACACCCACACGGAGGTGGCATCAATGCTCGACCTGCCCCTCGGCACCGCGAAGACCCGCATCCGCGACGGCCTCATCCGACTTCGGGACACGCTCGGGGTGGGCTCATGAACGACGACATCCACGCGCTCTCCGGTGCGTATGCCGTGGACGCCCTCGACGACGTCGAGCGGGCCCGGTTCGAGCGGCACCTCGTCAGCTGTCCGGCCTGCGAGGCCGAGGTGGCCGACCTCTCCGCGACGGCCGGCGAGCTGTCCGCCATCTCGGTGCAGGCCCCGCCCCCGTCGCTGCGGGCCCGCGTGCTGCGCGACATCACGACGGTGCGTCCGCTGCCGCCCGAGGCGCCCCGGCCCGCACCCACGCGGCTGGCCGCGGGCGATGCGCCCGTCGCCGGCCCGACCCGACGGCCCGGTCCCTGGCGCCTGCTCGTGGCAGCCGCGGCGGCCGCGGTCCTCGTCATCGGCGGGTTCGCCGCGTGGCGGGCGATGTCGCCCAGCGCGCCTCCGCCGAGCGTCGCCTCCCAGGTGCTCGATGCGTCCGACGCGTCGCGGGTCGTCAAGACCCTGCCTGGCGGTGCGCGGGCGACCCTGGTCCGCTCGCCCTCGTTGCACCGGGCCGTCGTCCTCGCGTCGGGTATGCCGCCCGCGCCCGCCGGGCGGGTCTACCAGCTGTGGCTCCAGGACCCGTCCGGGCACATGGCCCCGGCGGGTTTTCTGCCCGCCAGCGGCGGGGCAGGCGACGAGCAGGTCACCCTCCTCACGGGTGACGCCAGCACGGCCAAGGGCGCCGGCATCACCGTCGAGCCCGCCGGCGGCTCGCCGCAGCCGACGTCCGCGCCGATCGTCCTGTTCGCCTTCTCCTGACACCAGGGCGGTGCACGCAACTGGCCACTCGACCTTCCCCCGCCCCACCCACCCCGTCGAGTGGCCACTTCCGCACACCCCACCCCGTCGAGTGGCCACTTCCGCACACCCCACCCCGT
>NZ_DASSMH010000111.1:0-4570 GCF_035688975.1 Intrasporangium sp. | reverse complement strand
CGTTGGCCGCCGTCGAGGCCAACGAGGCCGACGTCGCGGAGCAGTCGCTTCCCGTGGCCGAGGATGCAGACGAGGACTATCCGCGGGAAGACAGCGAGGAGTAGGCCGACACCGGTCCCGGTGAAGAGTCGGCCTAGCCCCACGATGCCTAAGGAGACGTGGTGGGCACAGCAGAATCACCGGCCCAGGCGCGACATCCCCGACCTCGTCGTGAGGCCCCTCGCCGTATGCCGTGCTCGCAGCCGAGCGCCTGAGAGCGAGCCCGCTCAGGCCCCGAGCAGGCCGCGGATGTCGTCGGCGCTCATGGGCGCTCCCATGAGACCGTCGGCGTCGACGACGCGGGTGAACAGGTCGCGCTTTCGCTGTTGCAGCTCGATGACCTTCTCCTCGATCGTGTCCTGCGCCACGAGGCGATAGACCATGACGGTCTTGTCCTGCCCGATCCGGTGGGTCCGGTCGACGGCCTGCGCCTCGGTGGCGGGGTTCCACCACGGGTCGAGGACGAACACGTAGTCGGCCTCGGTGAGGGTCAGGCCCGAGCCGCCAGCCTTGAGGCTGATGAGGAACACCGGCGCGTCGCCCTCGCGGAAGGTCGCGATCCGCCGAGGCCGGTCCCGCGTGCGACCGTCGAGGTAGACGTGTCCGATGCCCTCGGCATCGAGCCGCTCCCGCACCAGCCGCAGGAAGCCTGTGAACTGGCTGAAGACGAGGGCGCGATGCCCCTCCGCGGCCAACTCGTGCAGCTGCTCGACGAGCGCGTCGATCTTGCTGGAGGCCACCGTGCCGGCCAGCTCGTCGTCGACGAGGGAGACGTCGAGGCTCAGCTGACGCAGCACCGTCAGCGAGCGCAGGATCGCGATCCGGTTGCGGTCCACGTCGTCGAGCATGCCGAGCACGCGTTGCCGCTCACGTTGCAGGTGGGTCTGGTAGACGCGCTGGTGCTGCGCGTTGAGCCGGACGTTCAGGACCTGCTCGATCTTGGGCGGCAGGTCCCGCGCCACCTGCTCCTTGGTGCGGCGCAGCATCAGCGGCCGGATCCGGCGGCGCAGCGTGGCGAGCAGCTCCGGCGCCTCCCCGCTCTCGATGGGCCTGCGGTAGAGGTCCGTGAAGCGTTGGGGGCTGGGGAAGAGCCCCGGAGCGACGATCGACAGCAGCGCCCACAGGTCCATGAGCGAGTTCTCGAGCGGGGTGCCGGTGATCGCGAGCTTGAAGGGCGCGGGCAGCCGCCGCGCCGCCTGGTAGGTCTTGGCCTGGTGGTTCTTCACGAACTGGGCCTCGTCCAGCACCAGGCCGCTCCAGGGAAGGCCTCGGTAGGCCTCCTCCTCGAGGCGCAGCAGGGCATAGGACGTGACCACGAGGTGCGCCCCGGCCACGGTCTCGGGCAGCGACGTCCCCCTCCGCCGAGCGGTCTCGGTCACCGTCGCCACGTGCAGGTGGGGGCAGAACCGGGCCGCCTCGCGCTGCCAGGTGGACACGACACTCGTCGGCGCGACGACGAGCAGCGGCGCCTCAGGGGTGAGGGTGCCGAGATCGTGGGCCCGGGCTGCCATGGCGAGGGTCTGCAGCGTCTTGCCGAGCCCCATGTCGTCGGCGAGGACGCCGCCGAGCTGGTGGTCCCAGAGCAGTGCGAGCCAGTGGTAGCCCTGCACCTGGTAGTCCCGCAGCTCGGCGCGCAGGCCGGCCGGCGTCGGCGGCGCAGGGATCGACTCCAGGTCGAGCAATGCGCCGACGGCGCGGGACCAGCGCTCGCTCTGGTGGGCCACGACCCCGAGGCTGACCAGCTCCTCCCACAGCCCCGCGTGCCATCGCGTGACCCGCAAGGTGCCGGACTGGCGGTCCTGCAGCGACCGGGCCTCCTCGATGAGCCGACGCAGGCTGTGCAGCTCGGGCCGGTCGAGGCTGAACCACGTGCCGCTGTCGAGGATGAGGTGCTCGTCGCCTCGGGCCAGCGCGGCGAAGAGGGGCGTGAAGGGCACGTCCTCGCCGGCGATGGTCACGGTGATGCCGAGGTCGAACCAGTCCTCGGCGCCGGCCTGCCCGGCGGCCGTCGAGTCGGTCGCGGAGACCGTGATGAGCGGGGCCTCCTCCGTCTCGGCGTAGGGCAGCGGGGTCCCCTCCACCGTCACGTCGACGTCGTCGCGCTCCGTCAGGGCCGGGAGCACGTCGCTCACGAACGTCGCGGTGTCGAGGCCGCGCAGCCGCAGCTCCGGGACGAGCCGGCGCTCGTGGCCCACGACGACGCGCAGCCCGGGCATGGCGTCGAGCACCTCGAGCCCGGCGAGCAGGGCCGCCTCTGCCGGGAGGTCGCGAGCGACGCTGTCAGCGGGAGCAGGGGAAGCAGCGGCAGCAGCGGGACCGAGGATCGGGACGGTCACGGTCTGCTCGCCCACGGCGTAGGCGAAGGACCACCGCAGCGTCGTCTGGTGCCCCGGCTCGAACCGCACGGCCAGCGCGAGTCGCGGCGGCCGCACCTCCGGGAAGGTCACGCTGCCGTCCGACGACTCCACGTCCGCGAGCTGGCGCAGCATGGGGTAGTAGCGCGAGAAGAACCTCGGCAGCTCCGCGCCCGGGACCGTCACCACGTCGGCCCTGGTGACGAGGGTGCCGATGGACTCGTCGAGCGGCGGGTCGAAGCGGGCCAGCACCAGAGCGTCGGCGGTCTGGACGAACGCCCCGTGAGGGGGGGTGCCGACGAGGCCGCCCAGCCGTGGTTCCTGGTCGGCCCCGTCGCTGCCGTCCGGCTCGCGGTCCACGCCGGCCTCGGCGCCCGGCATCCGCACGCGCGGGGTCACGGTGGCATCACCACGGGGCCCGGTTCGGCGCACGTCGAGGACGACAGCGGCCGGCTCCTCGTGCAGCAGCACCGGCGTCTCCCCCTTCGCGCCGCTCACGAGGGGGATGCCGGCCTCCTCGCTCTCGCGCAGCAGCCGCCAGAGAGCGGCGCCGACATCGTGGGCCGCGAGCTGCTGCTCCAGCGCGTAGTAGCCGCCACGGGCCCGAGCGCGGGCGGTGGCCACCAGCGCGAGGAGCGCCTCCTGCTGGCGGGGGCCGACCCGGGCGGCACGGTAGCCGTAGTCGAGGTCGCGCCACGAGACGCCGGTGCGGATCCACCCACCGTTCTTGCCCTTGGTCATCGGCCGCAGGCGCAAGGTGGGCGCCGACGGTGTCACGGCATACCGGCTGGGTCTGGGCGTGACGACCTCGACGTGCAGGGCGAGCGGCACCACGCCGTCGGCAGCCGGGCGGGTCCGCCCCACGTCGGCCAGGAGCGCCTCCCAGGCCGGCGTCGCCGGGCGGCCGCCACCCGCGAGCCGGCTGCGGGCGGCAAGGATGACAGCCACGACGTGCTTGCAGTCGAAGCGCATCGGGCAGCTGCACTGGCCTGCCCACGCAAGCTCCCCGTCCTCGTCGCCGAAGAGGTCGCCGTCGGCCTCCCCGGCGCCAACGTCCCGGGCCGTGACGACGGTCTGGTAGCTGCGGCCCCGGCTGCCTCGCACGCTGGCCAGCAGGACCCGCCCGTCCCGACCGACCGTCAGCGAGGAGACGGCCCGCGAGCGGTGGTAGGCGGCTCCCCGCTCGACGGTGTCCACCCCGAGCTCGCTCTCGAGCTCATCGTCGGTGAGCCACGCCAGCCACCCGGCCGGTCCCCCCACGGCAGGCGCCGCGGTCACGACGGAAACACTCCTTGGTGCGGCACGTCGGCACCTCCGGGTCGGCTCTTGTGCGGTCGCTCGCAGGGTACCGAGCGGCTCCGACAGTGGGCCGCTACCGACCAATCCCGCGTGTCCGCAGCCCCCGCGATAGCGTCGCGACGTGGCCGCCGACCCCGCCCTCGCGCGACGCGCCGGGCACCTCGACGAGCGCGCCGCCGAGGCGGAGCGCTCCGTCTCAGCCCTCTTCGGGGCGCGCCTCGGCCGTATGCCGCTCACCCACCTCGCGCGGGTGGCCCACCCCGCGCCCCGCGGGCTGCGGACCCTGGGCGGCCTGCGAGGCGAGTGGCACTACTGGTGGCAGGCGCACTACCTCGACGCCATCGTCGACGCCGCGCTCCGGCACCTGCGCCGGGACGACGCGCCGGGGGCCGGGCTGCGGGCACGCCGCGGTGACCGGGTGCTCGCAACGGTCCGGCTGCGCAACGGCGGGAGGTGGGCGGACGACTTCTACGACGACATGGCGTGGCTCGCGCTCGCCTCGGGCCGCCTGGCCGCCCTCCACGAGCGAGTCGGGCGCCCCGGTCCGCGCCGCCGGCTGCGCAGCGTCGAGCGGCACCTCACCGCGCAGCTGAGGTCGGCCCACACCGACGACGTGGGCGGTGGCCTCTTCTGGAGTCGCGAGCGCGACTTCAAGAACAGCCCGGCGACCGGCCCGGCAGCCCTGCACCTCGCGCGCACCGGCGACGCGGCGGAGGCGCGCCGGCTCATCGACTGGGTCTACGCGCGGCTGTGGTCGCCGGAGAGCGGCCTCGTCCTCGACGGCATACGGCTGCGCGCCGGGCAGGAGGTGCTCGTCGAGGACGTCTGGTCCTACAACCAGGGCCCGATCCTCGGCACCCTCGTCACGCTCGGCGACG
>NZ_DASSMH010000110.1:0-10571 GCF_035688975.1 Intrasporangium sp. | reverse complement strand
CGTGGTCGAAGAGCACGACCCGGTGGCTCCGCTCGAAGGCCGGCGCGACGTAGCGCCACATGCCCTGGTCACAGCCGAAGCCGTGCGCGAACACCATGGGCGGGCCGTCCGCCCGCCCGGTGACGTGCACGTTGTGCCTGGTCCGGATGTTGCTGGTTCTGACGTCCATCCCGTCGAGCCTAGGCCACGGGTCCCCACCGGGCATCTCGCCGGTCCCGTCCACCCGCACCGACACCCGCACGCAAGTGGCCACTCGACCGGGCTCGGTCCCACGTCGAGTGGCCACTTCTGCCCCGTCCACCCGCACCGACACCCGCACGGAAGTGGCCACTCGACCGGGCTCGGGGGCCAGGGGGGGGAGCGGAGCAGGGGTCAGCAGCCGACCAGGCGCTGCGCGAGGTAGCCCTCCACCTTGTCGAGCGAGATCCGCTCCTGGCCCATCGAGTCGCGCTCGCGGATCGTCACGGCCGAGTCCTCGAGGGTGTCGAAGTCGACCGTGATGCAAAAGGGCGTCCCGATCTCGTCCTGGCGGCGGTAGCGCTTGCCGATGGCCCCGGCGTCGTCGAAGTCGATGTTCCAATGCCTGCGCAGGGCGGCGGCGAGGTCACGGGCCTTGGGCGAGAGGTCGGCGTTGCGCGACAGCGGCAGCACCGCGGCCTTGACGGGGGCGAGACGGGGGTCGAGGCGCAGGACGACCCGCTTGTCGACGCCGCCCTTGGTGTTCGGTGCCTCGTCCTCGGCATACGCGTCGACGAGGAAGGTCATGAGCGAGCGGGAGAGGCCGGCCGCCGGCTCGATGACGTAGGGGGTGTAGCGCTCGCCCGTGGTCTGGTCGAAGTAGACGAGGTCATGGCCCGAGTGCGTGCTGTGGCTCGACAGGTCGAAGTCGGTGCGGTTGGCCACGCCCTCGAGCTCTCCCCACTCGGAGCCGGCGAAGTTGAAGCGGTACTCGATGTCGACGGTGCGCTTGGAGTAGTGCGACAGCTTGTCGGCGGGGTGCTCGAAGTGGCGCAGGTTGTCGGGGTTGATGCCGAGGTCGATGTACCAGCGGGTGCGCTCGTCGATCCAGTACTGGTGCCACTGCTCGTCCTCGCCGGGCTTGACGAAGAACTCCATCTCCATCTGCTCGAACTCGCGGGTGCGGAAGATGAAGTTGCCCGGCGTGATCTCGTTGCGGAACGACTTGCCGGTCTGCGCGATGCCGAAGGGCGGCTTCTTGCGCGAGGCGCCCATGACGTTGGCGAAGTTGACGAAGATGCCCTGCGCCGTCTCGGGGCGCAGGTAGTGCAGGCCAGACTCGTCCTCGATGACGCCGAGGTGGGTCTTGAGCATCATGTTGAACTCGCGAGGCTCGGTCCACCGGCCCTTGGTGCCGCAGTTCGGGCAGCCGACCTCCGCCATGGGCACGTCGTCCGGGCCGGCGACCCCGAGCTTGGCACCGGCCTTGTCGAAGACCGCCTCCTGAAGATGGTCCTGGCGGAAGCGCTTGTGGCACGAGAGGCACTCGACGAGCGGGTCCGTGAACGTGCCGACGTGGCCGGAGGCCACCCACGTCTCGCGCGGCAGGATGATCGAGCTGTCGAGGCCCACGACGTCGTCGCGGCCGGTCACCATCGACTTCCACCACTGCCGCCGGATGTTCTCCTTGAGCTCGACACCGAGCGGGCCGTAGTCCCAGGCCGAACGGGTGCCGCCGTAGATCTCCCCGCTCGGGAAGACGAAACCCCTGCGCTTGCAGAGGCTGACGACGGTGTCCACGGTGGAGGTGTGCTTGGCCATGCCGCCTAGGCTATCGGCCCCCATGCGGTGCTCCGGCCGCCCGTGGGTGGTGGCCGACGCTGCCCTACCCTCGTGGCGTGGGCCTGAGCTTCCGTTCCCGCGTCGAGCACGCATCCGTTCCTCTCGTCGAGCGGATGCACCGCGTACCCCGCGCCCTGGCGGTCGGCGTCCTCGTCGTCATCGTGGGGGCCGGGGTGCTCGCCCCCTCGCCGTGGGGCGGCGTCGCACTGCTGCTCCTCGGGGCCTTCCTCGGCTGGCTGCTCTTCCTCACGTGGCAGCGCCTCGCCCTGCCCGAGCGGCTGCTGCGCATCGCGGTGCTGCTGCTCACGCTCTCCGTCGCCATCGTCCGCCTGTTCCCGAAGTAACTTTGACAATCATTCTCAGTTGGCAGAGCATGGTCGTATGCCGCGACCAGCCGTCCTCGTGCGATCCCTCGTGGGCGCGACCGTGCTCAGCCTCCTCGGGGCGGGCTGCGGCACGCCGAGCTCGGGTGACGCTGGCGAGGCGGCAGCGACGCCCGGGCGGCCCACCGCGGTGACCTCGTTCTACCCGCTCGAGTTCGCCACCCAGCGCATCGGCGGCGGCCACGTGGCGGTCTCGGTGCTCACGAAGCCCGGCACCGAGCCGCATGACCTCGAGCTCGGCGGCCAGGACACGACGCGGATCCAGCGCGCCGACGTCGTCATCTACGCCAAGGGCTTCCAGCCCGCAGTGGACGAGGCGGCCGAGCAGGTCGCGGACCCCGCCCGGCTCCTCGACGTCTCCCCCGCCGCCCGGCTCTCCCTCACTGCCTCCGACCGGGACCTCGCGACCTCCGGTGGCGCGGACCCGCACTTCTGGCTCGACCCGCAGCGGTATGCCGCCGTCGCCCGCGCCATCGGCGACCGGCTGGCCGCGACCGACCGGGTCAACGCCGCGGCCTATGAGGCGAACACGAGGAGCTTCGTCGGCGAGCTGGAGGCCCTCGACGCGGAGCTCAGGAAGGGGCTGGCGAGCTGCCGCATCCGCGACCTCGTCACGAGCCACGCGGCCTTCGGCTACCTCGCCGCCCGCTACGGCTTCCGCCAGCACGGCATCAGCGGCCTGTCGCCCGAGGCCGAGCCGTCCGCGGCCGCGCTCGAGGCGGTCTCCGACCTCGTCCGGCAGCGCGGCGTCACGACGGTCTACCAGGAGACGCTGGTGGAGCCGCACTTCGCGCAGACCGTCGCCGCCTCGACGGGCGCGCGGCTCGCCACGCTCGACCCCGTCGAGGGGATCACGGCCGAGTCGGCCGCCAAGGACTACCTTGGCGTGATGCGCAGCAACCTCGCGACCCTGCGCCGGGGACAGGACTGCACGTGACCACTGTGCCCGCCGCCGCCTCCGACGGCATCCCCCGACCGGGCGGCGAGGTCGTGCTGCGGCTCGAGGATGCGACCTTCGGCTACGGCGAGCGCCCGGTCCTGAGCCACGCCGACCTCACCGTGCGCCGGGGGGAGGTCGTGGCCGTGCTCGGCCCCAACGGCTCGGGCAAGTCGACGCTCGTCAAGGGCGTGCTCGGGCTCAACGAGCTCATGTCGGGCAGGGTCGAGATGTTCGGCGTGCCGCGCGAGCAGTTCGCCGACCGGGCCCGCCTCGGCTATGTCCCCCAGCGGCATACGCTCTCGGGGTCCGTGCGCGCCACCGCGGAGGAGATCGTCGCCTCCGGCCGGCTCCCCCGCCTCGGCCTCCTCGGACGGATGCGGGCGACCGACCGACAGGTCGTCGCCCGCGCGCTCGAGGTCGTCGGTCTCGCGGACCGCGCGGCCACGGAGGTGAGCACCCTCTCCGGCGGGCAGCAGCGGCGCGTGCTCATCGCCCGGGCGCTCGCCGGGCAGCCGGACGTGCTCCTCATGGACGAGCCCACCGCGGGCGTGGACGCCGCGAACCAGCACGTCCTCGCCGACGTCCTCGCCCGGCTCGTGGCGCAGGGGGTGACCATGGTCGTGGTCACCCACGAGCTCGGTGCCCTCGCCCGGTTGCTCACCCGCATCGTCGTCGTCGACGCCGGCCGGATCACCTTCGACGGGTCACCGCAGCGGTATGCCGCCGAGCGGGACCTCGTGCACCACGAGCACGACAGCCACCACCACGACAGCGAGCTGGAGGCCGAGCTGCGCACCCGAGCGGCCTCCCTGCCGCAGGGTCCCCTCGACACTCGGGGAGGGCGCCGTGGCTGACCTGCTGTCCATCGACTTCCTGCAGCGGGCCCTGCTGGCCGCGGTGCTCGTCGGCACCGTGGCCCCGATGGTCGGCATCTTCCTCGTCCAGCGGCGGCTCTCCCTCATCGGCGACGGCATGGGCCACGTCGCCCTCGCCGGCGTCGCCGTGGGGCTCGTCACCGGGCAGGGTCCGGTGCTCACGGCGCTCGTCGCGGCGGTCCTCGCGGCGGTGGTCATCGAGCTGCTGCGCACCCGGGGCCGCACGAACGCCGACGTGGCCCTGGCCGTCATCTTCTACGGCGGCATCGCCGCCGGGGTCGTCATCATCAGCAGGGCTCCGGAGGGCACGCCGGCCAACCTCATGAAGTACCTCTTCGGGTCGATCCTCACGACCCGGCCGAGCGACCTCTACGTCTTCGCCGCCCTCGCGGTGCTCATCGCGGGCACGACGTGGGCGCTGCGGCCGCGGCTCTTCGCCGTCGCCAACGACGAGGAGTATGCCCGGGCCGTCGGGATCCCGGTCCTCACCCTCAACCTCGTCCTGGCGGTGCTCACGGCCCTCACGGTCGTCATCGCGATGCGGGTCGTGGGCCTGCTGCTCATCAGCGCCCTCATGATCGTGCCGAACGCCGCCGGGCAGCTGCTCGCCCGCAGCTTCAGCAGCGGCCTGCGCTGGGCGGTCGCCGTCGGGCTCGTCTCGGCCGTCGGCGGCGTGCTCCTGTCGTATCCGCTCAACACCCCGTCGGGAGGCACGATCGTCCTCGTCGCCGTGGCCCTCTTCGTGCTCGTCGCCGCGGGGACCGCTCTCGTCCACCGCCTGCGGCGTCGCGGCCACGCGGTGGCCGAGCAGCACGACCACGAGCACGGCCTCGACTGCGGGCACGAGGGCATCCCGCACGGGGACCACGTCGACTACGTGCACGACGGCCACCTGCACGCCCCGCACGAGGCCCACTACGACGAGCACGGCCGGGCCCACGAGGACGAGCACGCATGACGGCGCGGCGCCCCACCCGCCAGCAGCTGGCCGTCGCCGAGAGCCTGGCGCGGTCCGACGACTTCGTCTCGGCCCAGGTCCTGCACGCCCGGCTGCGCGAGTCGGGCGACGCGGTCGGGCTGGCCACCGTCTACCGCGCGCTCCAGTCCATGGCCGAGGCCGGCGCGGTGGACGTGCTGCGCACGGAGGACGGCGAGGCGGTCTACCGCTCGTGCTCCGGGAGCCACCACCACCACCTCGTATGCCGCACCTGCGGGCGCGCCGTCGAGGTCGAGGGCCCCGCGGTCGAACGGTGGACCGAGCGGGTCGCCGCCGAGCACGGCTTCTCGGACGTGACGCACACCCTCGAGATCACGGGCCTGTGCTCGGCCTGCGCCGCCGCCGGAGCCTGATCAGAGCCACCCGTTCGGCCTGGAGCCACCCTGCCGGTTCACAGCCACCCGCTCACGGGTGGCTCGGCGCCGTGAGGGTGGCTCGGCGCCGTGAGGGTGGCGTCCACAGCGCCCGCGAGCCATCGATGCCGCGTCCACAGGCTCAGAGCCGGGAAGAACGTCCGAGGATCGTCGCACCGACCATCGGCGAATGACCACTTCTCCAGCACCACTCGTCCCGTATGCCGCCGACGAGGTCGTCAGCGCGGCACAGCTCTCGGCGCGAGGCGTCGACTCCCATGAGGTTCGGCGGCTCCTGCGCGCCGGGGTTCTGCACCGTCTCTGCACGGGCTGGTACGCGACCCGGCCGCCGACGAGCGATGCGGACCGACACGTGCTCAAGGCCCGGGCGGTGCTGCGTCACCTCGGTGGCCGAGCGGCCTTGAGCCACCAGTCCCGGGTCGTCATCGCGGGGCTGCCGGTGTGGCGTGCCGACTTGCGGGCGGTGCACGTCACCCGCATCCGCGACGAGGTGACCCGGCGCCGCCCCCACCTCGTCAGCCACTCGCAGGTGAGCGGCCTGCACATCACTTCGGTGCCCGGACTCGGTCCGGTCGTGCCGGTCGCGGTCGCGATCGTCCAGACCGGGCTCGTGGCGGGCGGGATGGACGCAGCCATCGCCGCCGATGCCGCGCTCCACGGCAAACGTCTCACGCACGACGACCTGCGTGCCGCCACCGAGCTGCTGGCCGGGCATCGGGGTGTGCGGCGCACAGCCGCGGCGCTCGAGCGGTGCGACGGACGCCACGAGTCCCCCGGCGAGACCCGCCTGGCCCACGTCCTGGCCGACCTCGGGATCGCGGTGACGCCGCAGTTCGAGGTCAGCACCCGCCTGGGAACACGTTGGGCCGACTTCAGGATCGACGGGACCCGCGTCCTGCTCGAGTTCGACGGCAAGGTGAAGTACACCGACCCGAACCGGGCGGGCGACGTGCTGTGGCAGGAGAAGCGACGCCAGGACGCCCTCGAGGACGAAGGATGGATCGTCATGCGAGTGACGTGGGCCGAGCTCGACGACCCGAACGCGCTTGTGCTTCGCATCCGGGCGGCCATCGTCCGCAGCCGCGGCCCCCAGCCACGCTGACGCCACCCCGGCGGTCCGAAGCCACCGGCCCACCGGTGGCTCGATGCCGTGCGGGTTGCTCGATGCCATGCGGGTGGCTCGATGCCGTCAAGGTGGCTCGAAAACACTCGTCGTCAGGGGCCGGTCGTCGGGGCGTCGACGGCGCCGCCATAGCGCCGGTCGCGGGCGGCATACGTCTCCAGTGCCTGCCAGAGGTGGCGCCGGTCGAAATCGGGCCACAGGGTGTCGAGGAAGACCAGCTCGGCGTAGGCGGACTGCCACAGCAGGAAGTTGCTCGTGCGCTGCTCGCCCGACGAACGCACGAAGAGGTCGACGTCGGGCATCGTCGGATCGTCGAGGTGCCGCCGGATCGTCCGCTCGTCGATGGCGCCGGGTCGCAGCCGCCCCTCCTTGACCTCGACGGCGATGCGCTGCACGGCGTCGGCAATCTCGGCGCGGCCGCCGTAGTTGACGCAGAAGTAGAGGGTGAGGCCCTGGTTGTGCCGGGTCAGCTCCTGCGCCGTCTCGAGCTCGGAGATGACGGACCGCCACAGCCTCGGCGCCCGCCCGACCCACCGCATGCGCACGCCCCACTCGTGCAGCTGGTCGCGGCGGCGCCGGATGACGTCACGGTTGAAGCCCATGAGGAAGCGCACCTCGTCCGGCGAGCGCCGCCAGTTCTCGGTGGAGAAGGCGTAGGCCGACAGGTGGGTCACGCCCGCCTCGATGGCGCCCGCGACGACGTCGAGCAGCGCCGCCTCCCCGGCCTCGTGCCCCTTGGTGCGCGGCAGGCCGCGCTGGTTGGCCCAGCGGCCGTTGCCGTCCATGACGATGGCGACGTGCCGAGGAAGCACCTCGGCCGGGATCGCGGGCGCGGTGGCGCCGCTCGGGTGCGGGAAGGGCCGGACGGGCCGGCGAGGCGGGGTGGGCGGCGTCATGGGGCTCCGGTCGGTGGCGGTCGGTCGGTGGCGGGGAGGTCCTCCGCAGTATGCCGCCGGGCTCAGGTGCGGTCGACGAGGCGCAGGGAACGCACGCCCCGCTCGAGGTGCCACTGCAGGAAGGCTGCGACGAGGCCGCTCGCCTGGCTGCGGTGCCGCGGCTCGGCGCCGTCCGCGGCCTCCCAGTCGCCCGACAGGAGGCCGGCGAGGAGCGTGAAGGTCTCCGGCGCGGGGGCCGACGAGCCCGGCGGCCGGCACGCGGGGCAGACGGCGCCACCGGACTGGACGGAGAAGGCGCGGTGGGGCCCCTGCGCGCCGCACCGGGCGCAGTCCGAGAAGCTCGGCGCCCAACCGGCGACCGCGAGCGAGCGCAGCAGGAAGGCGTCGAGGACGAGGGTCGGCTCGTGGGCGCGCTCGGCGAGCGCGCGCAGCGCCCCGCCGAGGAGCAGGAACTGCTGCGTCTGCGGCTCGTGCTCCTCCGTAAGCGTGATCGCCACCTCGAGCATCGCGGTCGCGGCGGTGTAGGCGGGGTAGTCACGGGCGATCGCGTCGCCGTAGGGCGCGAGCGTCTCCGCCTGCGTCACCGTGTCGAGGTTGCGGCCCTCGTAGCACTGGACGTCGACGACCATGCCGGGCTCGAGCCGGGAGCCGAAGCGCGACTTCGTGCGCCGCACGCCCTTGGCGACGGCCCGCACCCGGCCACGGGTCCGGGTGAGCATCGTGATGATACGGTCGGCCTCGCCCAGCTTGTGGGTGCGCAGCACGATCGCCTCGTCACGGTAGAGCGGCATACGGGCCATTCTCCCCCAGGGCACGCACCCGGGTGGGCACCCACGAATGGGCGGCCGGTCTAGCACAGGCGTTCGATCCGTGGTTGAGTTGACTCATGGACCTCGCACTCCAGGGCTCCCTGCTCGACCTCGCCGACGTGATGACGCTGCGCGAGCTCGGTGCGGCGGTGCGCCGCACCGGGCTCACCCGCGGCGCCTGGGTCGACGTGCGGCCCGGCTGGCTCGCTGCGGGAGACGAGCTCTTCACGGCCCTGCTGCGCGACGTCCCGTGGCACGCGGAGCGGCGGCACATGTATGACTCGGTCGTCGACGTCCCTCGGCTGACGAAGTTCTACGCGGCGGGCGAGACGCTCCCCCACCCGCTGCTCGTCGAGGCCCGTGACGCCCTGAGCCGGCACTACGCGCCCGAGCTCGGCGAGCCGTTCGTCACGGCCGGACTCTGCCTCTACCGCGACGGCCGCGACAGCGTCGCCTGGCACGGCGACCGCATCGGTCGCTCCCGGGACCAGGACACGATGGTCGCCATCCTCTCCATCGGCTCGAGCCGCACTCTCGCCCTGCGACCCCGCGACGGCGGTCCCAGCCGGCGCTTCCCGCTCGCCCACGGTGACCTCGTCGTCATGGGCGGCTCGTGCCAGCGCACCTGGGACCACTGCATCCCCAAGACCTCCGCGCCGGTGGGCCCGCGCATCTCGGTGCAGTTCCGGGTCGCCGGCGTCCGCTGACAAGGAGACTCCCGTATGCCGCCCAGCCGCTCAGGTAGTGCGCTTCCCTACCTCGACCACCTTGCTGCGGACTCCGCCCGGTTCCGTGACGTGCTCGCGACGGCACCCCCCAGCCGCCGTGTGCCGACCTGTCCCGACTGGGACTGCGATGACCTGCTGTGGCACCTCGGCCAGGTGCAGTGGTTCTGGGGTGAGATCGCGGAGCGCGGCCTCACCGACCCCGCCGAACTCGAGGCGATGAACGCGACCCGCGAGGACCGGCCGCCCGACCGCGCGGGGCTGCTCGACCTCTACGACCGTGCGAGCGGCCGGTTGCACCGCGTGCTGAGCCGGCTCCAGCCCACGACGCCGCTCTGGATGTGGGCCGACGACAAGACGGCTGGCTACATCCGGCGCCGGCAGGCGCACGAGGCGATGATCCACCGGCTCGACGCCGAGCTCACCGTCGGGGCGCGCACGCCGCTCGACTGCCGGCTGGCTGCGGACGGCGTCGACGAGGCGCTGCGGATCATGCGGGGCTACGAGCCCGAGCCGGGTCTCACGCACGTGGCGACCGGCCCCACCGTGATGCTCGCGACGGTCGACGCGATGCATGCCTGGACGGTGACGCCGGTGCACGTCACGGGCACCGACGAGGACGGCCACGAGGTCGACGTCCGGCGGTTCCTGGTCTCCGACGGCCCCGATGAGGGCTCCGCCGCAGAGATCTGCGGGTCGGCCGCCGACCTCGACTGCTGGCTGTGGAACCGCCCACCCGACGGCGAGATCACGCGTGCGGGCGACGCTGCCGCGCTCGCTGCGGTCGAGGCCGTGCTCGGCGCCTCCATCGACTGACGTCGACCCGCACGCACCCTGCGCGCACAACAACGACGATCAGGTGGCCCTGCTGACGCTTGCGAAAGGTCCGTCGTGCTGGTCGGGGCCAACGGCTCGACGTCGACGGTCAGGGCAGACATGCCGGAGCGCGCGACCTCGCCTGCACCGAGACGGACCCGGTCCAGGCGGCGGCACGGGGGTCGCACCGGCTGGGCGGCGACGCTCACCCAGCCGCTGCGGCCACCTGCTCCGCCGTCTCGGCATCCCGCGCAGCGCGGTTGACGGCCGAGACGACCGCCTTGAACGACGCAGTGACGATGGACGGGTCGACCCCCACGCCCCACAGCACCCGCTCGCCGATCGCGCACTCGACGTAGGCCGCGGCGCGGGCGTCGCCGCCGGCCGACAGGGCGTGCTCGGCGTAGTCGAGCACCCGCATGTCGGGCGCGCCCTCGACGGTCTCGAAGGCGGCGAGGAAGGCGGCGATGGGTCCGTTTCCGGTCCCGGTGATGGTGATCGGCGTGCCTCTGTCGAGCAGCTTCGCCTCCGTCGTGCTCTGGCCGTCGACGGTGGAGTCGGTGACCACGTTGACGAGCTCGAAGCGCCCCCACGGCGCTGCCGGGTTGGGCAGGTACTCGTCCTGGAAGCGGGCCCACAGCTCGTCCGGCGAGACCTCCCCGCCGTCCTGGTCGACGCCGCGCTGGACGACCCCGGAGAACTCGATCTGCAGCCGCCGCGGGAGGTCCATGTGGTGCTCGGACTTCATGATGTAGGCGACGCCGCCCTTGCCCGACTGGCTGTTGACCCGCACGACGGCCTCGTAGGAGCGCCCGAGGTCATGCGGGTCGACC
>NZ_DASSMH010000109.1:0-44101 GCF_035688975.1 Intrasporangium sp. | reverse complement strand
CGTCGTGGTGACCACCTCCACCCGCGTGCCGCAAGGACCCGTTGCCCCCATCTACGGCGACGGTGGAGGAGCCGACCTCTTGAGGGCCGGCGCCGTCCCCGCTGGGCTGCTGCGCCCGTCACAGGCGCGGGTCCTGCTCGCAGCCCTGCTCGGCGTGCACGCAGACCCCGGCGTCGTGCGCGACGCCTTGGCCTCGTACGTCCACGGCTGATCCACAGCACCTTTTCCTCACACCACTCTCGGCTGGCATGGCCCAGCCCTATGAAAGGAGATTGCCTTGCCGAAGGAGATCTTGTGTGCGTTCGGCGTCGACGTGGACGCCGTCGCAGGCTGGCTCGGGTCCTACGGAGGGGAGGACTCCCCGGACGACATCTCACGTGGACTGTTCGCCGGAGAGGTCGGCGTCCCGCGCCTGCTCGACCTCTTCAAGAAGTACGACCTGCCGAGCACGTGGTTCGTGCCCGGCCACTCCATCGAGACGTTTCCCGAGCAGTTCCAGCAGATCGTCGACGCGGGCCACGAGGTGGGCGTCCACGGCTACAGCCACGAGAACCCCATCGCGATGACGCGCGAGCAGGAGGCGGCCGTCCTCGACCGGTGCATCGGGCTCATCGAGAAGCTCACCGGCCGGCGCCCCACGGGTTACGTCGCGCCCTGGTGGGAGTTCTCCTCGGTCACCAACGAGCTGTTGCTCGAGCGAGGCATCAAGTACGACCACTCCCTCATGCACAACGACTTCACCCCCTACCGCGTTCGGGTGGGGGACAGCTGGACGAAGATCGACTACTCCGCGAACGCGGAGGACTGGATGAAGCCCCTGGTCCGGGGTGCGGAAACCGACCTCATCGAGATCCCGGCGAACTGGTACCTCGACGACCTGCCGCCGATGATGTTCATCAAGGCAAGCCCGAACAGCCACGGTTTCGTCAACCCGCGTCACCTCGAGGAGATGTGGCGGGACCAGTTCGACTGGGTCTACAGGGAGATGGACTACGGCGTCGTCACCTTCACCATCCACCCGGACGTCTCCGGGCGTCCGCAGGTTCTCTTGATGCTCGAGCGGCTCATCGAGCACATCAACCAGCACGAGGGTGTGCGTTGGGCCACCTTCGACCAGATCGCGGACGACTTCGCCGCCCGCAACCCACGCAACGGAGGAACTCATGAGTGAGATGGCTCTGCCCATCGACGAAGCGGCTGAGGGCGTCCAGCGGCGCCGCTTCCCCCACTTCACCCGGAAGCAGACCAACACGGCGATGATCCTCGCCTTGCTGGCGTGGACCGTGGCCGTGTTCGACTACGGCCTCTTCGGCACCCTCCTGCCCGCCATGCAAGCGGACTTCGGCTGGACGTCCTCGACCGCGTACCTCGTCAACACGCTGATCGCGATCGGCACCGCGATCGTCGCCTTCGGCGTCGGTCCCGTCATCGACCGTCTCGGTCGCCGGCGCGGGATGATGGTGACGATCGGCGGCACCGCTGTGGCCTCGGTGCTCACCGCGCTCATCCCCGCGAAGCTCGGGGCAGTGAGCAGCGGCGCCATGGTCGCCGTGCGCTCGCTCGGCGGTCTCGGGTTCTCCGAGCAGTCAGTGAACGCGACCTACCTCAACGAGGTCTTCGCGATCACGGACGACGAGAGGAAGCGGGAGCGGCGCGGCTTCTGGTACGGGATCGTCCAGGGCGGCTGGCCCCTTGGCTTCCTCATCTCGAGCGCCCTGGCCCTGGTCCTGCTGGACCGCCTCGGGTGGCGGTCGATGTACCTGATCGCCACCCTTCCGGCGCTTGCCCTCATCCTGGTCATCGGCAAGAAGCTCAAGGAGACGCCGCAGTTCGAGCTGCACGAGAAGCTGACGCGCCTGAAGAAGGAGGGCAAGGTCGGCGAAGCCGAGCGGCTGGCCGCGGCATACGGCGTGGAGCACACCGAGAGTGCGCCCATCGCCCGCATCTTCCAGCCCGGGCTGCGCCGCAACACCGTCGTGCTGTCGCTGGCCTGGATCGTCAACTTCTTCGGCATCAACATCTTCAGCGTGCTCGGCAGCTCAGTTCTGGCCAACGCCAAGGGGGTTGAGCTCAGCACCGCGTTCTGGATGCTCATCGTGATCAACCTCGGCGCCTACTTCGGCTACATCTTCCACGGCTGGCTTGGTGACCGCATCGGACGCAAGCGCACCATCGTGATCGGCTGGATGATCTCCGGGCTCGCGTTCGCGGCCATGCTCTCGCCACTGGTGAACACCGCGCCCCTGATCGTGGCGACCTACGCGATCGGCCTGTTCTTCCTCGTGGGCCCCTACGCCGCGATCATGTTCTACATGGGCGAGTGCTACCCCACCGACTGCCGTGGGACCGGCACCGTGATCATCGGTGCGATGAGCCAGCCCGGCACCATCTTGGGTGGCTTCCTCTTCACTGCAGCCGCTGCCGCCTGGGGCACCGGTCCGGCCGCCATGTGGGTGGGCGCCGTCGGGACCTTCCTGTCCGGTCTGGTGATGCTCTTCGCCAAGGCAGTGCCCCAGCTGGAGCACTGACCGACCGGGAGCTCGACGACATCCGAGTGTCGCGGTGGGCGTGATCGACCGGTCCGCCCCCGCGACCGCTGAACGAGGACAGGTGGAACAAGTCATGGCAGCAAGCGCCCAGCCTGAGGCGAAGGTCGCCGTCATCACCGGAGCCGCGAGCGGGATCGGACGCGCCCTCGCCGTGCGCTACGCCCGGGAGAAGGTCCACGTCGTGATCGGGACCTACCCCGGTGACCCGCACGACCCCCAGGAGACCCTCCGGCAGGTCGAGGCCGCCGGCGGGAAGGGCCTGGTGGTCGAGGTCGACGTGCGCGACGGCAAGCAGGTGGACGACCTCGCCCGCAAGGCCCACGAGGCCTTCGGCAGGATCGACAAGGTGGTCGCCAACGCCGGCATCCTGCGGCGCGCCCCGCTCGCGGAGCTCTCGGACGAGGCCTGGGACGACATGCTGTCCGTGGACCTCACGGGGGTGATGCGCACCTTCCGCTCGTGCGCCCCCTATCTCGGCCAGGGTTCCGCGATGGTGGCGGTCTCGTCGATCGCCGGCGGTGTCTACGGCTGGGAGGACCACGCGCACTATGCCGCGGCCAAGGCCGGCGTCCTCGGCGTATGCCGCAGCCTTGCCGTGGAGCTCGCGCCCCGCGGCATACGGGTCAACGCCGTCATCCCGGGCCTCATCGAGACCCCGCAGTCGTCCGACCCCGTCAACTCCCTCGGCCCGGAGGGCCTGCGCCGGGCGGGCACCGACATCCCCTGGGGACGGGTGGGGCAGCCCGAGGAGGTCGCGGACGTCATCTGGTTCCTGACCTCCCACGACGCCCGCTACGTCACCGGCCAGGAGCTCGTCGTGGACGGCGGCCTCATCGTGAAGATGCGCGCATGAGCGGTGTGCTCGCGGGGCAGTCGGCGCTGGTCACGGGGGCTGCCAGCGGCATCGGGAGAGCCATCGCCGAGGCGTTCGTCGCCGCCGGTGCCGCGGTCGTCGTCCTCGACCACGACCCGGCCGTGAGCGAGGACGCGGCCCGGGGCGTGGGGGCCGTCGGCGGCGTCGCTGCCGACGTCGCCGACGAGGACTCCGTGGTGCGGGCGGTCGCCGCCGCAGAGCGGCAGCTCGGACGGGTGGACGTGCTCGTCAACTCCGCGGGGATCCTCACCCAGTCACCCCTGGTCGAGATGCCGCTCGCCTTGTGGCAGCAGACGCTGGACGTCGACCTCACCGGCGTCTTCCTCATGTGCCGCCACGTGGTCCCGGGCATGGTGTCGCGGCGCCACGGACGCGTCATCAACATCGCCTCGCAGCTCGCCATCAAGGGCGGCACCTCGCTGACTCACTACAGCGCCGCGAAGGCGGGTGTCATCGGCCTGACCAAGGCCCTGGCCCTGGAGGTGGCCCGCGATCACGTCCTGGTCAACGCCATCGCCCCGGGCCCCATCGAGACTCCCCTGGTCGACGGGATCTCGGAGGACTGGAAGCGCGCCAAGCGCGCGGAGCTGCCCCTGGGGCGGTTCGGCACGCCCGAGGAGGTGGCGCCCACCGCGGTGCTGCTGGCCAGCTCCCCGGGCGGGGACCTGTACGTGGGACAGACGCTGGGGCCCAACTCCGGCGACGTCATGCCGTAGGGAGGGCAACATCATGTGTGGGGCATGCGGAAGGGTCACCGCGACCGACGGTTGGTCCGCGCTGTTCGCCACCAGGCGAGCCCGCTGGGAGGCCAGCCGGCTCGTCAATGAGGCGCTGACCCGCAGCGGTCACCCCGGGCGAGTCACGTGCACGACCGGGCCCTGGGTCGTCAGCTCAGGGACGGGGAGGTCGGTGGTCGCCGACACCCTCACGGAGGTGTGGGGTCAGCTCGCCTCGCTCCACCCCATCAGCGCCACCACACTGCAACCGCTGGTGGGCGACCTCTCGACCTCCACGGCGCGGGCGGTCCTCGAGGCCGCGGAGCAGGTGCGGTCCGACACCGAGGCGACACCACGGGAAGGATGTGTTGCGCGATGACTGTCACGATCAACTCCGACATGGGGGAGTCCTACGGGATCCACTCCTTCGGCAACGACGAGCTCCTCCTGCCACTCATCGACAGCGCGAACGTGGCATGCGGCTTCCATGCCGGCGACCCGGTCGGCATCCACGACACGGTGACGAAGGCGGCGGCATCCGGAGTGGCCGTCGGCGCGCACCCCGGGCTGCCGGACGCCGTCGGCTTCGGGCGCCGCGAGATGAAGCTCTTCAAGGAGGAGGTCCGCGACCTCGTGCTCTACCAGGTCGGTGCGCTGAAGGGCTTCCTCGACGCCGAAGGCGTGCCGCTCCACCACATCAAGCCGCACGGCTCGCTCTACGGCATGGTCGCGCGGGACGAGGTGCTCATGGACGCGGTGTGTGACGTGGCCGTCCAGTACGGCGTCCCGGTGTACGGCATGACGGGCACGGCCCATGAGCGGGTCGCCGCCAGAAGGGGGGTCGCCTTCGTCGGCGAGGTCTACGTCGACCTCGGCTATCGCGCGGACGGCGGGCTCATCATCGCGCGGCGTCCCCACGCGACGCCCCCGGACCTCGCGGCCAGGCGAGCGCGGCTGGCCCTGCACGAGGGCGTCGTCGAGGCCGACACCGGGGAGCGGGTCCCGGTGGTCTTCGACAGCATCTGCGTGCACTCCGACACGCCGAATGCCGTCGACGTCGCCGCAGCAGTGCGCGAGGTCATCGAATCCGCCGAGACGCACCATCCCGACACGAGAGGAAACCACGATGGCTGAGCACGCAGTCCACTCACCGCTGCCGGGCATTTTCTACCGGAAGCCGTCACCGGACGCCGAGCCGTACGCCGAGCCCGGTTCCCGGGTCACCGCCGACCAGACCATCGGCCTGGTGGAGGTGATGAAGCAGTTCGCGGAGGTCAAGGCGGGCGTGGACGGGACCCTCGTCTCCTTCGCTGTCGAGACCGAGCAGGTGCTGTCGCCGGGGCAGCAGATCGCCACGATCGAGGTCGACTGATGCACAAGCTGTTGATCGCGAACCGCGGCGAGATCGCCGTCCGCATCGCGAGGGCCGCCCGCGAGCTGGGCATCACCACCGTCGCCGCGTGCAGTGAGGCGGACACGGACGCCGTCTCGGTCCGCTACGCGGACGAGCGCGTCGTCATCGGTCCTGCTCCCGCCGGCCAGAGCTACCTCAACGTCGAGGCGCTTCTCGGTGCCGCGAGGCAGGTGTCAGCCGACGCGGTCCACCCCGGATACGGCTTCCTCTCGGAGAACGCCGACTTCGCCGAGCGGGTGGAGAGCGAGGGGATGACCTGGGTCGGTCCTTCGCCCCACGCCATCCGTCTCATGGGCGACAAGGCCCGGGCGCGCTCCACCGCCCAGCAGGTCGGAGTCCCCACGGTCGCGGGCTCCGACGGCCCGGTCGCCGACCCGGATGCGGCGAGGGAGGCGGCAGCCACCGTCGGCTTCCCGGTCGCGATCAAGGCAGCCGCCGGCGGGGGTGGACGAGGCATCCGCGTCGTCGGCTCCGACGAGGAGCTGGAGTCCCAGCTGCCGGTCGCGCAGGCGGAGGCCCGGGCTGCCTTCGGCAGTCCGGACGTCTACATCGAGCGCTTCGTCCCACGCGCCCGGCACATCGAGGTGCAGGTCTTCGGTGACGGCACCAACTTCATCCACATGGGCACCCGGGACTGCTCGATGCAGCGGCGCCGGCAGAAGGTCATCGAGGAGGCCGGTGAGCTCGGCCTGCCCGAGCACGTCGAGCGCGGGATGACTGCCGCGGCGGTCAGCCTGGCCGAGGCCGTCAAGTACTGCGGCGCGGGCACCGTGGAGTTCCTCTACGACGCCGAGCGAGCCGAGTTCGCCTTCATCGAGATGAACACCCGTATTCAGGTGGAGCACCCGGTCACCGAGATGGTCTGGGGTTTCGACCTCGTGCAGGAGCAGCTCCTCGTGGCGCAGGGACAGCCCCTGTCGAAGTTCCAGGAAGAGCACCGCCCGCGGGGACACGCGATCGAGGTCCGGCTCAACGCAGAGGACCCGCACCTCGGCTTCCTGCCCAGCCCGGGCCCCTTGGAGCGCTTCCGCCTGCCCGGCGGGCCTTTCGTTCGCGTGGACTCCGGCTACGAGGAGGGGGGCCAGGTCCCGCCCTTCTACGACTCGCTGCTCGCCAAGATCATCGTCTGGGGCGCGACCCGCGAGGAAGCCATCGTCCGTCTGAGCCGGGCCCTGGGCGAGGTGGAGGTGACGGGCGTGTCGACGACGGTCACCTTCCTCCGGCAGGTGCTGGACCTGCCCGAGTTCCGGACCGGCACCTACCACACCCGGTTCCTGGAGGACTGGATGCAGCAGCAGCACAAGGGGTCACGATGAGCCGACTCGGGCGGAGCCGGTACTCCTGGGGAGGCGACGAGCACCTGGTGGTGCAGATCGCGGAGGCCATGAGCCTCGAGGCGAACTTCACCGCGATGGCGATGAGCACGGCGCTGGCCAAGCGAGCACTGGACGGAGTGGTCGACATCTGCCCGGCCAACGCGTCCCTGCTCATCCGGTTCAACCCGGACGTGATCGCGCCCCGGGACCTGGAAGCCGTGGTGCGCGGCATAGAGACGGACGTCGCCGAGGCACCCCACCTCAGCCTCGACACCCGGATCTTCGAGGTGCCGGTCTGGTACGACGATCCCTACACCAACGAGACCGGCGCGCGGTTCCGGGACCGGCACCAGCGGCCGGAGGGCAACGACCTCGAGTTCGCCGCCATCGAGAACGGGCTCGACTCGGTGCAGGCCTTCATCGAGGCGCACTCCTCGTCGCCGTGGATCACGTCCATGGTGGGCTTCGTCGCCGGGCTTCCCTTCCTGTTCCAGATGGTCGAGCGCGAGCGGCAGCTCGAGGTGCCCAAGTACATCCGGCCGCGCACCGACACACCGGCGCTCACCGTCGGCTACGGCGGCTGCTTCTCGTGCATCTACTCCGTGCGCGGGGCCGGGGGCTACCAGATGTTCGGCATCACCCCGGTGCCCATCTTCGACCCCGAGCAGAAGCTGCCCGACTTCGAGGACTTCATGGTGTTCTTCCGACCCGGCGACATCGTGAAGTTCCGGCCCATCGACGAGGCGGAGTACCACGGCATACGGGCCGAGGTGGAGGCGCGCACGTACCGCTTCCACCAGGCGCCGGTGCGGTTCACGCTGGAGGACTTCCTCGCCGACCCCACGAGCTACAACGCAGGCCTGCTGGAGGCACTGAATGTCGATTGAAGTCATCTCCCCCGGGCTCGGCTGCAGCGTCCAGGACCGTGGACGCCCGGGCTACTACAACGTCGGCATCCCGCCCTCCGGCGCGCTCGACCTCACCTCGGCGCTCGCCGCGAACCTGCTCGTGGGCAACGACGCCGATGCCCCCGTCATCGAGGCCGCCTACCTGGGGCCGCAGCTGCGCTTCACCGACGCCGCGGTCATCGCTCTCACCGGGGCGAGGTTGGAGCCTCGCCTCAACGGGGACGTCGTGCCCCAGTGGGAGTCACTGCAGGTCTCGGCCGGCGACGAGCTGAGCTTCGGCTACCTCCAGGACGGGGCGCGCATCTACATCGCTGTCGGCGGCGGCATCGACGTGCCGGCCGTCCTCGGGAGTCGGTCCACCTACACCGTCGGCGGCTTCGGCGGGCACCAGGGCCGCACCCTGCAGGCCGGCGACGTCCTCTCGCACGGCACCGGGGGGACCCCCGCGAAGGTGCTGCCCGAGCACCTGCGGCCCACGCTGTCGCGCGAGGTGGATGTGAGAGTAGTCCTCGGCCTGTACGACTACCGGCTCACCCCTACCGGGCTGGATCGGTTCCTGGACTCCAGCTGGACGCTGAGCCCGGTCGCCGACCGCATGGGCTTGCGCTACAGCGGCCCGGAGCTGGAGTGGGAGGAGCGCGAGCAGCCGTTCGGTGCCGGGTCCGATCCGTCGAACATCGTGGACGCCGGCTACCCGATCGGCTCCATCCAGGTGCCGGGCGGCGTCGAGCCGATCATCCTGCACCGCGACGCCGTCTCCGGTGGGGGATACGCGATGGTGGCCACGGTCATCAGCGCCGACCTGGACCTCGTCGCCCAGTGCTCGCCGGGCACGAAGACGCGCTTCCGTGCCGTCTCCCTCGAGGACGCCGTGGCCGCGCGCCAGGTCGCCCGCGACCACGAGGAGAACCTGCGCTCCGCACTCCGGTGACCCCGGCTGCTCGGAGCCGTGGGTCTGGGAGGCTGCGTCGATGGAACAGCACGTCGCGATCCGTCCGCTGCGGGCCGGTGAGTTCGCCGACCCGCGTGAGGCCGAGTCGGACCTCGACGACTTCGGTCCGCGGCCCGGCGTGAGCGACCCGGAGCGGTGCTCCGTGGACGCTGACGGCCGCCTCGGCGTCGAGGCGGGCGGCCGGCTCGTGGGCATGGTCAGCTGGCACTGGCGGGACTGGGGGCCGAACGCCGGCTCCCGCTGCCCGATGATCGGGATCTGGCTGTATGCCGGGTCGCGTGGCGTCGGCGTCGGGACACAGGCGCAACGGCTGCTCGTCGACCTGCTCTTCCTCCACACGACGGCCAACCGGGTCGAGGCCCACACCGATGTGGACAACGTCGCGGAGCAGCGCGCCCTCGAGCGTGCGGGGTTCACCCTCGAGGGCGTCGTCCGGGGCGCCCAGTGGCGGTCCGGCCGCTACCGCGACGGCCGGCTCTACTCGGTGCTGCGGGCCGAGTGGTCAGACAGGTGGGCTGCCTCGTCCCGGTGAGCCGCGCTTGCTCTCGGGCGCGCTGTTCGACGATGGCGCAGAGCGGCTCGTCGAGCGAGCCGAGAACGCGAGTGAGATCGCAACCCTCGCGCTCGTCAGGCCTGTCGCCAAGTGGGGGCGTCGTTGCTCGTGTGCCGGCAGGAGGGGAACGTGCTGCATCCCCAGAAGGTTCCGTACCGCCCCTGCCGCTGGCGGAGCACGCCCACGCCGCACGATGGGCACGGCACCGGTGCCAGCGGGCGCTCGGCGGACTGGGTGACATGCCCGTCGCGGAGCAGCTCGGCAAGGAAGGGCGACGGAGACGCCTGCGGAGCGATGAGCACGACGCCACGCCTGGCCCTGGTGAGCGCGACGTAGAGCAGGCGCCGCTCCTCAGCGTGCGGGTGCGGGTCCGGGGCCGCCATCGCCAGGGACAAGACCGGGTCGTCGACGACCTGGGACGGGAACCCATAGAGCCCAGAGCTGAGGTTCGGGATGATGACGTAGTCAGCCTCGAGCCCCTTGGACGAGTGCACGGTGCGGAAGGTGACGCGCAGACCGCGGTACGCGCGGGTCGGTACGTGCTTCCTCTCGAAACCGTACCTGCCCAAGATGTCGACGCTCACCATGTCGCCGTTGCGGCTCTGAACGGTCCCGGCCGTGACGGCCGCCTCCAACTGGGCCAGGACGCCGGCGACGGCGGCGTTTGTGTCCGCGCTCGTGAGCACCTCACGCACATGGATGCCTTCGACAACGTCGGGGCGGGCCGGGGTCGTGTGCACCGACGTGACCGTCTTGGTCTGCTGCGTTGGGTTCTTCATGATGAAGGCGCTGGCGGCGTCCGCGATCGACTGATGGCAGCGGAATGTCGTGGTCAGGTGCAGGTCCGGGCCTGGCCCGAAGTAGTCGTGGAAGTGGGTGACGACGCCGATGTCGGCGCCGGCGAACCGGTTGATGGATTGCCAGTCGTCCCCGACGGCGAGCAGGTGCCGTCCCGGGGCGTTCACGAGGGCCCGGGTGAGCCGGGCTCGGGCCCGGCTCGCGTCCTGGAGCTCGTCGACCATGACGAGGTCGTAGGGACTCGCCCACGCACCGGTCTCGAGGTGCTCGCTCGCTTGAACGAGCATGTCCTCGAAGTCGACGTGACCGCACGCGGCGAGCCGGTCCTGCCACTGATGGTGGATGCGCCAGTACAGGGTGAGAAACAGGTGGGCGCGCTGCGCGTTGCGCACCCGCGTCGACACCTGCGCCCGGACGTGTTCCTCGCTGAGCGAGTTCGCCTTCACATGCGCCATGAAGGTGCGCACGAGCCGAACGAGGTCCTGCTCCGGGAGCGCCCGGTCACTTGTCCCCGCCCGGTCCGGGTCCCAACGCAGGTGCAGGCCGGCACGGCGCAGCTCGTGGCCCAGGCGGGGAAGGTCGGTGCCGTCCATGACGCCGGCCCACGTGGTCTCCAGCAGCGTCGTGCCGTGCTGGCGGTGCAGTTGACGCTTCCACGTCATGGCGTCGAGGTAGCCGTGCCATTCCGGCGGCGGGTTCCCGTCAGCGTCCAGGCCCCAGTGTTCGTGCCACACGTCGATGCTCGGATAGTAGAAGTCCGGGTGATACTGGCGTCGACGGTCCGTCGCCGTGCGGTGCACGTAGGGCCGCTCGTACTCGTACGGCACGTGGTGCAGGTAGAGCCAGTCGGCGAGGATGCGTTCGCCGTGGCTGCGCACTACGTGCCCGCCGAAGGTGGCGAAGCCGGCGACGCGCCGCCTGGGGTCCCACGCGTCCGGTTCGGGTGGGGCGTGTGGATCGTCGGGCAGACGGGAATAGAGCAGGCGGAACGAGTCCCACGCGAGGGCGAAGTCAGGGTCGCCGAGGCGCAGCTCGGACACGATGTCGGCGACCATGCGAGTGTCATGCCCGTCTGCAACCCATGGCGCGACGGACGGTTCGTGCCCCGTCGCGTGACCTATGACCTCAAGCCCGAACGCGTGGAAGGTCGTGGCATGCACACCGTCGGATGGAATGCCCGCCGCGTCGAACCGGGCCCGGATGCGTGCCTTCAACTCTGCGGCCGCCGCTTTGTTGAACGCGAGCAGCAGGATCCGGTCGGGGGAGGTGAACCCGCGCTGGACGGCATACGCAGCTCGGCCGACCATGACGGACGTCTTGCCGGAGCCGGCTGAGGCCATGACGTTCACCCGGTTGTCATAGGTGTAGACGGCTCGAACTTGTTCCGCGGTGAGGGGGCTGCTCTCGATCGCGTCGAAGAAGGACCGGTGCTCGCGGACCGTGCCGGCGGCAATCGCCTCGTTGGCGGTGGCGGCGCGCGCACGGACGTCGTCCGCAGTGGTCGCGAGCGCCTGCGCCTCCGTGTCGGTGAGCGGGCGGCCCAGTGCAAGCCTGGTCCCGACCGGCGGTTGCGGCCGGGTGGTGACCAGCTCCTCGACCTGCTCCGTCGTGACCCAGCGCAGGGCCCTTGTCGCCTGGGCCAGGACGTCGTCTACGCGAGCGCACCACGCGAGGGTCGCGTCGAGCCGGGCCCGCGCACCGGCCGAGCTCAACGCATGACGAAGGGTGCGGGCCTGCGACCACGGCAGGCCGCGGAACACCTCGCAGCCGGTGCCCCGCAGCCGAGGCAGGCACACCTCGGCGCGCCACCACAGCCACGCCTGCGCCCTCACCCGAAAGTGGTGGGCGTCCTCGGCCTGCGTGTGCACCTCGCCGTGCTCAGTGCGCAGGACAAACCCGCCGCTGGTTCGGGTGATGGACCAGCGTCCGTGTCCCGGGGACCACGTGTGTTCGTCGACGGAATCGTTCACCGTCACCGTGCCACCACCGCCCTGTCCATGCCCGGCACGGCTGACGGCCGGCGTTTTCGCGTTCTCGGTGCACCATTGTGCAGGGCGCGGGTCACCGTCGCGCACCGTTTCGCCGGGGGCAGCCGGGAGGCTGGGATTCGACCACGGAGCACAGATGCTGGGGGCGCTGCGCGAAGCTGAGCGGCATACCTTGTCTTATCGGTCCGACCATTCTATGTTTAACATGACGGCGTGCTCGTCACCCCACCTCCGGTCACGGTCGGGCACCTTCTCACGTCATCCCAAGCCTGGAGCGCCCATGACAACGCAGTCGTCCGCCAGCGTCTCGGACCGGTACACCGAGGAGGAGGTCAGCGGCTACTACGACGCTGGGTACTGGCGCCACGAGAGCCTGTATGAGGACGTGGTCGCCCAAGCCGAGGCACGGCCGGACAAGGTGTTCGTCTTCGACAGCACGACCTCCTACACCTACGCCCGACTGCGGGACGACGCCCTGCGGTTGGCCGCCGGCCTGCGCCGTCTCGGCCTCGAGCGCGGCGACCGAGTCGTCGTCCAGCTGCCCAACTGGGCCGAGTTCGCGCTCGTCGCCGTCGCCCTCTCGCGACTGGGGGTGGTCGTCGTGCCGGTCATGCCGATCTACCGAGAAGCCGAGGTCTCCTACGTCGTGGAGCACTCCGGAGCCGTCGCCGCGGTCACGTGCGACTCCATGAGGGGCTTCTCCTACCTCGAGATGTATGCCGCCGTCCAAGGCGGGCACCCCGAGCTGCGACACCTCATCCTGGCCCGCGCCGAGGCGTCCTCCCCGGGGACGAGCCGCCACGGTGCCAGGGAGCTCGCCTCCCTCATGGTGCCGGGTGATCTGGCGGAGCTTGCTGCGGAGGTCGGTCCCGACAGCTCGCCCGACGACCCCTTCCTCATCGTCTACACGTCCGGGACGACAGCGAGGCCGAAGGGCTGCTGCCATACGTACAACACGATCCGCGCGAGCTCCGCTGCGATCGCCACGAGCATCGAATACACCGCCGACGACGTCCAGTTCGGCCCGTCGCCGATCACCCACGGCACGGGCCTCGTCACCAGCCTCGTCCTGCCCCTCATCGCCGGCGCCTCGTCCCACCTGATGGAGGCCTGGGAGCCGACCGAGGGAATCGAGCGGATCCAGCGGCACGGCTGCACCGTCACGGTCACCGCCACCGCCTTCCTCCAGATGATGATGGGCGTGCACGACCCGAGCGCGCACGACCTCAGCAGCATGCGGTACTGGGTGTGCGCAGGCGCGCCGATCCCGGGCAGCGTCGTCCAGAGAGCGGGCCAGATGCTCGGCGGCGGCCGGGTGCTCAGCCTCTACGGTCGGTCCGAGAACTTCCTCACGACGATGTGCACGGCGACCGATCCGCCTGAGCGCTCGGCAACCTCGGATGGCCGCGCGCTCGCGGGCGCCTCGGTCAAGGTCGTCGACGTGCTCGGGGACGAGGTGCAGAGGGGCGCCGAGGGGGATATCGCCTACAAGGGGCCGAGTCACATGCTCGGCTACTACCGCAACCCCGCCGAGACCGACGCCCTCTTCACCCCTGACGGCTACTCGACGTCCGGTGACCTCGGCTCCATGGACAGGGACGGATTCGTGCGGGTGACAGGCCGGACGAAGGACATCATCATCCGCGGCGGTCTCAACATCAGCGCCCGCGAGATCGAGGACCTCCTGCTCGACCACGTGGCCATCGGCAGTGTCGTGGCGGTGGGCATGCCCGACGAGCGTCTCGGGGAGAAGGTCTGCGTCTACGTCGTCCCCGCCCCCGGACACGAGGCGCCCACGCTCGACGAGATCACCGACTTCCTGCGCCAGCGGCACGTCGCGACGCCCAAGCTGCCTGAGCGCCTCGAGGTCGTCGGGTCCCTCCCCATGACCGCGACCGGCAAGATCCAGAAGCACCTCCTGCGCGAGGAGATCGCCGCGAAGCTACGCGCGTGATGCAGACGAAGAGGCCGACACCGGCCACGGACGTGCCCGACCGGCTGCTCGACGTCGTGCGGTTCGCCTCACGCAGCAGTGGTGGTGCACGGGTGACGCTCCACCTCCGCCGAGCCCGAAGTGGCCGGTTCGAGCTCGCGGCCACCTCGGACGACCAACGCTTCCCGCCGGACTCGCCGTTGTCCGTCCCGCTCCTCGAGCGTGTCCTTGAGTCAGAGGCCCCCGTCGTCGTCACGGACGGTTCGCCCGACCGGGTTCGGGTCGTGACCCGGGTCCTCGGCTGGAGCGGCGACGTCGTGGGCATCGTGGCCTTCGAGTCGGTCGACCGGCCCGACGAGAGACCACCTGCGGTCGAGCGGCCGGCCCTGCAGCGCATCGGGGCGCTTGCCGCTGTGGTGGCCGAAGCGGTGGCGGCGGTGAACCAGGCCCAGGAGCTGGCCCGAGCCAACGGTGCACTGAGGACGCGCACGCGTGTCGACCGGCGGTTGGCCGAGGTCACCCGTGCCGGAGGCGGCCTGAACGCGGTCGTCCGCGAGGTCGCCCAGCTGACCGGCAAGGTCGTGACGCTCTTCGACCACGGCGAGCGGCAGCTCACGAGCGCCTACGCCGGGGCCGGGATGCCCGCCCGATGCCCCGCCATCAAGGAGATCCTCGCCGCCTGCCGCGCCAAGCCCAGCCACGCGGGCGGACCGTTCGTGGTCCCAAGTGGTGGCCCCGGCGGACTGAGCCGGCGCAAGGTCGTCGCTCCGGTTGTCACGGGTGACGAGATCTTCGGGTGGCTCGTCATCGACGAGCACCCGACACGCTTCACGGCGCTCGACACGTATGCCGCACAGCGGGCCTCGGCCGACCTCAGCTCGGAACTGCTCGTCCAACGGCGGGTCGCGCGAATGGCGTGGAACGCGAGGTCCGCTCTGGCCCGCTCGATGGTCCGGGGCACCCAGACGGCCCAGGACCTCGTGGCGAGCGCCGAATACCTCGGCGTCGACCCGAGCGCTCGCCGGGTCCTCGCCTACGTGCTCGAGCCGTCATGCGCGAGAGCCGAAGTGGCCACCGACCAGGCACTCGCGGGCGTCCTAGAGCGGGACCTCGGGGTCGAGGTGCTGACGACCCGGGGCTCCGAGGGGGTCCTGCTCGTCATCGAGTCACCCGCGGGCCGCGGGACCGTCTCGATGGTCCAGGAGGTCAAGGCAGCGCTCGCGGCCGCGACGGCGCGAATCTGTGGACCCGGTGCCATCGTCGGGATCTCGACCGTCTGTGAGCCCACCGCTCTTGCGCGCGGCTATCGGGAGGCCCGCGAGGTTGCCCACTGCATCGACCGCTTCGCCGGTCGTGCCGCCAGCCGGGTGCTCGCGGTCGACGATCTCGGGCCCGCCCGGCTGTTCCTCGCCAACAGCGACACCTCCGCGATCAGGGCGTATGTCGCCGACGTGCTCGGCCCGCTGCTCACCTCCGAGCCCGGGATGGCCGACCTGCTCATCACCCTTCAGTGCTACTTCGACGCCAGCCGCAGCGTGCGGACCTCGGCGGCCCGCCTGGGGGTGCACGAGAACACGATTCGCCTGCGACTGGCTCGAGTGGCGACGGCCACGGGCCTCGACGTGGCCGGCGACGCACACGACCAGCTGAGCGTCCAGACCGCCCTGCTCGTGCTCCGCCTGCAGGGCCACCCCACCCTCGACGCGGTCGGCGCGGACAACGCCCTGGTCGGGGTGGCGGACCGGACGGACCATGCCGAGCCCGGTGTGCGGCATACCGACCTCGCCCCTCGGGCGACCAATACGGAGAGGAAGACGGCATGACGGACGGCGTGCGGCGCAAAGCACTGGTCACGGGTGCCGCGCGGGAGGGCAGTATCGGCAGGGCCATCGTGGCACGGCTAGAGGCAGATGGCATGGAGGTCGTGACCCTCGATCTGGAGCACGGGTGCACCTACCAGGCGGACATCTCCCGCGATCCGCTACCTGACTTCTCCGACGTCGACGTCTACGTCGCGAACGCCGGGCTGACGACGACGTTCGGCGCCGCCCACACCATGAGCCTGGAGAAGTGGCAGAAGGACCTCGACGTCAACCTCACGGGGACCTTCCGCGTCCTGCAGGGCTGTCTGCCGGGAATGCGGGAGCGGCGTTTCGGTCGCATCGTCGTCATATCGAGCACGGCCGGCACCCACGGCATGCCGGCTCAGGTGTCGTACAGCACGACGAAGGCAGGCCTGCTCGGCCTCGTCAAGACCGTCGCCGCGGAGAACGTGACGCTGGGCATAACCGCCAACGCAGTCCTGCCCGGCATGACTGCGAGCTCGGGCATCCTGTCGATGCCACAGGAGATCCAGCACGCCTGGCTCGCGTCCCTGCCCAATGGTTTCGTCGCCCCTGACGACATCGCGGACGCGGTCGCCTTCTTCGCCTCGCCCAGGGCCAAGAGCGTCACTGGCCAGGCCCTCACTGTCGACGGGGGTGACGGCCTCAACACGCGCTCCGTCACGTCGTCTGTCATCACGTCGTCCCTGGCTCGCCGACGGTGAGCGGCCCGAGGCGCTGACGTGCGCGCCTTCGTCATCACGGACCTGACCGGCCCCCGAGCCGGAGAGCTGCGCGAGGTTCCCGAGCCGGTCGGGGCACACGGATGGGCCGAGGGGGAGCGGCTCCTCATCGACGTGCACGCCACCGGGGTGAGCTTCCCCGACCTGCTCCAGTCGCGGGGGGAATACCAGCACGGCGAACCGCCGCCCTACATCGCCGGGGGAGAGGTCTCGGGTGTGGTGCTCGAGGCGCACCCGGGCTCCCGTTTCAGGCCGGGGGACCGGGTGGCCAGCCTCACGCTGTGGGGCGGCCTCGCGGAACGTGCGCTCGGCCAGCCCCGCTACACGGTCCGCCTGCCCGACTCGATGTCCTTCATCGAGGGCGCAGCCCTCCAGCTCAACTATGCGACAGCGTGGTTCGCGCTCTACCGGGTGGGGCTGTGGCCGGGCGAGACCGTGCTCATCCACGGGGCGGCCGGGGGAGTGGGCACGGCGACGATCCAGGTCGCCCAGGCGCTGGGTGCGACCCCCATCGCGGTCGTCTCGAACGATACGAAGGAACGGGTCGCCCGCGCGGCCGGAGCCCAGCTCGTCGTCCGGCCGGAGCCCGGCTGGGTGGACGAGGTCAAGGCCCTGACGCACGGCCGCGGCGTCGACGTCGTCATCGACCCGGTCGGGGGCGACCGGCTCATCGACTCGTTGCGATCCCTCGATGTCGGAGGACGCCTGGCCGTCGTCGGATTCGCGGCCGGCGCGATACCGGAGGTCCGGGTCAACCGGCTCCTGCTCCGGGACCTCAGCGTCGTCGGCGTGGCAGTCGCGCCCTATGTGGAGCGGCATCCCCAGATCGGTGCGGAGCTGGCGACGGCCCTGGAGGAGCTGAGCGCCAGCAGCGCCATCCGGCCCGTCGTCGGCCACGTCCTGGGACTCGACCAAGCCGGTGAGGCCCTTGCCCTCATCGAGAGGCGTGAGGCCCTCGGCAAGGTCGTCGTGAAGGTGAAGCCGTGAGAGTCGAAGAGGCTCGGGGACCGGACCGGTCATCGCGGCGCGGTGGCACCCGCCGTCCCTCGGTGCGCTCAGTTGACGAGGACGCCGCCGTCGACGGGGAGGCTGACGCCGGTGACGTAGCTCGCGGCGTCGCTCGCGAGGAAGACCGCGGTGGCGGCGAGATCGGCGGGGTCGCCGATGCGCCCCATGGGGATCCGTGCCGCGACGACCTTGGCCTTGTAGCTCTCGCTGTAGTGGGCGGTCGCCTCAGAGGGGAAGACGCCGGGCAGGATCGCGTTGACGCGGATGCCGCGGGGACCGAGCTGTGCGGCGAGGTCGCGTGTCAGCCCGAGGATCGCCGCCTTGCTCGCACTGTACGCCGCGGCAGGCATCTTGGCGGTCGTCAAGGCCATGACACTGGAGATGTTGATGATGGAGCTCCCGGGCCCCATGACCCGGGCGCAGGCTTGGACCATCCAGTAGGACCCGTTGAGGTTGAGGTCGACGATCGACCGGAAATGCTCCGGCGGGTCCTCCGTGACCGGGTGGTACTCGCCGCCGCTGCCGGCGTTGTTGACGAGGACGTCGACCCTCCCGAACGTCGCCATCGCCGCCCGGACGAGCGCGTCGCAGTCCTCGACGCGCGTGACGTCGGTCGCGACGGCGATCGCCTCACCGCCAGCCGCCTCGACGAGGCCAACCGTCTCCTCCAGGCGGTCGACCCGACGCGCGCCGAGCACCACCTTGGCGCCGGCCTGCGCCAACCCCACGGCATACGCCACCCCGAGACCGGAGGAGGCGCCGGTGACCACGGCCACCTTCCCGGTCAGCGCGAAGCGTTCCGGGATCGCCGTCGCCACAGCGGGGTCCACCGTCATGGGGTCTGGTGTAGCACGTGCTTGGCTCACCGATGAGCGGCGAGACGCGTCGGAGCTGTGCACATCTCCACTCCAGCGCAGAGGTCGCGTTGCGATGGCCCGACCCGGACCGGACAGTGGAGGCGTGACAGAGCTGGATCGAGACGTGCTGCTTGCGCGGGTCACGGCGGCCGCGGAACGACGCTGGCCGGGGGCGGCGGTCCGCGGCCTCCGGCGCCTGCCCGGAGGCGTGTCGAGCCTGACCTATTCCTCAGAGCTGTCGCGGCCCGGCCAGCCGGTCACCCAGGTCGTCGTCAAGGTGGCCCCGGTGGGTCTCGAGCCGGTGAGGAACCGCGACGTCCTGCGGCAGGCGCGGGTCATCCGGCTCCTGGGGGCGCACGACGGCATCCGGGTGCCCGCCGTCCTCCTCGAGGACCCCGCCGCGCCGCCGCTCTTCGCCATGGAGCTCGTCCCCGGCGACTCCTACGAGCCGCTTCTCGACGTCATGGAGCATCCGCCCCCGGCCGGCGTCGTGGCGCTCCGCGCCCGGTCCGCGGCCCGGATGCTGGCGCGGATACAGAACCTCACCCCGGTCGACCTGGGCGTCGAGGACGAGCCGGTCACGTCCCTGCGGGAGGAGCTCGATCGCTGGGCCCTTCTCTTCAGCACGGTCGACGGCGACCTCTGCTCGGACCACACCGGGCTGCAGGCGCGGCTCACGGCCACGCTCCCCGCCCCGGTGGATCCGACCCTGCTGCACGGCGATTACCGCCTCGCGAACCTGCTTTTCGACGACACCCAGCTCACCGCGGTCATCGACTGGGAGATCTGGTCGGTCGGCGACCCCCGCAGCGACCTGGCCTGGCTTCTCATGCACACGGAGCCCGCGCACTACTTCCGACATGAGCGCTGCCCGCAGGACCTGGAGGCGGGGCGAGGCATGCCGCGCGCTGGCGTCCTGCTCGACGAGTACCTCGCCGTGCGCCCGAGGCCCGTCCCTGACCTCGACTGGTTCCTCGCCTACTGCCACTACAAGACCGCCTCGACGATCGCCGTCCTCGTCAAGCGCAACCGTCGGCTCCCGGAGCCGGACCCGCTCATCGCCGTCGGCGGCGAGTCCCTGGAGGCCGTCATCGCCCGGGGCCACGCGATCATGGACGCCGTCGAGGCCGGACGTCCCTGGGTCGCCTGACCACAAGGCGGCCGTATGCCGCCCCTGCTGGCCCAGCGGCATACGGCGAGCGCCTCTGGGGCTCAGCCCCGCCGCTCCGGCATGACCTCGACGACGACCTTGCCGACCGCGGCGCGCTCCTCCAGCGAGCGCAGCGCGGCCGCTGACTCCTCGAGCGGGAAGGTGGCCCCGACGAGGGGTCGGAGTGCCCCCTCGGCGGCGAGTGACTCGACCGCGTCGCGGACCATCCGGAGGGTGCCCGGCTGCTCGGTCTCCATGTTGTCCATCGTGATCCCCGTGACGGTGAGGTTGCGGTGGAGGAGCCGGTTGACCTTGACGGTGGGGATCTCCCCACCGGCGAAGCCGACGACGACGAGCCGGCCGCCCTGACGCATCGACCGCAGCGAGTCGGTGAACCGGTCCCCGCCGACCGGGTCGATCACGACGTGCACGCCGCGGCCGTCCGTCAGGGCGCGCACCTCCTCGAGCCAGGGGCCACCGGAGCGGACCACCTCCCGGGCTCCGCAGGCGCGGGCCGCGGCCTCCTTCGCGTCGCTCGACACCACGGCAATCGTCTTGGCACCAAACGTCTTCGCGAGGTCGAGGGCTGCCGTGCCGACGCCTCCGGCGGCACCCTGGACCAGGACCCACTCGCCGGGCTGGACGGCCGCACGGTGCAGGGCGTACCACGACGTCGCGTAGTTCATGTAGAGCGAGGCGCCCTCGGCGAACGACATCGAGTCCGGGAGCTTGACCGTGTATTCGGGCAGCGCGAGGGCGCGCTCCGCGAGACCTCCGTGCCAGATGATCCCTCCGACGCGGTCGCCGGGCTCGAAGCGGGACCCCTCCGGCGCCTCGAGGACGACGCCGGCGATCTCGCTGCCCGCGACGTAGGGCGTGGGAACGCCGTTCTGGTATCGGCCGCGGGTCTGCAGGGGGTCGATGAACGACAGACCGGCCGCGTGGACCTCCACGAGCAGGCGGTCGCCGTCTGCGCGCGGGTGGGCGCCCTGCGGCTCAGGAATGTCGGTGAGGACTGCCGCGTCCGGTCCGGTCAGCTGGGAGACGACGATGGCCTTCATGGGTCTGCTCCTCGGTGGGTGGGGATCGTTGTTCGCGTGAGCCGGATCGGTGCCGCGATCCTCCCTCGCCGGCGCTCGGTCGATTTCTCGTGCCCTGGCTCAATCGAAGTAGGCCACGACTGACTCCGCTACGGCGGCGGGCTTCTCCCGGCCCTCGATCTCGAACGTCTGAGTGATGGTGACGCGGTGACCCCCCGGGATCCGCTCGACCGCCCTCATGGTCGCCGTCATGCGGACCCTGGAGTTCACCGTCACCGGGCTGAGGAAGCGCACCTTCTCGAAGCCGTAGTTGAGGGCCAGCGACGGCCCGGTCAGCGAGTAGATCTCGTAGAGGAACTTCGGTCCGAGCGACAGCGTGTAGAGACCGTGCGCGATCGTGCCGCCCAGCCCCGCCTCCTTGCCGCGGGCGTCGTCCAGGTGGATCTGCTCGAAGTCGTCCGTGGCGTTGGCGAAGGCGGTGATGTGCTCCTGGGTGATGTGGTGCCAGTCGCTCGTGCCAAGCGGCCGGCCCACCCGTTCCTTGAGCTCCGAGATGCCATTGAGCGTCAGCATGAGTCGATGACATCACGTGGGTCCCGGCGGGGGTCTCCGCCGATGCTGCTGGCGGTGGAGCAATCGACAGTCCCCAGGGAGGGGCTCACGCCGAGGAGGTTCGACCAGGCCTACCGTGCGGACAGACGCAACCGGCAGGCACAGCAGCGAGCACGCAGACAGGGCAGCACGCACAGACAGGGCAACACCATGGACTGGTCGATTCCCCAGGACGTCACCAACTTCGTCAAGCACCTCGACGACTTCATCGAGCAGCAGATCAAGCCCCTCGAGGCCGACCACCCCCACTTCTTCGACCACCGTCGTGAGTACTCCCGGACGGACTGGGAGCGGGACGGCTTCCCGGCGAAGGCGTGGCGCGAGCTGCTCCAGGAGATGCGCCGCCGCGCGGACGCCGCGGGCTTCTTCCGGTATCCGCTGCCGTCCGCCCTCGGCGGGCAGGACGGCACGAACGTCGCGATGGCCCACATCCGCGAGCACCTGCTGACGAAGGGCTCGGGGCTGCACTTCCCGCACTCCGACGAGGCCTCTGTCGTCGCCAACCTGCCCATCGCGCTCGTCCTCGACGAGTACGGCACCCCGGCGCAGCAGGAGCTCATCGAGCCGCTCATCCGCGGTGACATCGAGATCGCCTTCGGTCTCACCGAGCCCAACCACGGGTCCGACGCGACCTGGCTCGAGACGACGGCTCGCCGGCACGGCGACGACTGGATCATCAACGGGGAGAAGCGCTTCAACTCCCTCGTCGACTGCTCCGACTACGACATCGTCTTTGCCCGGACGGGCGGCCAGGACGGCAAGGCAGACGGGATCACCGCCTTCCTCGTGCCCATCCCCACGCCGGGTTTCTCGATTCCGTTCAACCACTGGACCTTCAACATGCCGAGCGACCACTCCGAGGTCCACCTGCGCGACGTCCGCGTCCCGGCGAGCGCCGTCATCGGTGAGGTGGGCAAAGGCCTTGACTGCGCGCAGCTCTTCGTCCATGAGAACCGCATCCGGCAGGCGGCCGCGTCCCTCGGCGCGGCCCAGTACTGCATCAACCAGTCGGTCAGCTACGCGCAGGAGCGCGTGGTCTTCGGCAAGCCGCTGCACGAGCACCAAGGGATCCAGTGGCAGCTCGTCGAGCTGCAGACAGAGGCCGAGCTGGTCCGCAACACGATCTACAAGACGGCATGGATGATGGACGTGTGGGGCACGACCGGCGTGAGCGACAAGGTCGCCATGGTCAACTTCCGCAGCAACCAGCTCGCCTGCAACGCGGCCGACCGGGCAATGCAGATCCATGGCGGGATGGGCTACACGCGGGCGAACCAGTTCGAGCACATCTATCGGCACCACCGCCGCTACCGCATCAGCGAGGGCACCGACGAGCTGCAGAAGCGACGCATCGCGAGTGCGATGTTCCGCTTCTCGAAGGACTGACCACCGGCCGCTGCGCGTCGCTGTCAGGGGCATCAGCCGGTGCGTGGACGCCCCTTATGATGCTCGGATGGGCATGCGTCGAGGGCCGCGCCGATGAGCGTCGACGCCCGCGCGACGCCTCGGGGGCCAGATCCGCGAGAGGGGACGAGGCGCCAGGCTGAGCTGCGACGTCGCGCGCTCGAGCTGCTTCGGATGACGGACGAGCTTGCGGAGTCCGACCTCGCGCCCGAGTCCGAGGGGCTGGACAGCCTTCGCGCCCTCGACGGCCACCTCGCCATTCGCAGCGGTCAGCTGCGCGACCGCCTGCTCGCGGCGGATGTGCAGCTCTCGCTGGCGCCACTCCATGGTGTCAGTACGGCGCTGACCGACGTGCAGACCATGCGCTTCGAGATCCGAGACTTCATCGTCCACGAACGGCTCCGACGGCTCGAGCAGCTCGAGAACGGCTTGGCCCGGCTGCGCGCCGTGCACGACGCTGACCTGCTGCTGGGCACGGTGTGCCAAGCGGTGGTGGAGTGCTGTGGGTTCGATCGGGTCATGCTCTCCAGGGTCAAGGGGTCCATGTGGCGGCCATGGAAGAGCTACGCCGCGCAGCGACAGGACGCCGAGCTGCAGTTCCGGGACTGGATGGCTGCGGTTCCCGAGATCCCTCTCGACCACCTGCTCCTCGAGTCGGAGATGGTGCGCCGGCGCGAGGTGGCCATCGTCGAGGATGCGGCGACCGACCCGAGGGTGAGCCCAGTCCTTCGCGAAGCCTCGGGCCACAGGTCCTATGTCGCGGCGCCCCTCATGCCCGAGGGCCGCGTCGTCGGCTTCCTGCATGCCGACTACCGAGACCTCGCGGTGACGCCGCTCGATCGCGACGTGCTGGCGGCCTTCGCCCGGGCCTTCGACGGCATCTTCGAGCGCGCCGTGCTGCTTCGCCGGCTCCGGGAACAGCGCGACCAGGTGCGGGTCACCCTCCAGACCGTCTCCACCATGCTCGACGAGCTTGCCTCTGCCGAGATCGAGCTAGCCATGCACGACCACTCCAGCGCCCTCAGCACCGGCCCTGCGCGACGATCGACGCAGGACTCGGCTCGTGGGCGGCTCGAGAGCCTGCTCACCAAGCGCGAGCTCGAGGTGCTCGCCCTCGTGGCGACGGGCGCGACGAACGACCGGATCGCGGAGCGGCTCGTGATCTCGAGCGACACGGTCAAGACGCACATGAAACACATCCTGCGCAAGCTGCGCGCCGAGAACCGCGCAGAGGCGATCGCGCACTACCTCCGGCTGACGCTCGAGGCCGGCGAGGCCTGACCTGGGTTGCCGGATGGCCGGACCCTCGATAATGTCGAATGGTCAGACCGCAGGGAGGGTCGATGCAGGCCGTGGTCATGAGGGAGTTCGGCGCCGCCGAGGTGCTCCGCGCGGAGTCGGTGCGCGAGCCGGCGCCACGGCCGGGATGGGTGACGGTCGGCTTGCGGGCCAGCTCCCTGAACTGGCACGACGTGCTGGTCCGCGAAGGTCGCTACGGTTCGCCGCTGCCGCACGTCCTCGGAGCCGATGGGGCTGGCGTTCGCACCGACACCGGCGAGGAGGTCGTGATCTTGCCCTCCCTGTGGTGGGGGCATGGCGAGTCCGCCCCCGGCGCCGACTTCGAGATCCTCGGTGACCGCCGCTGGGGGACGTATGCAGAGCTCGTTCAGGTCCCGACCGGCTGCGTCGCGCCCAAGCCCACCGGACTGAGCTGGGAGCAGGCGGCAGCCCTCCCCCTGGTGGGCGTCACGACCTACCGAGCCCTCCTTCCCAGAGGCCGCCTGCAGCGGGGGGAGAGCCTGCTCGTCCTCGGGTCGGGAGGAGGGGTGGCCACGATGGCCGTCTCCCTCGCGTCCGGCATCGGCGCCCGCGTCGTCGTGACATCGTCGTCGCCCGACAAGATCACCCAGGCGAAGGCCCTCGGCGCCGCGGATGGGGTGCTCTACACCGACGACGACTGGCCCGACCAGGCCAGGGCGCTCTCGCCCGGCGAAGCCGGGTTCGACGTCGTCCTCGACCCTGTCGGGTCCTGGCAGGGCTCGCTCCGATGCCTGAAGCCCGGAGGCCGGCTCGTCGTCCTCGGCGCCTCCCGTGCCGACTCGGTGGTCCTGGAGCCGCGGGCCTTCTACTTCGGCCAGTACGAGCTCATCGGCACGACCATGGGCAGCCCGCGTGACTTCGCCGCTCTCCTCAGGCTCCTCGACACGCACGACGTGCGACCGCTTCCGATCAGTGCGACCTTCTCGCTCGACGGCGCTGCGGACGCCCACCGATTCCTGGAGCAGGGCAGGGGCTTCGGCAAGGTCGTTCTCACCCAGTCCTGAACCCAATGGAAAGGGAAGGCACGTGACGAAGAAGGTGCGCTACGAGGTCTCCGACGCAGTCGCGACCATCACCCTCGACCACCCCGAGACCCGCAACGCCCTGAGCGACGAGCTGCTCGACGACCTCATCGAGGCGTTCCTCGAGGCCCGGGCCGACGCCGCTGTGCGCGTCGTGGTGCTCACCTCGTCGCACGACCGGATCTTCTCGGCCGGCGGCGACCTCAAGGCGTTCGCAGGCGACACCCCGACGATCACCAAGTATGCCGGCCTGCACCGCTTCCCCCGGCTCTACCAGCTCATCGGCGACCTCGGCAAGCCCGTGCTCTGCGCCGCCAACGGTGACGTGCTCGCTGGGGCCTTCGGTCTCGCGCTCGCCTGCGACCTCGTCATCGCCAAGAGCTCGGTCCACTTCGGCTGTCCCGAGATCAACGTCGGCGTCTTCCCCTTCATGATCTCCGCCCTCATCTACCGCAACATCGGCCGGATGAAGGCGAACGAGCTGATGATGCTCGGCGAGCCCGTCAGCGCGGCCGAGGCCCTCGATCTCGGCATCGTCAACCGGGTCGTGCCCGCGGAGGACTTCGACGAGACCGTGCGCGACTGGGCGCAACGACTCGCCGCGAAGTCACCGCTGCTCATGCGACTCGGCAAGGACGCCATCAACGCAACCCGGGATCTCGCCCTGGCCGACGCGCTGTCCGCCCTGCAGGCACGGCTCGCCCTTGCCTTCACCACCGAGGACATCAAAGAGGGGGTGGCGGCCTTCCGAGAGAAGCGGCTGCCGGAGTGGCGGATGCGGTGACGGCGAGGACATCTTGACCCTTCGGTCCAACCATTCTATGTTTGAGCCGATAGAGGTGTGCTCAGGTGTCGAAAGGGACGGCCGCCCCATGATGTTCGCGAAGGTCACTGACCGCTACTCCGCCGACGAGATCGCGACGTTCTACGAGACGGGCCAGTGGCGCAACGAGACCCTTTTCGAGGTGCTCGAGCGACAGGTGGAGGCGCAGCCGGACCGGGTGTTCCTCACGGACGACACGAGGGCGCTCACCTTCCGACAGCTGCGCGACCGCGGCCTCCGTCTCGCAGTCGGCCTGCACCGCTGGGGCCTTCGGGCGGGGGACCGGGTCACCGTCCAGCTGCCCAACTGGACCGAGTTCGCGGTCATCACCTTGGCCCTCTCCCGGATCGGCGCCATCATGGTCCCGATCATGCCGATCTACCGCCGTGACGAGGTCGCCTACATCTCCGGCAACGCTGGCGCGCGTCTCGCCTTCACGGCAGAGTCGTTCAACGCGTTCGACTATCCCAAGCTGTACGCCGACATCCGTTCCGAGCTGCCCGCCCTCGAGGACGTCGTCGTGGTGCGCGGATCCGGTGCGGCGAGCCAGGGCGCCATCGACTTCGAGTCACTCGTCGTGGATACCGACAGGCAAGCAGCAGCCGCCGAGATCGGCGAGCGAGTTGGTCCCGACGAGCCCTTCGTCGTCGTCTACAGCAGTGGCACGACGTCGTTTCCCAAGGGCTGCCTCCACACCTTCAACACCATGGGCTGTGGTGCACGCATCCTCGGTGACGCCTGGGGGGTCACGCCCGACGACGTGCAGTTCGGGCCGTCCCCGGTGACGCACACGACCGGTCTCGTCACGAGCATCATCGTGCCGCTGATCCGCGGCTCCCGGTCGCACATCATGCAGTCCTGGGAGCCAAGGCTCGGGCTCGAGCAGATCAAGGAACACCGTTGCACGATCACCGTGAACGCCACGACGTTCCTCCAGATGGCGCTCGACGTCTACGACCCCGAGGTGCATGACGCAAGCAGCATGCGGGTCTGGGTGGCCGCCGGCGCCCCCATCCCGGCGAGCGTCATCGAGCGTGCGGCCACAATGATCCCGGCCATGAAGGTGCTCAGCCTCTATGGCCGCACCGAGAACATCACGACGACGATGTGCCGACCCGACGACGAGCCGCGCCGCTCGCTCACCTCTGACGGCAAGGCCCTGCCGCTCCAGTCGGTCAGGATCGTCGACGCGGAAGGCAACGAGGTGCCTCGCGGCCAGGAGGGCGACATCGCGTACAGGGGCGCGATGCACATGCTCGAGTACGTCGGGAAGCCGGTCGAGACGGCCGAGCTGTTCACCCCGGACGGCCATTCCCGTTCCGGCGACCTCGGTGTCATGGACGAGGACGGCTACGTCCGGGTGACCGGGCGGACGAAGGACATCGTCATCCGCGGTGGCCTCAACATCTCCGTGCGCCAGGTCGAGGACCTGCTGACCGCCCACCCAGCGGTGAGCCGGGTCGCTGTGGTGGGCATGCCCGACGAGCGCCTGGGCGAGAGGGCCTGCTGCTACCTCGTCCCGACCGCCGGCAACGAAGGCATCACGCTCGAGGATCTCACGGCCTACCTGCTCGACCAGGGCATCGCCAAGGTGAAGCTGCCGGAGCGCCTTGAGATCGTCGACGAGCTGCCGACGACCGCGACGGGCAAGATCCAGAAGCACGTCCTGCGCCGGATGATCGCCGAGAAGCTGAGCGCGTCGGTCGCCTGAGCGAGGGTCCCGCCCGGACGATGCCTGTCCGCCGAGAGGCATCGTCCGTATGCCGGGTGAGGGCTCCGTATGCCGGGTGAGGGCCCGGCGCGAGGGTGCTCAGGAGGTGCTGACCCGTGCCTGGACCGTGCCCGTCGCAACGATGACGCCCTCGTTCGTGGCGCGCAGCTCGACCGTCGCGATCGCGCCGCCCTCGGTCTGCTCGAGCGCCGTGACGCTGCCGCTCAACGTGATGCTGTCGCCGACGGCGAGCGGGGCGACGAAGCGGACCTCGATGCTCCGGAGGTGCTCCACGCCGAGCCAGTCCGAGGCCCAGCCTGCGAGCAGGCCCGCCTGGAACTGTCCCATGGCGATGGGCCGCGGGAAGCCGGCACGGTGGGCGAACTCGACGTCGTGGTGCAGCGGGTTGAAGTCGCCTCCCGCTCCGGCGAAGCGGACGATGTCGGTCTGGGTGATCGGCCCCAGCGTGCGCTCGGGGGCCCCGTCGCCGACGGCGACGGGGACCGGTGGCCTCATCCGGACGCTCCTCGCTCGATGATCGTCTCCTCGACGTGGACGGAAGGTCTGCCGGCAGCGTCGACGTACTCCGTCTCCAAGGTGATGACGCGCATCCGTCCACCCCGGGAGCTCTCGCGCTCGACGTCGCCGGTGACCCGGCGCACGCCGTGCAGGGAGTCGCCCGCCTCGAGCGCCCGGGCGTAGGTCCACCTGACGCCGCCGACGACGACGCGTTCGAGGGCGAGGCCGAGCCGGTCGACGAACGCGCGTTGGTCGCGATGGTGGCCGGCGACGACGACGTGCGTGGCCGTGGCCAGGACATCCTTCGCGCCGGTTGCGGCGGCGGCGGCGCGGTCGGTGTGGACCGGGTCCGTGGTGAAGGTCGCACGCGCGAACTCACGGATCTTGCCGCGCTCCACCTCGAAAGAGACCTCGTCGATGACGGTGCCGACGAGATCTCGCTGGACCCTCTGCTGGTGGGTCGCGCCCATGGCGTCGCTCCTGTCACTATCGGTCAGACCTATAGTATCATTGGGCCTACTGGCTAGATGAGGAAGGGTGCTGATGGATCTCACCGACTCCCCGGAAGAGGCGCAGTTCCGTGCGGAGGTGCGCGAGTGGCTCTCGTCGGCGCTGCCCACGCTGCCCTGGCCCCAGCCCGTCGAGCTCGTGGAGCGGGCCCCGTTCTGGCGGCACTGGCAGAAGCTCGTCTTCGACGCCGGCTACGCGGGCCTGTCCTGGCCCGTCGAGTACGGCGGCCAGGGAGCCGACCCCGCGAGGCGCGCCATCTTCAACGAGGAGCTGGACCGGGCCGACGCGCCCGAGCCCCTCAACATCCTCGGTGAGAACCTCGCCGGCCCCACGATCATCCACTACGGCACCGAGCAGCAGAAGGAGCGGTTCCTTCCGCCCATCCTGCGCGGCGACGAGATCTGGTGCCAGCTCTTCTCGGAGCCAGAGGCGGGCTCCGACCTTGCCTCGCTGCGCACGAAGGCTACCAAGGTCGAGGGCGGCTGGAAGATCAACGGCCAGAAGATCTGGACGAGCCGGGCCCAGCTGGCGTCGTACGCCATGCTGCTCGCCAGATCGGGCGGCGGTCCACGCCACAAGGGAATCACCTTCTTCCTCCTGCCGATGGATTCGCCGGGGGTGACGGTGCGCCCGCTCGCGCACATGCTGGGTGAGACGGAGTTCAACGAGGTGTTCCTCGACGACGTCTTCGTCCCCGATGACCTCCTCGTCGGGGAGGTCGACGGGGGCTGGGAGGTCGCCATGGCGACGCTGTCGTACGAGCGCGTCGCCATCGCGACCGGTCGGGTCAACACGCAGCGTGCCGTGGAGGACATCGTCGAGGACATCCGGAGCCGTGTCGACGAGAGCGGCGCGTCCCTCGGGGCCTCGCAGTCGATCCGACAGAAGGTGGCCGACCTCTACGGACGGGCGTTCGTGCACTACCTGATCGGCCAGCGCGTCGTGACGCAGGCGACCGCCGGGGCCCCCCCGGGGCCCGTCGCGTCCCTGGGCAAGCTGTACTTCACCCCGCTCGTCGATGATCTCGCCGACTTCCGGCTGTCGCTCGAGCCGCTCGGCGGCCAGCTGGGCCTGGACGACGAACGCCAGGACGCGGCCCGCTGGCTGCGGCTCGCCTACCAGTCGCGCGGCAGCGCGATCGCCGGTGGCTCGACGTTCATCCAGCGAAACATCGTCGCCGAGCGCATCCTCGGTATGCCGCGCAGCTGAGAGGAGCCGACCGTGTCGGACTACACCTGGCATCCGTCCGCCGACTACGTCGACAACGCGAACGTCACCAGGCTCGCGAGGGCGCACGGCCTCTCCGGCCTGCCGGAGCTACGGGCGCGCTCCGTCGCCGACGTCCGCTGGTACTGGGACGCGGTCGTGCGCGACCTCGGCCTTCCGTTCCGCCAGCCCTACACGCAGGTGCTCGACGTGTCGAAGGGCATCGAGCACCCTGACTGGTTCATCGGGGGTCGGCTCAACGTCGTCGATGCCTGCCTCGAGCGCTGGCGGGACGACCCCGACGCCGCCGAGCGGCTCGCCGTCGTCCACGAAACCGAGGATGGCACGACCCGTTCCCTGACCTACCGTGAGCTGACGGAGCAGGTGGAGCGGGCCGCCGCGGGTCTGCGTCGACTGGGCATCGGCAAGGGCGACGCTGTCGCCCTGTTCCTGCCCATGGTCGCGGAGGCGGTCGTCTCACTCTATGCGGTGGCGCGGCTGGGTGCGGTCCTGGTCCCGCTGTTCTCCGGCTTCGCCCCGACGGCCATCGCGTCGCGGATCCAGGACGCCGACGTCAAGGCGGTCGTCGTCGCCGACGGCACGGTGCGGCGGCGCAAGCAGGTGGCGATGAAGCCGCTCCTCGATGAGGCGCTCGAGTCGTGTCCTACCGTCGAGCGCGTCATCGTCGTCGACAACCTGGGCAGCGCACCCCGGTTGAGCGAGGGTGAGACGGCGTGGGCGGACCTCGTCTCCCTCGAGGGGGACCCGGGCGACGTCGAGGTGCTCGGTTCGAACGACCCGCTCCTGCTCGCCTACACCTCCGGCACCACCGGTCGCCCCAAGGGGGCCGTCCACACCCACGCTGGCTTCCTCGTCAAGACGGCGAGCGAGGTTGCCTACTCCTTCGACGTCGCTCCGGGCGGCGTCTTCTGCTGGGTGACCGACATGGGCTGGATCATGGGGCCGCTCTCGATCATCGGCAGTCACGCGAACGGCGCGACGCTGCTGCTCTACGAAGGCTCCCCCGATGTGCCTGACCTCGGCCGGCTCTGGAGTCTCGTCGAGAAGCATCGCGTCACGATGCTCGGAGTCTCGCCCACCCTGATCCGCACCCTGCGCCTCACCGAGAACCGTCTGAGCGACGTCGACCTGTCCTCGGTGCACGTCCTCGGGTCGACCGGCGAGCCGTGGGACCCGGACTCCTACGAGTGGCTGGCGAAGGACCTCTTCGGCGGTCGAGTGCCCGTCATCAACTTCTCGGGCGGCACCGAGGTCGGTGGCTCCTTCCTCGCGCCCTATCCCGTCGAGCCGATCCGGTCGTGCTCGCTCGGGGGGCCCTCGCTGGGCATGGACGTCGATGTGGTCGACGACGCCGGGCGCCCCATCCGCGGCCAGGTCGGCGAGCTCGTCTGCCGGCAGCCGTGGCCGTCGATGACCCGTGGCGTCTGGAAGGACCCGGAGCGCTACCTCGAGTCCTACTGGTCGACCTTCCCCGGCCTGTGGCGGCACGGCGACTACGCCGTGGTCGACGGCGATGGCCAGTGGTTCATCCGTGGCCGGTCCGACGATGTCATGAACGTCGCGGGCAAGCGACTGGCGCCCGCCGAGGTCGAGGCGGTCATGGCAGCACACCCGGCCGTTGCCGAGGCCGCCGCCGTCGGTGTGCCCGATGCCAAGAAGGGGGAGGCCGTGTGGGCCTTCTGGGTGCCGCGCCCTGACGCGACCGAGGACGTCTCGGACCAGCTCAGGCAGAGGGTCGCGGACGAGCTCGGCAAGCCGTTCGCGCCCAGCGTCGTCCACCGGGTCGAGCGCCTGCCGAAGACGCGCTCGGCCAAGATCCTCCGGCGCGCCATCCGCGCAGCGGCCCTGGGCACCGACCCTGGTGACCTCTCGGGCGCCGAGAATCCCGAGGCCATCGACGAGATCCGCGCCGTGGTGGGTCGCTCCTGACCCGCCCGCACGCCACGCGGCAGCTCCCGGCATCCGAGCTGACCGGTGGACGATCGGGCGCGGAGTCAGTCCTCGTCGGGCACCGCGATGTCGGTGCGCTTGTCGGCGGCGAGTGCGGCCTTGGCGTAGGAGTGCACATGGCGCGTCATCCGGCGGACCGCGGCGTCGGGGTCGCGGTCGCGGATGGCATTGGTGATGGTCCGGTGGGCTCGGGCTGCGGTGGCCCTCACGTGAGCGTCGACGAACCCCTCGTTGTGGGTCTGCGTGTAGATCGCCTTGGAGATCGCCATCATGAACCCGCTGAGCAGCTCGTTGTGGCCCGCGGCCGCGACGGCGACGTGCCAGTCGATATTGGCCTTGAGGAACGCCCCGAGGTCTTCACCGGAACTCACGATCGCCTCGTTGGCGGACTCGAGCCGCTCGAGGTCCTCGTCGGTCCGGTTGCGTGCAGCCAGGCTCGCGCAGTAGGGCTCGATCGCCTCGCGTGTCTCGAGCAGCGCCGCGATGCGGATCTGGCGCCCCCGGATGAGCAGGCCGACGCTCCGGGCCATGACGTCCTGGCCCGGCCGCTGGACGAAGGCGCCTCCTGCGCGCCCGGCCTTGATCCGGACGAGCCCCTGGACCTCGAGGATGCGCAGGGCCTCGCGGACCGTGGTGCGGCTCATCCGGGTCTGCGTCACGAGCTCTCGCTCCGGCGGCAGGGGCGTGCCCTCGACGAACTCACCGCTCAGGATCCGCTCGCGCAGCCCGTTGGCGAGCACATCGGAGGCCTTGGGCACCTCCATCGGCGCGAGCTGGATCGAGGACCGCCCGTTCTGCGACGCTGTCCCTGCGGCACTACTCATCGGTGACCCAATCTATTCTGGTCTAACGGTCTGACCTAAGTTACCATTCTTGAGTCCGACATGACAGAGAGGCCAGACTAGCCCCGTCGCGGGCTCGTGAGGAGTGCGCCGTGCGCTGGGAGCTTGCCGAAGAGCAGGAGCTGTTCCAGGAGTCGCTCCGCGGCTGGCTGGAGAAGGTCGCCCCGAGCGATCGCGTCCGGCGCTGGATGGACTCCTCCGATCCCAGCGCCTTCGAGGAGCGCCTCGCGCGTGACGGCTGGCTCGCCGTGGGCGCCGCGGAGGAGCGCGGCGGTCAGGGTGGGGGGCTGCTCGAGCTCGCCCTGACGGCCGAGGAGCTGGCCCGCCGGGCGGCGCCGAGCTCGGCCTGGCTCGCCACCATGACCGCGCTTCCGGCGCTCCCTGACGATGTTGCCCTGGACGCGCTGGGCGGTGGGGGGTTCGCGGCCCTGGTGGTCGATGGTGGTCGCCCGGTGGACTGCGCCGACGGAGTGAGTGAGGACGGGCAGGGACGGCTGCACGGCTCGGTGCCGCTGGTTCTCGGTGCCGACCGGGCGGCGCGGCTCGTCGTGCCGGTGCGGGCGCCCCGTGGCCGCGAGCTGCGACTCGTCGACGCTGCCGACGCCGGGGTCACCATCACCCGCCGCTCGCTGCTCGACCGGAGCCGGTCGGCCGCCGATGTCGTCCTCGACGGCGTGAGCGGCAGGCCCCTGGACGTCGAGGCCGAGGTCGTGCTCGGCGAGGCAGCCCTGCGCGGCGCGGTGCTGGTCAGCGCAGATGCGCTCGGCGCCATGCAGCGGATGCTCGACCTGGCGGTCGACTACAGCCTCCAGCGCCACCAGTTCGGCGTCCCCATCGGCTCGTTCCAGGCGGTCAAGCACGCGGCCGCGTCGATCCTCGTCTCGGTCGAGGCGGCCCGCTCGATCGTCTACTACGCCGCGGCCTCCGTCGAGGCTGCCCAGCACGACAGCGCGACGCACGCGGCCATCGCCAAGGCGCAGGTCACCTCGTCGGGCGTGAGCGTCGGCGACGCTGCCCTCACCATGCACGGGGCCATCGGATACACCTGGGAGCACGACCTCCACCTGCTCTACAAGCGGGCCCGGCTCGACGAGCGGCTCTGGGGCCGCCCGTCCGACTGGAACGAGCGCATCGCGACCGCGCTCGAGCTCCTGCCGACGGGCTGAGAATGCGCTTGCCGTTTGGTCAGTCCTTTACTAGGATTGATCCAAAACACGGAAGGCGCGCGTCGTGGACTTTGATCTGACCGAGGACCAGCAGACCATTCGCAAGGCGGTTCGTGAGCTGGCGGGCCGCTTCGACGACCAGTACTGGATGGACAAGGACGCCGCCCACGAGTTCCCCACGGAGTTCTACGACGAGTTCGCGAGGGGCGGTTGGCTGGGGATCACGACCCCCGAGGAGTACGGCGGCCACGGGATGGGCATCACCGAGGCGTCGATCCTCCTCGAGGAGGTCGCAGCTTCCGGTGCGGGGATGAACGGTGCCAGCTCGATGCACCTGTCGATCTTCGGTATGCACCCGGTCATCGTGCACGGCTCCGACGAGCTCAAGGCGCGCACGCTGCCTCGGATCGTGAGTGGAGACCTCCACGTCTGCTTCGGGGTGACCGAGCCCGGTGCGGGGCTCGACACGACGAAGATCACGACCTTCGCCCGGAGGGACGGCGACCACTACGTCGTCAACGGCCGCAAGGTCTGGATCTCCAAGGCCGTCGAGTCCGAGAAGGTGCTGCTCCTGACGCGCACGACCAAAGCCGAGGACGTCACCAAGAAGACCGACGGTATGACGCTCTTCCTCACCGACCTCGACCGGTCAAGGATCGACGTCCGGCCGATCAAGAAGATGGGCCGCAACGCCGTCACCTCCAACGAGCTGTTCATCGACGACCTGCACATCCCGGTCGAGGACCGCGTCGGCGAGGAGGGCCGGGGCTTCAGGTACATCCTCGACGGGCTCAACCCGGAGCGGATGCTCGTCGCCGCGGAGGCGCTCGGCATCGGCCGGGCCGCCCTGCGACGTGCTGTCCAGTACGGCAACGAGCGAGAGGTGTTCGGCCGCCCCATCGGCAAGAACCAGGGGATCCAGTTCCCTCTCGCCGACTCGCTCGCGCGCCTGGATGCCGCCGAGCTCGTCCTGCGCAAGGCGACCTGGCTCTACGACAACGGGCGCCCCTGCGCCCGGGAGGCCAACATGGCCAAGTACCTCTGCGCCGACGCCGGCTTCGACGCGGCCGACCGGGCGCTGCAGACGCACGGCGGCATGGGCTACTCGGAGGAGTACCACGTCTCCCGCTACTTCCGCGAGGCGCGCCTCACCCGGATCGCCCCCATCAGCCAGGAGATGGTCCTCAACTACCTCGGCGAGCACGTGCTCGGCCTCCCGCGGAGCTACTGATGTTCGGGCTTACGGGACGCACGGCCCTCGTCACCGGCGCCGGCAGCGGTATCGGGGCGTCGGTGGCCGAGGCGTACGCCAGGGCCGGCGCCGCCGTCCTTGTCACCGACGTCAACGGCGAGGCCGCGGAGCAGGTCGCCGGCCAGATCCGGGCCGCGGGCGGAACGGCCCAGTCGTTCGCCCTCGACGTGCGTGACTCGGGTCAGGCCCTCGCCGCGGCCGAGCGGGCGGCCGCGCTCGGTGGTGGGACGCTCAACATCCTCGTCAACAACGCGGGTGCCATCGCACCGGCGATGTTCGCCAACTTGTCCGAGGAGGACTTCCGCCGGATCGTCGACATCCACCTCGTCGGCAGCTTCGTCTGCAGCAAGGCGGTGCTGCCGTTCCTGCCGGACGACGGCACCGGCCGGATCATCAACGTGACCTCGGCCGCCGGTCTCGTCGGCACGATCGGCCAGGCGAACTACGGCGCGGCTAAGGCGGGCATCATCGGCCTGACGAAGTCGCTCGCCAGGGAGCTCGCGAAGCGACAGATCAAGGTCAACGCCGTTGCCCCCCTCGCCGCCACGCCGATGACTCAGAAGATCCGCGACGACGAGAAGCTGTCCGCCATGACCCTGGCGCGCATCCCCCTCGGCCGCTGGGCCGAACCGGACGAGATCTCGGCCAGCTTCGTCTTCTTCGCCTCCGACGGCGCCTCATACATCACGGGCCAGGTCCTGCCCGTCGACGGTGGGACGGTGATGTGATGGCGCGACAGACCACGAGCCCCTTCCTCGCGAGCTCTCGCGAGGTCCTCATCGCCGAGGCGGTGCGCACCCCGATGGGCAGGTCGCACCCCGAGCGCGGCTGGTATCGCGACATTCACCCCAACGCGATCCTCGGCTCGGTCTACACCGAGCTGCTTCGCCGGTCCGGCCTGCAACCGGCCCTCGTCGAGGACCTCGTCATCGGGTGCACGGCCCCTTTCGGCGAGCAGTCGCGCAACGTCGGCCGCAACGCCTGGCTGCAGGCGGGCTACCCGCCGGAGGTGCCGGCCGTGACCCTGGACCGCCGCTGCGGCTCCGCCCAGACGGCGGTCGCGATGGGTGCGGCCCTCGTCGGCAGCGGCACGCACGACCTCGTCATCGCCGGTGGAGTCGAGCACATGCTCCACGTCCCGATGGACTCCCCGTCCAGGATCTCGGAGCTCTACGGGGAGCCGTGGCCCCAGGAGCTGCGGGACCGGTACGCCTTCGTGGGCCAGGGCGAGAGCGCAGAGCTCGTCGCCGACCGGTGGGGGATCAACCGCGGGGAGATGGACGACTTCGCGGTCCGCTCGCACCGCCTTGCGGCCCAGGCGATCGAGGCGGGCCGTCTCGAGGCCGAGATGGTCCCCTGGCAGCTCGATGGTCAGCTCCGTCGCGGAGACCAGACGGTGCGGCCGGGCACGAGCCGCGAGACGCTTGCCGGGCTGGGGGCGGTCTTCCGCAAGGACGGCCGGGTCACCGCCGGCTCCTCGTCGCCGATCTGTGACGGCGCCTCCGGCGTCCTGCTCGCCTCGCGCGAGGCGGCGCAGGAGCACGGGCTCCGGGTCCGGGCCCGGATCCTCGACCAGACCACGGTGGGCGTCGACCCGATCATCATGCTAACCGGCCCTATCCCGGCCACGCGCAGGCTCCTGGAGCGCAACGGGATGACGATGGGCGACATCGACCTCGTCGAGATCAACGAGGCGTTCAGCTCCGTCGTGCTCGCCTGGGAGAAGGAGCTCAAGCCGGACATGGACCGCGTGAACGTCAACGGCGGCGCGATCGCCCTGGGGCACCCGGTCGGCGCCACCGGCGGCCGTCTCATCGCCACGCTGGTCGCGGAGCTCGAGCGGCGCGACGCCGAGATCGGGCTGGTCACCATGTGCTGCGGCGGCGGGCTCGGGACCGCCACCCTCGTCCAGCGGGTCGACTGATGATCGATCTGAGCCGGCACGTCTCGCCCGGTGCCGGGATCTGGTGGAGCCAGACGAGCGCGGAGCCGACGCCGCTCGTCCATGCCCTGCTCGACCAGGTCCGCGACATCGGGCCGGTGCGGGCCTTCGTCGGCCTGACCTGGGACCGGCGGCTCACCCGCGACCTTCCGCCTGAGGTCTCCGTCGTCTCGTACGGCGGCCTGGGAGAGCTGCGCACCCTGGCCCGCGCGGGCCGCCTCGACGTCGTGCCGTGCCACTACGGGGCACTGCCTCGGTTGTTCGCCGAGGGCCGGCTCCCGTCGGACGTCGGTCTCGTGCAGGTCTCGCCACCGGATGCGGACGGACTCGTCTCGCTCGGGGTGGGGGTGGACTACATCGCGGACGCTATAGAGCACACCCCCGTGCTCATCGCGGAGATCAACCATCGTATGCCGCCCACGCGCGGATCCGCACGGATCCCGCTGTCCCGCTTCGCTGCGGTCGTCGAGACGGACCGGCCGCTGCTCGAGGCGCCGGAGCGTCCGGGTGACGCCGTCGAGGCGGCCATTGCCCGCCACGTCGCCGGTCTGGTCGACGACGGCGACACGATCCAGATCGGGGTCGGCACCCTGCCGTCTGCCGTGCTCGAGGCGCTCTCCGGCCACACGGATCTCGGGCTGCACTCCGGCCTGATGTCCGACGCCGTCCTGCGGCTGGTGGACAAGGGGGTCCTGACCGGCGCGCGCAAGCAGATCGACCCGGGCGTGCTCGTCACCGGTGCCGCGCTCGGCAGCACCGCACTGTACGAGCGGGTTGCAGACCTGCCCGCCCTGTTCCGTCCCGCCAGCTACACGCACTCGCCTGCGGTCCTGTCGCAGCTGACATCGCTCGTGTCGATCAACTCCGCCATCGAGGTGGACCTGACCGGTCAGGTCGGCGCCGAGGTCGCGGGTGACACGTACGTCGGGGCCGTCGGCGGCCAGGTGGACTTCTCCCGGGCTGCCTCCCGCACCGGCGCTCGCTCGATCATCGCGCTGAGGTCGACGGTCAAGGGCGTCTCGACGATCAAGGTGGCGCTCGACTTCGGCGCCGTCACGACGGCCCGAGCCGATGTCGACCACGTCGTGACCGAGCACGGCGCCGCCGAGCTGCGCGGTGTCGGGCTGGCCGAGCGGGCGCGGCGCCTCATCGCGGTCGCGGCGCCCGAGCACCGTGAGGAGCTCGAGAAGGCTTTCATGCCAACGGAGCTCGCGCCCTGACGGCGCGAAGAGGAAGGAGAGACGCGATGGCGACGCCGCAGTCAGTGCAGATCCGCGAGGTGGGACCCAGAGACGGCTTCCAGAACGAGCCCGAGAGCATCCCCACCGACGACAAGGTGCGCCTGATCAACTCGCTCGGCCGGGCAGGGCTCAAGCGGATCGAGGTCGCGAGCTTCGTCCGACCCGATGTCATCCCCCAGCTCGCGGACGGGGCCGAGGTGCTGAGGCGCATCGAGGTCCCCGACGACGTCAAGCTCATGGTTCTCGTGCCCAACAGCCGAGGCCTCGACAACGCCCTCGCCCTGCGCGACACGTTCCACGAGGTCGTCATCTTCGCGAGCGCGTCCGAGACCCACAACCAGAAGAACGTCAACCGGACCGTCTCAGAGACGATGGCCGACAACGCGGTGATGGCGCGTCGGATCGCCGCCGAGGGTCTCGGGTGCTCGGGCGTCATCGCGACCTCGTTCGGGTGCCCCTACGAGGGCAAGGTTCAGATGGCGCGGGTGCTCGACCTCGCCGAGCAATTTGCCGAGGCGGGTGCGAACGAGGTCGGCTTCGGGGACACGACGGGCATGTGCAACCCGGCATACGCGGGCGAGTTCTTCGCCGCGGCGATCGAGCGCCTGCCCGGCATCGAGGTCACGGCCCACTTCCACAACACCCGAGGACAGGGTCTGGCCAACGCGTATGCCGCCCTGCAGGCCGGATGCGCGAGCTTCGAGGCGAGCTTCGGCGAGCTCGGGGGCTGCCCGGTGCCGGCGGGCTCGACCGGGAACATCGCGACCGAGGACCTCGTGAGCATGTTCCACGAGATGGGCGTCGAGACCGGAATCGATCTCGGCCAGGTCATCGAGGCGGCGCGCGAGGCCCAGCAGGTCCTCGGGCGCAAGCTCACCAGCCACTCCATCATCGCGGGCCCGATCGACTGGACGCCGGCCGCCGGCTGAAACCCCGGGTCGAGGGACGCGGCCGACACACCACACCAGGGAGAGAGAACGGACACATGAGCAATCGAGTCGCATTCGTGACGGGCGGCGCCCAGGGCATCGGCAGGGGGATCTCGGAGGCGCTCGGCGCTGCCGGCTTCCGCGTCGCCGTGGCCGACCTCAACCTCGAGGCCGCAGAGAAGACCGCTGCGGAGATCAGCGCCGCCGGCGGCGAGGCCATCGGCGTCGAGGTCGACGTCACGAGCACCGAGTCGGTGACGGCCGCCGTGCAGGCGGTCACCGACCGGCTCGGACCGATCGAGGTCGCGGTGAACAACGCCGGCTGGGACGACTTCATGCCCTTCCTCAAGACGACCGAGGAGTTCTGGGACCGCATCCTCGAGATCAACTTCAAGGGTGGGCTGCGCGTCACCAAGGCGGTCGTGCCCGGCATGATCGAGCGTGGCTGGGGCCGCGTCATCAACATCGGCTCTGACGCCGGACGCGTCGGGTCCTCCCTCGAGGCCGTGTACTCCGGCGCCAAGGGTGGGACCATCGCGTTCACCAAGACGCTCGCCCGCGAGGTCGCGACGAAGGGAGTCACCGTCAACACCGTCTGCCCCGGACCGACCGACACCCCGGCGCTGCGCTCATTCGCCGACGCCTCGGGTGAGGAGGCCGACAAGGTGATCGGCGGCATGGCCCGCGCAGTCCCGATGAAGCGTCTCGGCCAGCCGAGCGACGTCGGGGCCGCTGTGGCCTTCTTCGCGTCCGACGCGACGAGCTACATCACCGGCCAGACGCTGTCCGTCAGCGGCGGCCTGACGATGGCCTGACCGCCACCCGCGGGGCCGCCGGCTGTCGGTGGGCGTTGGGCCGTGGTCGGTACGCTACGGCCATGACGAGCACGGACAGCGCGGCCCCGGTGACCTGGTCGACGGTGACGGACTACGAGGACATCCGATACGAGCACAGCGGGGACGGCATCGCCAAGATCACGATCAACCGCCCGCACGTGCACAACGCGTTCCGACCGCAGACGCTGGTCGAGATGTCCGACGCGCTGGTCCATGCGCGCGAGGACGGCTCGGTCGGCACGATCATCCTCACGGGTGAAGGCGGTCGCGCGTTCTGTTCTGGTGGCGACCAGAACGTCCGCGGCGACACCGGCTACCTCACGGAGCCGGGGAAGGCCGGCAGCGTCGGTCGCTTCCACGTCACCGACCTTCAGGTCCAGATCCGCCGCCTGCCCAAGCCGGTCGTCGCCATGGTGGCCGGCTACGCGATCGGCGGTGGCCACATCCTCCACCTGGTCTGCGACCTGACCATCGCGGCCGACAACGCGCGCTTCGGCCAGGTGGGACCGAAGGTCGGCTCGTTCGACGGCGGTTTCGGGGCAGGCCTGCTGGCCGAGCTCGTCGGGGTCAAGAAGGCCAAGGAGATCTGGTTCCTCTGCAGGCAGTACGACGCCCACCAGGCCCTCGACATGGGACTGGTCAACACCGTCGTGCCGCTCGCGGACCTCGAGGCGGAGACCGTGGCGTGGTGCCGAGAGATGCTGGCCCTCTCGCCGTTCGCGCTGCGCCTCATGAAGGCGAGCTTCAACGCCGCGGAGGACGGCCTTTCGGGAATCCAGCAGCTGGCCCACGACGCCAACCTCCTCTTCTACGCCACAGACGAGGCGAAGGAGGGCCGGGAGGCCTACAAGCAGAAGCGGCGCCCGGAGTTCGAGAAGTTCCCCCGACGCCCGTGACGAATGCCTTCGGCGCCTTCCGTATCGGTCCAACAATTCATATAGTGTGATCAAACTTCAGCGAGCGAGGACGATCACATGCCTGAACCCGCAACCCCCGCCGTCGCCTGGCGCGTCGTCAAGGACGGCGTCATGGTCGTCACGCTCCAGCGCCCGCAAGCCAACGCGCTCGGCCTGCCGATCATCGCGGGCCTCCAGGCTGCTCTCGACGAGGCGGAGCGGCGCGGCGACATCAAGGTCATCGTGGTGGGCTCGGGCATCCCCGGGTTCTTCGCGGCCGGCGCGGACATCAAGCACATGTCCTCTGTCGACGCCGAGTCGTTCACGGCATACGGCGAGGCACTGCGGGCAGCACTGGATCGGCTGGCAGCCGACACGTGGATCACGCTGGCGGCCGTGGACGGCCTCGCCCTCGGTGGTGGGCTCGAGCTGGCCATGGCCTGCCACCTGCGGGTGGCCGGCGCGGAGGCCAGGCTCGGGCTGCCGGAGGTCAGGCTGGGCCTCATCCCGGGGGCCGGGGGCACGCAGCGCCTTCCTCGCCTGGTCGGTCGGGGCCGCGCTCTCGACATCATGCTCACCGCTCGTCAGGTCTGCGCCGAGGAGGCGCTGACGATGGGCCTCATCGACCGGCTGGTCCCCGCTGGCACCGCGCTCGAGGCGGCGCTCGGACTCGCCGACGAGCTGCTTGCGATGTCCCTGCCTGCGCTGCAAGCGGTTGTCCGCACCGTCGACGCGGCCTTCGGCCTCCCGGCCTCGGCGGGCTTTGCGTTCGAGGTCGCGCAGGAGCAGGCCCTCTTCGAGGGCGGCGAGGCCAAGGAGGGGATCGCGGCCTTCCTGCAGAAGCGTCCGCCGAAGTTCGCCTGATGGCCGCCGGGCAGGCCGGCCGCGCGCGGGTGTGGTTCGCGCTCGGCCTCGTCTACCTCGTCTGGGGTTCGGTGTACCTCGCCATCCGCCTTGTCATCGACGAGGCTCCGGCCCTCGCCTCGATGGGCGTCCGGTTCCTCCTGGCGGGCGCGCTCATGGCGGGCTTCCTCGCGGTACGCAGTGGGGTCCGCCGCCTGCGCGTCACCCTGCATGAGCTCGCCGGGATGGCCTTCATGGGCGTCACGCTGCTGGCGATCGGCAACGGCATGACCTCGGTCGGCCAGCTCAAGGGCGTCCCGTCAGGGGTGGCAGCGCTGCTCATCGCCATGGTGCCGTTGTGGATCGCCCTCTTCCGGACGCTCTCGGGTGACCGGCCCCCGCTGCTCAGCCTGCTGGGAGCCGGCGTGGGTCTGGGCGGCCTCGCCATCCTCGTCCTTCGCCAGGGGAGCAGTGCGGGAGCCCTGCCGCTCGCCGGGGTCGGGGTCATCCTGGTCTCGAGCCTGTCGTGGTCCTTCGGGTCCTGGGTCCAGCCGCGGATCTGGCTGCCCAGGGATGTCTTCGTCAGCTCCACGTACCAGCTGCTCGCGGCGGGCGTCGCCCTCTTCCTCGCGGCGTTGCTGTCCGGCGAGCGGTTCAGCGCCGACATCGGCCCGCGTGCGTGGGGAGCCCTCGGCTACCTCGTCGTCGTCGGCTCCCTCGTCGGCTTCACTGCCTACGCCTGGCTGCTCCAGCATGCGCCGATCTCGCTCATCGCGACGCACACCTACGTCAACCCCGTCGTGGCCGTGCTCCTCGGGTGGCTCGTCCTCGGCGAGCCGGTCACCTCCACGCTGCTCCTCGGTGGAGGGGTCGTCATCGCTGCCGTGGTGCTCGTCGTGAGCGCCGAGCGGCCGGCCCGCCCCCGGGCCGAGCACGTCGTCGAGCCGGGGCGCGTCGCGCCGGCAGCTGACGAGCCTGTGGGCGCGGTCGCCGGGCGTCGAACCCGCCGAAAGTAGACGCTCCCCACCCCCCAGGGGGATGGGACTTCCCCCCTTTGGGTGATGGTGTAGGTCGAATGATCAGACCATTATGGAAGGGGCGCACCACAGCGATCCGTGCGCTCGACCGGGGCCGGCCGGCTCCACGATCCCCTGGGGGTTATGACGTGACGAAGAAGATCTTCCCGGCGCTCTCGGCGCTGGTCGTGGGAGGCCTCGTGGCCGCGTGCGGCACACCTGGTGGCGGCACCGCGCCCGGGACGACCGGGGGTGCCGACGGTGGCACGATCAAGGTCGCACTCATCCCGCCGTCGAGCGGAGCGCTCGCCCAGTTCGGCTCCGACGCCGCGGAGGCGTGGCAGTATGCCGCCGACGAGGCCAACGCCGCGGGGGGCGTCGCGGGTCACAAGGTCGAGCTCATCAAGTCGAACACCGACGCGACCCCGGCCACGACCCTTCGGGCGGCCCGCGAGGCCGTCACGCAGAAGGGTGCGAGCTTCATCGGCGCGGTCATGACCTCGACCGAGCACGGCGCCCTCGACGCGCAGCTCGCCGGGCTCGGTGCACTGGAGTTCAACGGCCTCGGCAAGGACGACGCCCTGACCGGCAAGGACTGCAAGGCGAACGCCTTCCGCGTCGTCCAGTCGACGTCGATGGACATGAACGCGCTGGCTGCCGCGCTCAAGGACCTGCCCGGCACCAAGTGGGCCATCCAGGCCGTCGACTACTCGACCGGCCACACCTCCGCCGAGGTCTTCAAGGCTGCAGCAGCCAAGGCCGGCAAGCAGGTCGTCCTGGAGCAGTACGCCCCCCTCAACACGAGCGAGTTCGGCACCTACATCACCAAGCTCAAGGAGAGCGATGCCGACGCCCTCTTCGCCGTCGAGTACGGCGCGGACGGCGTCGCCTTCGTCAACCAGGCTGCCCAGTTCAAGCTGACCGAGAAGTTCAAGACGGTCGTCGGCTTCAACATGGTCTCCGAGCCGCTCTTCAAGGCGCTCGGCGACAAGGTGGTGGGCTTCTACAACAACGTCGGCTACGACGTGAACAGCGACAACCCGCTCAACAAGAAGTTCGTCGAGGGATGGGCGGCCAAGCACAACGGCACCAAGCCCTACTACGTCGTCGCGGACAACTACCTCTCCGCGCAGACGCTCTTCGCAGGCATCGCGAAGGCCGGCAGCACGGACCCAGCCAAGGTGCGCGACGCCCTCAACGACCTGTCGTTCGACAGCATCGTCGGCAAGGTGACGATGCGTGCGGGTGACCACCAGCTCATCCGACCGTCCTACGTGGGCCAGGTCGTCAAGCAGAACGGCGCGCTCGCGTTCAAGGTGATCAGTGAGTCCGACGGCTCCACGACCGCCCCCACGGTCAACCCGGCCTGCAAGCTGTCCTGACCCCTCGACGGTCGGTCGCCGACCGGGCCCGGGCCA
>NZ_DASSMH010000108.1:0-19394 GCF_035688975.1 Intrasporangium sp. | reverse complement strand
CCGCGGGCCGGTGCCCGTCCGCGGGCCGGTGCCCGTCCGGATGCTGGCGAGCACGGTCCCGACCGGGACGGTGTCCCCCTCGTGGACGAGGATCCGGCCGAGCACCCCGCTGGCTGCGGCGACGACCTCGGTGTCGACCTTGTCGGTGGACACCTCGAGGAGGGGCTCGTCGGCCGTCACCGCCGCGCCCTCCTCGAGCAGCCAGCGCGCCACGGTGCCCTCGGCGACCGTCTCGCCGAGCTGGGGCATGGTGACGTGGACCTCGTTCACGCCTGCATCGCCTTCTCGATCTCGGTCGCGATCCGGTCGACGGACGGGATCACCAGGTCCTCGAGCGAGTCCGCGGACGGCAGCGGGATGTGTGGTGTCGTGATCCTCGTGACCGGTCCGTCGAGGTCCCAGAACGCCTCGTCGCTGACGATCGCGGCGACCTCCGCACCCCAGCCGAGCGCCCGCGGGTTCTCCTCGACGGTGAAGAGCCGGCCGGTGCGGCCCACCGACTGCAGGATCGTCCGTGCGTCGAGCGGGATCAACGAGCGCACGTCGATGACCTCGCAGTCGATGCCCCGCTCGGCCAGCTGCTCGGCGGCCTGCAGCGCCCGCGGCACCATGAGGCCGAGCGCAGCGATCGTCGCGTGCTCCCCGGGCCGTCGCACCTTCGCCGTGCCGAGCACGTCCTCGATCGGCCCGTCCGGCACCTCGGCCTTGGTGGCGTAGAGGCCCTTGTGCTCGAAGAAGAGCACCGGGTCGTCGCTGCGGACCGCCGCGGCCATGAGGCCCACGACGTCCTCCGGGCACGACGGGGTGACGACCTTGAGCCCGGGCACGGCCATCGCCCAGTTCTCGACGGACTGCGAGTGCTGGGCGCCGAAGCGCAGCGAACCGCCGTTGCCGCTCTTGACCACGAGCGGGAGGGTGACCTGCCCGTTGGTCATGTAGCGCGTCTTCGCCATCTGGTTGACCACGAGGTCCCAGCAGACGGCGAAGAAGTCGGAGAACATGATCTCCGCGATCGGCCGCATGCCGGTCATCGCGGCACCCATCGCGGCGCCGAGGATGGCCTGCTCCGAGATCGGCGTATCGATGACCCGGCGGGGGCCGAACTGCTCGAGCAGCCCCGCGGTCGTCTTGAACACGCCGCCGGAGCCGGCCACGTCCTCGCCGACGAGCACGACCCGCTCGTCCCGCTGCATCTCCTGGGCGATGCCTCGCGCCACCGCCTCCCGATAGGTCAGTTGCGCCACGAGTAGCCTCCGTCAGCCCAGATGTCCGTGTATGCCGCTGCCGGGTCCGGCAGCGGGCCGTTCTTCGCCGCCTCCGTGGCCGCGTCGACCGCCGCGCCCACGCGCCGCTCGATCTCGTCCAGCTCGAAGGCGGGCACGCCGATCCGCTCGAGGCGCCCGCGGTAGATCTTCAGCGGGTCGTAGGCCAGCCAGGCCTCCAGCTCCCCTGGGGGCTTGTACTTGCCCGGGTCGGCCCGCGAGTGGCCACCGTGCCGGTAGGTCAGTGCCTCGACGAGCACCGGCCCGCGCCCGGAGCGGGCGTGCTCGAGTGCCTCCACCGCGGTGAGGTAGCAGGCGTCCGCGTCGTTGCCGTCCACGACGACCGGGTCGAGGCCGTATGCCGCGGCCCGGTCCGCCGCCGGCCGGGGGACGGCGGTGATGTCGGAGATCGCGGTGTACTCCATGTAGAGGTTGTTCTCGCAGACGAACACCACCGGCAGGTCGAAGACGGCCGCGTAGTTGAGCGCCTCGTGGAACGCCCCGATGTTCGTCGTGCCGTCGCCGAAGAAGCAGACCGCCACCTGGCCGCTGCCGCGGTACTGCGCCGACCACGCCGCCCCGTTGGCGATGGTGAGGTGCGCCCCGATGATCGCGTAGGAGCCCATCACCCCGTGCTCCACGCTCGTGAGGTGCATCGAGCCGCCCTTGCCGCCGAGCAACCCGTTGGACCGGCCGAGCAGCTCGGCGAGGACGCCTTCCATCGGGACGCCGCGGGCCAGCGTGTGCGCATGCCCCCGGTAGGTCGCGAAGGTGTAGTCGTCCTCCCGCATCGCGGCCCCGAACCCGGCGGCGACGGCCTCCATGCCCAGCGAGAGGTGGGTGGTGCCCTTGACGAGGTTCTGCATGAACATGTCGTAGGCACGCTTCTCGAACTGCCGCATCTCGTGCAGCAGCCGGTACATCCGCAGCCGCGTGGCCCGGTCGATGTCGGCGTCGTCGTGGGTCGTCTGGCTCTGCGGCGGCAGGACGATCTGGTGCTCGCCGTACGGGTGGCGTTCCAGGGGAAGTGTCATGCCCGTTCTCCCGTGAAGGTCGGCGTGTTGAGGTGGGACTGGGACTCCCGGGTGGTCGGCAGCGCCCCGCCGGTCGTGAAGTAGCGCTGACCGGCGACGAGCAGGTCCTCCGCGGGGAACTTCGTGATGACCTCGCACCCGTCCGCGGTGACGACGAGCTCCTCCTCGATGCGCGCCGCCGACCAGCCGTCCTTGGCCGGCCAGTAGGTCTCGAGCGCGAAGACCATGCCCTCCTCGAGCGGCTCCGGGTGCTCGAGCGACACGAGGCGGCTGAAGATCGGCTTCTCCCAGATCGACAGACCGACGCCGTGGCCGTACTGCAGGGCGAAGGCGGCCTCCTCGTCGGCGAAGCCGAACTCCTGCGCGGCCGGCCACACCGAGACGATGTCTGCCGTGGTCGCGCCGGGCTTGACCAGCGAGATCGCCTCGTCCATGTACTCGCGGCAGATCTTGTAGGCGTCGTGCTGGGCTGCGGACGCGCTGCCCACCGCGAAGGTGCGGTAGTAGCACGTGCGATAGCCCATGTAGCTGTGCAGGATGTCGAAGAAAGCCGGGTCCCCCGGGCGGATGAACCGGTCGGAGTAGACGTGCGGGTGCGGTGCGCAGCGCTCGCCGCTGATCGCGTTCACGCCCTCGACGAACTCCGAGCCCATGTCGTAGAGCACCTTGCTCACCAGCCCCACGGTCTCGTTCTCCCGCACCCCGGGCCGGAGGAACTCATAGAGCCGGTCGTATGCCGCGTCGACCATCGAGGCGGCCTGGGTGAGCAGGCCGATCTCGTCCTTGGTCTTGATGCGGCGGGCCTCGAGGAAGACCTGCTGGCCGTCCACCACCTCGATGCCGGCCTGCTGCAGGGCCGCGAGGACCGGCAGCTCGATGACGTCGACGCCGAGGGGCTCGCCCAACAGCCCGTTCAGCTCCAGCTCCGTCCTGACCTTGCGCGCCACCTCGTCGGCGATGCCCGCCTGGGGGTGGAAGGCACCGCGCAGGGTGGAGATGCCGGCCCGGGCCCCGCCCTGTGGCGCGGTCGCGCCGTGGTGCGGCCCGTGGACCGCACCGGGCGCGTCGGGACCCGCGTGGCTCAGCCACGGGTTGTAGAGCTGGTGGTGGCGGGCAGCGGACCCGAAGTCCCAGATGATGGGCTCGGCGCCCCGGACCAGCAGCGCGAAGCGGATCAGCTTGTCGTTGGCCCACGTGCCGATGTGGGTGGCGGTCATGTAGCGGATGTTGGAGAAGTCGAAGGCCAGCACCGCACCCAGTGACGACCGGTCGAGCTCTGCCCTCAGCCGGGCGAGCCGTTCGGTGCGCAGCCGGTCCAGGTCGAGTCGCTGCTCCCAGTCGACCGCGTTCGTTCCGTAGGTGTGGATTCCCACGTCAGTTCCTTTCGGGTTCGCGGCGCGGAGCAGGATCCCCCGCCGCAGATGGGTCGTCGGCACGTCGGACGGTGTCCGCGAACCACGCCGCCATCGCGGCCATGTCGCGGTCTCCGAAGCCGTCGTGAAGTGCGTGCTGGTGCAGCTCGAGAGCTCGCTGGACGACGGACTGGGTCATCCCGGCCTGCTTGCCGGCCTCCTCGGCCAGGCGCAGGTCCTTGGTCGCCGTGCGGAGGTCGAAGGCGACAGGCGCGTTGTCGGGGTCGGTGAAGGCCGGCCGCTTGTAGTCGAGGAACCGGTTCCACAGGACGCCGGCGGCCAGCACCTCGAAGAGCGCCTCGCTGGAGACCCCGGCCGCCCGGGCCATGACCAGGCACTCGGACAAGGCCGTGCTGAAGGTGTGGAGCAGGGCGTTGACGGCGACCTTGGCCGCGGCCCCTGCCCCGGTCGGCCCCACGTGCACCACGGTCCCCAGCGCCTCGAGGACGGGTCGGGCTCGGGCGATGACGGCCGCGTCACCACCGACCATGAGCCCCAGCCGCCCTTGGCGAGCGACCACCGTGCTGCCGCTGACCGGGCAGTCGAGGAAGCCCGCGCCCGCCGCGGCGCACCGGTCGGCGGCCTGTCGTGCGGCATCGGCGCCGGTCGTGGAGCAGTCGACGACGACGGCGCCCTTTGGGGCGCCGGCGAGGATCCCGTCCTCTCCGTCAAGCGTGCGTAGGACCGCGGGTCCGTCGGTGAGCATGGTGATCACCACGTCCGCGTCCCTGCTCGCGAGAGCCGGCGTCTCGGCGACGAGCGCGCCGGTCCGCTCGCCGACGGTGGTCGCGCGCTCGGCGGTCCGGTTCCAGACGGTGACGCCGAACCCCCGCTCGGTGAGCGCCGCGACCATCTCCGCCCCCATGCGCCCGACCCCGCAGAACGCGATCCGGGGCCGGCGTTCGCCGCTCATGAGGCACCGGCCTGGGTGTCGACGAGGAACTTGCCGCGCGCGGTTCCGGTCACCATGGGGGTGAGCGCGTCCTCGACGACCCGGTCGAGAGGGACCACCCGCTCCACGAGGAGCGGGGCCAGGTCGCGAGCCGCGAGCAGGTCGAGAGCGGCCGGGAGGTTCGTGTCGCAGACGTGCGCGAGGGTCGTCATGACGTCGATCTCGCGCAGGATGAGGTCGAGCGCCCGGAAGGACACCTCGCCCTTGGGCAGGCCGACGAGCAGGACCGTGCCGCCTCTGCGGGTGAGGCGCTGGACGCGGGAGAGACCGTCGACGACGCCACTCGCCTCGATGGTCACGTCGGCGAGGGCCGAGCCGGTGTGCTCCTGCACCACGTCCAGCGGGTCCACCTCGCCGGCGTTGACGGTCACGTCCGCGCCGAGCTTCCTCGCCGTCGCCAGGCGGGCCTCGTCGACGTCGACGGCGACGATGGAGCCGGCCCCCGCGGCCTTGAGCCCCGCGATGATGAACGAGCCGATGGCGCCCGCACCGTGCACGACGACGACGTCCCCCGGACGGACCCGGCTGCGGTCGACCGCGTGCAGGCCGACGGCCAACGGCTGGGCGAGGGCGGCGTTGTCCTCGGAGACGTGCGGCGCGATCGGGTGCAGCATCGCCTGCGGCACGGTGACGCGCTGGGTGAGCCCGCCGTCGGCCGACAGCCCGTAGGTCCAGTACGACCGGCAGAGGTTCGTCTGGCCGCGCCGGCACCAGTCGCACTGACCGCACCACACACCCGCGCCCGCGGCGACCCGGTCGCCGACCGCGAAGCGGTCGACGCCGTCCCCGACGCTCTCGACGACCCCGATGAACTCGTGCCCGAGCACGACCGGCCCGAGGACGCCGCTCGCCGGGTGCCGGTTCTTCAGGGGCGTCATCACGGGGCCCGCGGCATACTCGCTGGCATCGGTGCCGCAGAGCCCGGCCCGGGTCACCGCGAGCCGGACCTCGCCAGCGCCCGGCTCGGCCGGCTCCGGCCGCTCCTCGATGCGCGCGTCCCCTGCGGCGTGCAGGACGAGGGCCCTCATGAGCGAGCGCCGTTCTCGATGTGCACCTTGACGTTCTCGTCGGTGCGGCGGGCGGCCGCGTAGGCCTCCGGCGCGTCGGCCAGGGAGAAGCGACGGGTCACCATCGGGGTGAGGTCGAGACCGGTCCGCGCGAGAAACCGCAGGGTCTCCTGCCAGACGCCGGGGGAGCCGATGGTGCCGCGGATCTGCAGCTGCTTGGACTGGATCAGCCCGAGCCTGGCGGTGGCGCTGCGGCCGACGTCGATCCCGATGTTGACCAGCCGGCCGTTGAAGCCGGCCACCTCGAGGGTCGCCGCCATCGCGGCGGGCTGCCCCGAGGCCTCCATCACCACGTTCGCGCCCTGCCCGCCGGTCAGCGCCATGACCTCCTCGGTGAAGCCCTCCGAGGTGGGGTCGAGCACCTCCTCGGCTCCGAGCTGCCGGGCCAGAGCGGCACGGGTGGGGTCCGGCTCGGCGGCGATGACCCGCGCTCCGAGCGTCGAGGCCACCGCGACGCAGCTCAGGCCGATCGGGCCGGCGCCGAAGACGACGGCGGTGTCGCTGGCGTTGAGGTTGCCGGCCCGCATGGCGGCGAAGTAGGCGCAGCTGAAGGGCTCCACCAGCGCGGCCTGGCCGTCGGTGAGCTCGTCGGGCACGCGATGCAGCCACTCCGGGCGCACGACGAAGAACTCGGCGGCCGCCCCCGAGATGGAGAAGCCGAAGTGCTCCGTGCCGATGACGCATTCGCCGAGGACCCGGTCGCCGGGACGGAAGTCGGACACGTTCCTGCCGACCTCGACGACCTCGCCGGACCACTCGTGCCCGGGGATGACGGGGTACTCGAACGGGATGATGTAGCGGCCCTCGAGCAGCTCGAAGTCCGAGTGGCAGATGCCGACGGACCGCAGCGTCACGAGCACCTCGTCGGCGCCGATCCTCGGCACGTCGAGCTCGGCGAGCGCCAGCTGACCGACGCCCTGGAACTGGACGGCCTTCATGATGGGCTTCCTTCCGTGGGGATGACTCGCTCCTTGCGCAGCCGGTCGAAGAGGTCGAGGAAGGACTGGGCGCTGTCCTGGACCCGGGTGAAGCCGGCCTCGCGGCTCTTGGTCATGTCGGCATGGGTCTCCACGGTGCGACCGAGGTCGCTGTCGGTGTGCCACCACGACACGAGCCGGTCCACGTCGGGCTCGACGAGGCCTTCGCGCTCCGCGATGCGCCGCCACGTCTCGGCGGCGTGCCCCATCCGCCCCTCCAGAGGGGTGGGGTGCCCGGGGTACGGTGCGGGGTCGACCCCGAGCCCGGAGGCGACCACCTCCCACATCTGCCGCCAGTGGAAGGTGTCGCCGTTGGTGACGTTGAAGGCCTCGTTGCGGGCCTCCGGCGCGGTCGCGGCCCAGGCGAGGTGCTCGGCCAGGAGCCGGGCGTCGGTGATGTCGGTGGTGCCGTCGTACTGTTCCGGCGAGCCCGGGAAGACGAACGGCTGGCCGGTCTCGCGGGCGAGCGTGCCGTAGACCGCGAGGGTCACGCCCATGTTCATGGCGTTGCCGAGGGTGTACCCGATGACGGTGTGCGGCCGGTGGACGGACCACGAGAACCCGAACCGGTCGGCGGCCTCCCAGAGGATGTCCTCCTGGGTGTAGTAGAAGTTCTCGTGCTCGAGTCGCGGCTGGCTTTCGCGGAACGGCGGCTTGGCCGGGTTCTGCGCGTAGGCCTCGAACGGCCCGAGGTAGTGCTTGAGGCCGGTCACCAGACAGACGTGCTCGAGGGTGCCGACGGTCCCGGTGGCGTCGAGGACGTTGCGCAGCATCGCGCCGTTGACCTCGATGTTGCGGGCCTCGGTGTCCTGACGGGACCAGGTGCAGAAGAACACGTGGGTGGCCTTGACGTCCGCGGCGACCGAGGCGATGGAGGCCGGGTCGGAGATGTCCGCGCTGACGCTGCGCACGCCGTCGGTGTCCATCCCGCGGCTGCGCGAGACGCCGACGACGTCCCAGCCGGACCGGGCCAGGTGCTCGGCGGCGTTGCGCCCGGTCAGCCCGGTCGCGCCGACGACGAGTGCGGTGCGCTCAGACATGGGTCAGGCCCCCGTCCGCGGTCTGGAAGAGCTCGAGCGTCACGCCGTCGGGGTCCTTGAAGTAGACGAACGAGCACCCCTTGAGCGGTCCGTCGTCGATGGCGAGCGGCGGCGCGAGGCACTCGACGCCCTTGGCGAGCAGGCCCTCGTAGGCGACCCGCAGGTCCGGCACGTGGATGCAGACGTGCGCGCTGCCGACGTCGGCATTCGACCGGTCGAACGTCTCCTCGCGCTCGTTGTCGTAGCACAGCAGCTCCACCACGCAGCTGCCGAAGCGCAGGAAGGCGAAGCGCAGCTCGGCATCCGGCACGCCCACGGCGGTGGACAGGTCGGGGCCCGACCCGTGGGCGACGAACTCTGGCTGCACCCCGAAGACCCGCTCGTACCAGGCGAGCGAGGTCTCCAGGTCGCGCACCGTGATGCCGACGTGGTGCAGGTCTCCGAAGGAGTCCATGGGGTCTCTCTTTCTCGGTCAGGAACCGGAGCGGACGAGGACCTTGAGCTGGTCCCCCTGCGGGTCGATCAACGTGTCGAAGCCCTGGGTGACGACGTCGTCGAGCGGGATCTGGGAGGTGACGGCCTTGCCGACGGGGTACTGGCCCGAGGCGACCATGCGGATGATGCGCGGCCAGTCGGTCATCCACCAGCACCAGCTGCCGTAGAGCGTCAGGTCCTTCTCCGACAGCGCCATCGCGTCCAGGGTGGCCGGCTTGGTGTGCAGGCCCGTCTGGACGATGGAGGCGCGGCGGCGGGTCTGGGTCACGCAGGACGCGAGCCCGGGGGTGGAGCCGGAGCACTCGATCGCGAGGTCGACGCCGTCACCGCCGGTGAGCCGGCCCACCAGCTCGTCGAGCTCCCCGGTGGTCGGGTCCACGACATGGCCGATGTCGAGGGAGGCGGCAAGGCGCGACCGGTTCGGGTTCGGCTCGGAGATGACCACCGCGGATGCGCCCACGGCGCTCGCGTACATCGCCGACAGGATGCCGATGGGCCCGGCGCCTGTGACGAGCACGATGTCGCCGCCGGTCACGCCCGCGCGGTCGACGCCGTATGCCGCGACCGCGGCGGGCTCGATGACCGCGCCCTCGAGGTCGGAGACCTCGTCAGGCAGCTTGGCCACCTGGTACTCCTTCACCAGGGCGTACTCGGCCAGGCCCCCCGTCTCGGCGCTGAGGCCGGTGCAGGCGAACTGGACGCAGAGGTGCCCCTGCCCACGACGGCAGTAGCGGCAGCGGCCGCAGATGATGGCGGGCATGACCGCTACCCGGTCCCCGACCACGACGTCGCGTACGCCCGCGCCGACGGCAGCGACCCGGGCAGAGAACTCGTGCCCCATGGTCTGCGGCAGGGTCGCCCCGGTCAACGGATGCGGGGAGGTCGGGGTGACGATCGGCCCCACGGCATACTCGTGCAGGTCGGTTCCGCAGATGCCGCAGTAGGCCACCTGCAGGAGCACGTCGTCGTCCTCCCGCACCTCAGGGGTGACGACGTCCTCGACGCGGAGGTCCTGCTTTCCGTAGTAACGCGCTGCGCGCACGGTGTTGTCCTTTCGTTCGAGGGCTGCGGCGGTGGGGGGCACAGTCAGTGGGCGACGCCCGTGGCGCGGCGTCCCGCGCCGCGCACCTGGCTGTAGACGAGGGCCGCGATGACGATGAGGGCTCCCTGGAAGAGGTACTGCCAGGTCTGCGACAGCCCGAGGAACGTCGTGGCGTTGAGGAGCTGGACGATCAGCCCCGCGCCCAGGAGGGTGCCGATGAAGCTCCCCCGACCTCCGAGCAGGCTCGTCCCGCCGAGGACCACGGCCGTGATGCTGGTCAGCGTGTAGCCGACTCCTTGCGCGGGGTCGCCGATCCCCAGCTGGGACAGCAGGATCAGGGCTCCGAGGAAGGTGAACAACGACACGATGGCGTAGCCGAGGATGACCGTCCGCGTCGTGCGGACACCGAGACGACGGGCCGACTCCTCGTCGGAGCCGACGGCCCGAATTCGCAAGCCCCATGGGCTCCTGCGCAGCAGGTACTCCATGAGCAGCGTGACCGCGACGAGGACGATGAAGGCGACGGGAATCGGGCCCACCTTGATGGTCAGCAGCTCGGTGATCGAGCTGCTGACGAGTCCGCCGGGCGTGGCGCGCAGGAGGAAGCTGAAACCCTGGAGCGCGATGTACGTCGCGAGCGTGGCGGCCACCGGGGTGAACTTGCCAAACCGGATCAGGGAGCCGTTGACCAGGCCCGCCACGGCGGCGAGGGCAGCCATGAGCAGCAGGCCGACCACCACCGCGCCCCCGGAGCTCTCGTCAGTGAGGAAGAAGGAGCCCACAACCACGAGGAACCCGGCGAGGGGGCCAACCGACAGGTCGATGCCGGCCGTCATCAACGCCACCGTCTGACCCAGCGCGATGAAGCCGAGCGCACTGACGAGCAGCATCACCGAGCTGACGTTGAACGGCAGCAGATACCGGTCGTTTCTCGAGAAGATGTAGGCGCCCAGCCCCACCATGACGGCGGCCAGGATCAGCACGGGCGCGTAGTCGCCCTCGAGCCGGCGGCGCCAGCTCGGTGTCAGCAGCCGCCTGCCCGCCTTCTCCTCCTGGGTGCGGGTCTGCGTGGTCGAGCCCACCGCGGCCCGGATCATCCGCTCCTCGGTGACCTCGTCGCCACGAAGCGATGCGACGACGTGGCCGCGGGACAGCACGATCACCCGGTCGCACAGGCCCTCGAGCTCCTTGGCGTCCGAGGAGGCGACGATGACAGGGACGCCGTTGCTCGAGACCTCGCGGAGGATGCGGTAGATCTCGGCCCGCGCACCCACGTCGACGCCCTGGGTCGGCTCGTCGGCGAGCAGGATCCTCGGCTGGGAGAGCAGGGACCGCGCCATGACGACCTTCTGCTGGTTGCCTCCGGACAGGCTCGTGACGGGCGACTCCAGGGTTGCCGTCTTGACGTTGAGGCCGGCGAGCTCGGCGCCGACGACCTCGACCTCGCGCCGGCGGCTGACGAAGCGGCCGGTGCTGAGCCGGGTGAGCGCGGTCAGCGCGGCGTTCTCGCGGACCGACATCGACATCATCAGCCCCTCGTGGTGCCGGTCGGCGGGCATGTACGCCGACGTGCTGTGCAGCTGACGGGTGCTGACCTTCGTGCCACCGATGGTGATCACGCCCGAGTGCGCCGACAGCCCCGCAAGCGCACGGAGCAGCTCGCTCTGGCCGTTGCCCACGACTCCGGCGACCCCGATGACCTCGCCGCGCCGCGCGCTGAAGGTCACCCCGGAGAACCGGTCGCCCGACACGTCCTCGACGACGAGCACGGGCGGCTCGTCCTCCGGCCCCAGGTGCTTGGGAGGGAAGGTGTACTCGAGCTGGCGCCCGACGATCATCGCGAGGAGCTCCTCGTCGCTGACCTCATCGACGACGCTCGTGCCCCGGTTGTGGCCGTCACGCAGCACCGTGACCCGGTCGGCCAGCTCACGGACCTCGGCCAGCCGGTGGGTGATGTAGACGACCGCAGTGCCCTCCCGCGCCGCGGAGCGGACCAGCTCGAAGAGCAGGCCGACCGACTCCTGGCCCAAGGGGGCCGTGGGCTCGTCGAGGATGAGCAGGCGCGGCCGCATCGCCAGCGCCTTGGACAGCTCGAGCAGGTGCTTCTGGGCGATCGAGAGCCCGCCGACGCGGTCCTCCAGGTGCGCGGAGGACCCGACCCGGTCGAGCAGCGCCCGCATCGCGGCCTGCCGCCCGCCCGGCGCGTCGAGGTAGCGGTCGGGCACCGCCACGGCGATGTTCTCCGCAACCGTCAGGTCGGCGAGCACCGCGGGGTGCTGGTGGACGATGGCGATCCCGAGCTCCGTGGCCCGGGCGGGCGTCAGCTCCTCCACGGTCTGGCCGAGGACGGCGATCGAGCCCTTGTCGGGCGTGGTGGTGCCGGAGGCGATGCCCATGAGGGTCGACTTGCCGGCGCCGTTCTCGCCGAGCAGTGCATGCACCTCACCGGGCAGCACCTCGAGCGAGACGTCGGTCAACGCGTGGACCGCGGCATACGACTTGGAGATGCCGTGCAGCGCCATCGTTGGCAGCGCCACGGCGACCGGGGTCTCGTGTGTCTGGTTCGTCACCACATCGTCCTAAGAAAGGGGGTGCAGGGTCTGGCGTGGTCGCGGGCCGGGCGCCGGCCGCGGGTGCTGACACCGGCGCCCGTCCCGCGAGGTGGCTACTTGAGCAGCTTCGCCTGCTCGGTGCCCGGCAGCTCCGCCGAGAGGTAGACGTCCGCGGGAAGGTCCCGCTTGCACTGGACCGGCTTGTCCTTGGACTCGGAGTCCTCGAAGACGACCGAGGGGAACGTCGAGGACTCCGGCACCTTGCCACCGGTCGCCCGGGCCACCGCCTGGTCGATGGCCAGGCGCGAGTGGTCGTTCTGGGTCGAGACCGTGAACAGCTTGAAGTCCGGGTTCTTGGCCTTGTGGTCCTCGTAGAAGCAGGACAGCACGTTGCCGTCGGACGCCGCGATCGCCGGGATGGAGCGCCCGCTCTGCTCGAACACCGGCAGGGCGCCGACAAGTGACGGGCCGAAGTCGGAGACGATCACGTCGATCTGCTTGTTCTGCGCGATCGCCGCGGTGAGCACCTTCTGGGTCTGGGCCGGGTCCCAGTTCGTCACCTCGAACGGCTGCTCGCCGATGAAGGTGTACTTGCCCGCGGCCTCGAGCACCTCGTGCAGGCCCTTGCCCTCGTCGCGCCCCTGGCTGTTTCCGGGGGGACCGCTGAGGAACAGGACGTTGCCGCCGTTGGGCAGGATCTTCTTGATCCACTCCCCCCAGTTCCGGCCGGCGTCCGCGAACTTGGTGTCGACGAACACGTCGAAGTCGGAACCGGCCTTGCCTCCGGGGTCGACGCGGTAGGGCACCGTGACGACGCCCGCGGCGTGGGCGCTGCGCAGGGCGGGGAGGATCGCCGGACCGGCGTCGGGGAAGACGACGAGGGCGTTGACTCCCTTGGCCACCATGCCCTGGATGTCCGCGATCGCCTTCTGGGTGTTGCCTTGCCCGTCGGCGTACTGGAAGTCCGTCACGCTCGGGCACTTGGACGCCTCGTCCTTGGCGGAGGCCGTCGTCACCAGGCGCCAGCTGTTGCCGCCGAAGCCGTCGGTCATGCCGAGGACGATCTTCTTGGGACCGCACCAGGACGGCCCTTGCCCGCCGGCGGTGCCGCCGGCGCCCGACGACCCGGGGCTCGGGCTCGCGCTGCTGCCGCACGCGGCGAGGGTCAGGCTGAGCGCTCCGGCGCCGGCAACGGCAAGGAACCTGGCTCGACGACAGTGTCGATTCATGGGTGTGCTGCCTTTCTGGGGCTTTCGTGGGATGTGACCGGCGTGACGTGCTGTGACGCTGAGTCGGCCGCGACCGGCATGCCGAGTCGGGCAGGCGGTGCCGGGGACGGTCAGGTGGCGGCCGTCTCGTGGCGCGCGGAGGATGCGGCGAGCCGGCGGCGCACCGCGGACCAGTCGACCGTGTAGAGGGCCACCCCGACGGTGAGCGCGGCGGCCTCGACAAGGGTGCGGATGGCGAAGGACACGCCCAGCGCGAGGACGAACTGCTCGAGCTGGCTGAGGAACACAGCGGCGACCGCCGTGGGTACGAGGAACCCGCGGCCACCGAGCAGGGAGGTGCCTCCCAGGACCACGGCCGCGACGGACGGCAGCAGGTAGGCCTCGCCCTGGAATGCCGTGGGCTGGGCGATGACGCCCGCGAGCAGGACACCACCGAGCCAGTAGAGGACCTGCGCCCAGACATAGGCGCCGGCCCGGTACCACGTGGTCGGCAGACCGGTCGCGGCCGCAGCCACCGGGTTGGCCCCGATCGCCTCGAAGCGCCGGCCGCCGACGGTCAGCTTCATGGTCACCGCGGCGATGGCGACCACTGCGAGGGCGAAGTAGACGGAGTTGGGGATCCCGAGGGAGAGGCCGCCCGCCACGCGGCGCAGCAGGTCGGTGGTGCGCCGTGGCGAGCCTCCGGAGATGCCGAGCACGACGGCATACAGCAGAGCGTTGGTGCCCAGCGTCGCCACGATCGGGTTGAGGCCCCGCCAGCCGACGAGCAGCCCGTTGAGGATGCCGAAGGCAACAGCCACCCCGAGGCCGAGGACCAGGGCTCCGAGCAGCTTGCCGTCGGTGCCTGCCGGCACGTAGGTGGTGATGACGACGGCCAGTGAGACCGCGCCGGCCACCGACAGGTCGATGCCGCCCTGCTGCACGACGAGGGTCTGGCCGATGGCCACGATGGCCAGCACCGCGGCGAAGGGCAGCGTGCCGAGCAGGGCGCTGCGGCTCACGCTCGTCGGCGCTGCGACCACACTCGCGCCGAGCAGCAGCACGAGGGCCACGGACACGGTCAGCATGCCGCGGGAAAGACCAAACCGGGCGCCACCCCTGACCACGGGGGCCTGCGTTGCCTTGGTGCTCATGCTCACCTCCGGATCCAGTCGGCGGGAGGGACACCGCCGTGGTGTTTCGTGGGACTGTACACACCTCACGCCGGTGTTCACAAGGGGTTCTTTCGCGCGAGTATCGCGGCGGCCGGGAGGCGACGGCGCCCACAGGCCACGCCGCTGTGGTGTTCATGGACGCCTCCTGGTTGACCGATAGGTGCGCAGACGTTAATGATGACTGATCACACGCGGGTGAACGATCGACTCCTCGACCTACCACCTGGACCCTTGCACTCGACTCGCCGGAGGCGACCACCATGAAGATCAGCGACCGCCTGGGCCACCTGACGTACTCCACGCTGGTGCACCCCGGGGACACCTGGCCGGAGATGCGCGACAGCGTCAGCACGTTCGTGCCGGCCGTGAAGAAGCGCGTCTCCCCCGACGCGCCCATGGGCCTGTCGCTGCGCCTCTCGGGCGCCTCCGTGGCCGCCCTCCAGGCCGACGAGGCCGAGCGCGCCGACTTCCTCGCCTACCTGCGAGCACAGGACCTCTACGTCTACACGATCAACGCGTTCCCGCACGGCCCCTTCAAGGGCCGGTCGGTCATGGAGCAGGTCTACGAGCCCGACTGGGCCACCGAGGAGCGCATGCGCTACACCATGGGAGTCGCCGACGTGCTCGTGGACATCACGGAGGCCGACGTCGAGCCGTCCATCCAGACGGCCCCGCTCGCGTTCAAGCCCAAGGTCGAGGGGCCCTCCTACGTGGAGGGGTTCACGACCAACCTGCTGCGCGTCGTGGCCCACCTCGTCGATCTCGAGCGTCGCACCGGCCGCCGGATCAAGCTGTCCCTGGAGCCGGAGCCCTACTGCTTCCTCGAGACCACGGACGAGACGGTTCGCTACTTCGAGGACCGGCTCTACTCCCGCGCAGGCGCCGAGGAGCTCGCGGCCCTCGCGTCCTGCCCGGTGTCGGAGGCCATCGGCCTCATCCGCCGCCACCTCGGTGTCGTCTTCGACATCGGTCACCAGTCGGTGGAGTTCGAGGACATCCCGGCCGCCCTCGGGTCGCTCGTCGCGGCGGGTATCCCGATCTTCAAGCTGCAGGAGGCGGCCGCCCTCTGGGTGCCCGAGGTCACCGACGAGGCCGTCAACGCGCTCGAGAAGTTCACCGACACGATCTACCTGAGCCAGACCACCGAGCGGCGGGACGGGGAGCTGACGCGGTTCCTCAACCTCGGCGACGCCATCGCGGCGTGGAAGGAGAAGCCGGGCGGTGCCCGGGAGTGGCGCACCCACTTCCACGTCCCGGTGTTCCTCGACGAGATCGGCGGCTTCCGCACCACCCGGGTCAACATCGAGGCCGCTCTGGAGCTGCACAGGCGCACGCCGCTGTCGGACCACCTCGAGATCGAGACCTACACCCGGGACGTCCTGCCCGAGGAGCTGAAGACCGGGGACATCACCGAGTACGTCAGCCGGGAGATCGAGTGGGTGCGCGACGTGCTGACCTCGGGCGCCCCGGCCGACGCCCGCTGACGACGACGAGACGAGACGAGACGAGGAGCACTGCCATGGCTGGACGCGTGGAGGGCAAGGCCATCATCATCACCGGCGCGGGCAGCGGCATGGGCCGGGTCTTCGCCCTCGGGCTGGCCCGCGAGGGAGCGACGGTCGGCGTGCTCGACCTGCGCAGGGAGGCCGCCGAGGCGGTCTGCGAGGAGCTGGTGGCCCAGGGGCTGAAGGGTATGCCGCTCGCTGCCGACGTGAGCAAGCGCGAGCAGGTCAGCGCCGCGTTCGACGCCTTCGTCGACGAGGCGGGGCAGCTGGACGTCCTCTTCAACAACGCCGGTTTCAACGAACCTCAGCCCCTGCTGGAGGTGACCGAGGAGAACTGGCGGGCGATCATGGACGTCAACGCGCTGGGGACGCTCATCGGCACCCAGGAGGGCGCCCGTCGCATGATCCCGCGCAAGGAGGGGAAGATCGTCAACACCTCTTCGATCGCCGGCCGGCAGGGCTATCCCAGTTTCGCGCCGTACTGCGCGAGCAAGTTCGCCGTGAACGCGCTGACCCAGGCGGCGGCTCGGGCCCTGGCGGAGCACAACATCACGTGCAACGCCTTCGCGCCGGGCGTCGTCGACACCCCGCTGTGGGCCAAGCTCGACGCGGACCTCATGGCCATCGGCGACGCGCAGGAACCGGGGCAGGCGATGGCGGACTTCGCCGCCGGGATCCTGCGCGGGCGGGTCGCGACCGGGGAGGACCTGCTCGGAACGGCGCTCTACCTCGCCTCCTCGGACTCGGATTACCTCACCGGACAAGTCATCATGATTGATGGCGGCATGGTGCTGGTCTGAGCCTCCCCGACCGTACCCGCGAGCGAGGCACAGCGGATCGCCGAACTCCCACACACCGAAGGAGCACCATGGCCTCAACGCCTCAACCACCCGACCGGGAGGGCCCCCCGGCCGTGAACCTGGGGCTTCGGCTGCGCACCGCGCGTCAGCGAGCTGGCCTGTCGCTGCGTGAGCTGGCGCGGCGGCTGGGGGTCTCCCCCTCCTTCATGTCCCAGGTGGAGAACGGCAAGGCCCAGCCGTCGGTGGCCACGCTCTACTCGCTGTCGCAGATGCTCGAGGTCTCCATCGACCACCTCTTCGAGGGCGACGAGCCCGGCGCCGATGCCGGCGCGGCGGTCGCGACGCCGAGGCGTGAGGACGGCGACGGGCTCGCCCTGGCCGAGGTGTCGCACCCCGACCCGACCCTCGACACCCGACCCGCGGACCATGGGGCCTCGGAGACCTCCGAGGGCACCCCGGTGAGGCGGAGCGACCTCGGCTCCCTGCAGCAGGTGTGGCGGGACAACGGGAGCATCAACCGGCTCTCGATCACGACCCCGGGCAGCCGCACCCGGCTCGTGATGGACACTGGCGTCATCTGGGAGCAGCTGGCCACCAACACCGCACACCAGCTCGACTTCATGGAGATCACCTACCCGCCGGGCAGCAGCTCCACGGTCGACGAGCGGATGCTGCGCCACGACGGGTTCGAGTACGGCTACCTCCTTGAAGGAGAGCTCGAGGTGACGCTGGGCTTCGACGTGTTCACCCTGCGGGCCGGTCAGGCCGTGGGGATGGACTCGTCGGTGCCGCACCTGCTGCGCAACCGCGGGACCGTCGCGGCCAGAGGCATCTGGTTCGTGCACCACCGGCACGACTGACCGCAGTGACGTGCAGCCAGCACCACCCTTGCGCGGTCAGATGCGGTCAGATGTAGATGGCGGGGTCGACCTCGTCGGCGCCGGACCGGCGGGCTGGGAAGCGCACCACGGCCGGTATGCCGGTCGCCACGGACCCGTCCGGCACGTCCTTGACGACGACGGAGTTGGCGCCGACCTGCACGTCGTCGCCGATCCGGACCGGGCCGAGGATGCGGGCCCCGGCGCCGATGGTGACGCGGTCTCCCACGGTCGGGTGCCGCTTGGTCTTCGCCAGCGACCGGCCGCCGAGCGTCACGCCGTGATAGAGCATGACGTCGTCGCCCACCTCGGCCGTCTCGCCGATCACGACCCCCATGCCGTGGTCGATGAAGAACCGGCGGCCGAGCCGCGCCCCGGGATGGATCTCGACACCGGTGGCGAAGCGCGCCGCCTGGGCGAGCAGCCGTGCCGGGAGTCGCCCGCCCGGCTGGGTCCACAGGGCGTGCGCCCCGCGGTGCGCCCAGATGGCATGCAGGCCCGGCGACGTGAGCACGAGCTCGAGCCGGGACCCGGCGGCCGGGTCCCGGGCGATCGCCGCGTCGATGTCCTCCCTGACCCGGGCGGCCAGCGCCCGGAGCCGGCCAAGCCCTGCGGCATACGACGACCGCCCGGGAGCCGGCTCGCCGCTCACGAGCGTCAGCCCGGGAGGGGTGGGCGGACCATCGGGCGGGACCTGCACGGCGCTCGCCATGTCAGTCGACCAGGCCCTCGAAGAGGATCGTCGACAGGTAGCGCTCGCCGAACGACGGGATGATGACGACGATCGTCTTGCCCTCGTTCTCCGGGCGGGCCGCGACCTGCGCGGCGGCCGCGATGGCGGCGCCGGAGGAGATGCCAACGAGCAGGCCCTCCTCCGTGGCCGCCCGGCGGGCGTACGTCACGGCGGTCGACGCGTTGACGTCGATGACCTCGTCGTAGACGGACGTGTCGAGGATCTCCGGGACGAAGTTCGCGCCGATGCCCTGGATCTTGTGCGGGCCGGGCTGGCCGCCGTTGAGGATGGCCGACTCCTCCGGCTCGACCGCGATGATCTGCACCTCGGGCTTGCGCGCCTTGAGCACCTGGCCGACTCCGGTGATGGTGCCGCCGGTGCCGATCCCGGCGACCACGATGTCGACGGCGCCGTCGGTGTCCTTCCAGATCTCCTCGGCGGTGGTCCGGCGGTGGATCTCGGGGTTGGCCTCGTTGGCGAACTGCCGGGCGAGCACGCCGCCGCGCTCGGCGGCGATCTCGTCGGCCCTCTCGACCGCGCCCCGCATCCCGGTGGCCGGGTCGGTGAGGATGAGCTCGGCGCCGAACGCGCGCAGCAGGGCGCGGCGCTCCTTGCTCATCGACTCGGGCATGGTGAGGACGACCTTGTAGCCGCGGGCTGCGCCGACCATGGCGAGGGCGATGCCGGTGTTGCCGGACGTCGCCTCGACGATGGTGCCACCCGGCTTGAGCTCGCCGCTGCGCTCGGCCGCGTCGACGATCGCCACGCCGATCCGGTCCTTGACGGAGCTGGCCGGGTTGTAGAACTCGAGCTTGGCGGCCACCGTCGCCGGGGCACCGTCGGTCACCTTGTTGAGGCGGACGAGCGGGGTGTTCCCGATCAGCTGGGTGACGTCGTCGTGGATCGGCATGAGCTGGGCTCCCTTTGGGCGGTCGGATCGGTCGTGCTGGTGCGGCTGCTCTGCGCGAGAACTCCGCGCGGCTTATGAGTATTCCAAGCCAAGGTTATCCGACCTCGCTTGCCGACGCGGTGGCGGGCGGCGCACGCGCGGCGCCGAACCGAGACGCGACCGTCGTCACATCGTCCTAAGCGCGTGCTTTCCCCCTGCGTAGACTGCGCCGCATGACAGCCCTGCAGATCGTGGCCGTGGTCGTGTGTCTGGCGGTGACGGCGGTTGCGGTGGCGTTGCTGGCCCGGACGGTGAACGGTTTGGTGGCGACGTTCCGTCTGGGTCAGCCGGAGTTCCGTGGGGATGACAAGGG
>NZ_DASSMH010000107.1:0-6383 GCF_035688975.1 Intrasporangium sp. | reverse complement strand
GGGCGCGACCGGCCGGGGAGTGGACGCCCCTCACCGGGCCGTGGTCCAGCTCGCTCGACCAAGGGGCCTACGTCGCCGGCGTCAAGGACGTGCGGCGGCGCATCGCGGCCGGCTCGGTCTACCAGGTGAACCTCTGCCGCGTGCTCTCCCATTCGCTGACCGACGACGCCGACCTCGACGCATTGGACCTCCTTGTGCGGCAAGGCAACCCGGCGCCCTATGCCGCCCGCATCCGGTGCGCCGAGGCGGGGCTCGACGTCGTCAGCGCGTCGCCCGAGCTCTTCCTCGAGCGGCGCGCCGGCCGGCTCGTGACGCGCCCCATCAAGGGGACCGCCGCGACGCCCGCCGCGATGCTGCCCAAGGACCGCGCCGAGAACGTCATGATCGTCGACCTCATGCGCAACGACGTCTCCGGCGTGTGCGACCCGGGCACCGTGGCGGTCGACGAGCTGTGCGCCCTGGAGCACCATCCGGGGCTGGTCCACCTCGTCTCGACGGTGAGCGGCCGGCTGCGCACGGGCGCGTCCTGGGCCGACATCCTCTCGGCGACCTACCCGCCGGGCTCGGTGTCGGGCGCGCCGAAGTCGAGTGCGCTCGCCGCGATCCGCGACCTCGAGCCCACACCACGCGGCCCCTACTGCGGGGCTGTCGGCTGGGTCGACGGGGACCGCAAGGAGGCCCGGCTCGCCGTGGGCATCCGGACCTTCTGGGCCGAGCGCGACCCCGCCGGCCACCGATGGCTGCGGTTCGGCACGGGCGCAGGGATCACCTGGCACTCCGACCCCGACGGCGAGTGGGCGGAGACGGAGCTCAAGGCGGCTCGACTCTGCGGACTCGCGTCGGGCAGGGTGGTGCCATGACGAGGACGCGCCCGTGACGGACAGCCAGCTTCGGGTGTGGGTCGACGGCGAGCTCGTCGACCCCGGCGGCCCGTCCATCTCCGCGCTCGACCACGCGGTGACGGTCGGCGACGCCGTGTTCGAGACGGTGAAGATCGAGCGCGGCGTGCCGTTCGCCCTCACGCGGCACCACCGGCGTCTCATGCGCTCGGCCGCCGGCCTCGGCCTGCCCGAGCCCGACCTGGCGCTGCTGGCCAAGGGCATCGACGCGGTGCTCGACGGCCCACCGCTCGACTTCGGCCGGCTGCGCTACAGCGTGACCGGTGGCCTTGGTCCGCTCGGGTCGGACCGCGGCGACGCGACCCTGACCTACATCGTGCTCGCCGGTCCTCAGGCGCGCCCGCCCGCCTCGGGCGCCGTGACCGTCGTGCCGTGGACGCGCAACGAGCGGTCCGCCGTCGTCGGCCTCAAGACGACGTCGTATGCCGAGAACGTCGTCGCCCTCGCGCGTGCCCGTGAGCGGGGGGCGGTCGAGGCCGTCTTCGCCAACACCCGCGGCGAGCTGTGCGAGTGCACCGGCAGCAACATCTTCGTCGTCGTCGAGGGCGAGGTGCTCACTCCTCCGGTGGACTCGGGTCTGCTTCCCGGCATCACGCGCGAGCTCGTCCTGGAGTGGGCAGCGCAGGGCGGCATACGGATCCGTGAGGAGACCCTGCCGCTTGACGTGCTCGACCGCGCCGACGAGGTCTTCCTCACCTCGTCGACCAAGGACGTCCTGCCCGTCTCGGCCGTCGACGACCGGAGGTTGCCTCCGGGCCCGCTCACGGCGACGGTCGCCGACCTCTTCCGGCGGTGCGCCGCCCGGGACGCCGACCCGTGAGCCGGCACGGACAGCGCGCGCAGGACGCCCCTGCGTGGCGCGCCCGGCTTCGCCGCAACCGCACGACGGCGGCGCTCTACCGGGTGCTCGTCGGGGTCGTCGGTGGAGCCGTGACGGTCCTCGGGCTCATCGCCGTGCCGGCGCCCGGTCCCGGCTGGCTCATCGTCTTCCTCGGTCTGACCATCCTGGCCAGCGAGTTCGAGCTCGCCCAGCGCGTGCTCCACTTCGCTCGCGCGCAGGTCGGCCGTTGGAACGCCTGGGTGCTGGCCCAGCCGGTCTGGCGCCGTCTGGCCCTGGGCGCGGCGACGCTGCTCGTGGTCTGGGGGGCGTGCTGGGCCTACCTCGCCTGGCACGGCGTGCCGGCCTTCGCTCCGCAGTGGGCCGAGGATGCCCTGCTGCGCCTGCCCGGCGTCTCGTGAGGGGCGCGATTACCGCCCGGCGCGGCGAGCGGCTATTGTTCCTCCGTTGCCTCGCGGAGGCGCCCGGACGTGTAGCTCAGCTGGTTAGAGCGCTCGCTTCACACGCGAGAGGTCAGGGGTTCGAGTCCCTTCACGTCCACCGGATGCTGCCCCCTCAGCTCGGGGCGTCGACGGGCAGGCCGAGGCCGGCGGCAGCGTCCTGCATCCGGTGGTCATAGCTGACGAGGCTGAGCAGGTCCGGACCCAGCAGCTGGGCCGTCGCGATGTGGATCGCGTCCAGCGAGCGCAGGAGGCCAGCCGACCTCAGGAGCGCCGCCGAGTCGAGGAGCTCGTCGTCGACGTGGACCTGGTCCACGCGAGAGAGTTGACGGCGCGCATGGGCGACGGCGGGCGGGCCGCCCTCGAGTACCGCGCGCACGACCTCGACCCGGGCCAGAGCGCTCGTGACCCTGCCGTCTTCCCGGTGTCGACGCAGGAAGCCCCGCAGGGCCTCGGACTCCGGCTCGCGCGCCACGAGCTTGACCAGAGCCGACGAGTCGAGGTAGATCCTCACCGCTCATCGAGGCGCAGTGCCGCGAGGGCAGCAGTGGCCTCCACGCCGTAGCTCCCCGGCGCCTCGGCCGCAACGTCCTCGCCACCCTGGGCCGGACGGACCCGGCCACTGCTGACCAACGCGGCCCAGAGATCTGTCCGCACCGGCACCAGCCGGGCCACCGGTTGCCCCCGATCCGTGACCTCCAGTGACTCGCCCCGACGGACGCGCTCGAGGTAACGACTGGCATGTTGACGCAGCTCCCGCACCCCGATCCGCTCCATGTGCTACACGGTAGCACCCCGCACTCCCCACGCGCGTCCGGCGGGTCCGCGGAGGGTCCGGCGCCGCGCGGCGCTACGGTGCCACGCGGACGGAGTGCGTCTGCGCCGCCACCGACCCTGAAGGAGACCCCAGGTGACCAGCCTGTTCGACCGCGTGCCCCTTCGTGCCGAGGACGCGGGCTCCGTCACCGCGCGGAACCGGCTGTGGATCTCGCCCATGTGCCAGTACTCCGTCTTCGCCGAGGACGGCATACCGACGGACTGGCACTTCGTGCACCTCGGCCAGTTCGCCATCGGCGGTGCGGGCGTCGTCTTCACCGAGGCGACCGCGGTGAGCCCCGAAGGGCGGATCTCGGCGCGCGACACCGGCATCTGGACCGACGAGCAGGCGAGCGCGTGGTCGCGGGTGGCCGCCTTCGTGCGCAGCCACGGCGCCGTGCCCGGCATACAGCTGGCGCACGCCGGTCGCAAGGCTTCGACCTACGCCCCGTGGGGGATGGACAGGCGGGGCACCGTCCCGGCCGACGCCGGCGGATGGGAGGCGGTGGCACCGTCACCGGTCGCCTTCGGCCGGTATGCCGTGCCCACGGCCCTCGACGAGCGCGGGATCGAGCGGGTCGTGGCGGACTTCGGCGCGGCGGCCGAGCGGGCGGTGCAGGCCGGGTTCGAGGTGATCGAGATCCACGCCGCGCACGGCTACCTGATGCACCAGTTCCTCTCCGGACTCGCCAACACCCGGACCGACGACTACGGCGGCACCCTGGAGAACCGGGCGCGTCTGCTGCTGCGCGTCGTCGACGCGGTGCGGCGGGCGGCGGGGGACCGGGCGGTGTTCGTGCGCCTGTCCGGCACCGACTGGGCGCCGCCCGAGCTGGCCGACCGTGCGTGGGAGCAGGAGCAGTGCGCCACGGTGGCGGGGTGGGTCGCGCAGGCCGGGGCCGACTTCCTCGACGTCTCCACCGGTGGCATCCTCCCTGCGCCGGACATCCCCGTCGGCCCGGGCTACCAGGTGCCTTTCGCGGCGCACGTGCGCCGCACCGCGGGGGTGCGCGTGAGCACAGTCGGCCTCATCACCGAGGCTGCCCAGGCGGATGCGGTCATCCGCACCGGCAAGGCGGATGCCGTGATGGTCGCCCGGGCCGCGCTGCGCGACCCGCACGTGGCGCTGCGCATGGCGGGGGAGCTCGGCGTCGAGCTGGACTACGTGCCGGGGCAGTACCTGCGCGCCTACTGACCCAAGGCACCCGGCCACCGGGCCGGCCCGTGCGGGCGATCCGGACGGCGGAGCACTACCGTGGTGCGCATGGACGCCGCCGTCACCGCGCTGCTGATCTACCAGGAGTCAGGGGCCCCCGGGCAGGAGCTGGAGTCCGTCGCGATCACCCCGACCGGCCCGGAGGGCAACCGGTCCAAGAAGCACGCGGTGCACCTCGTGTCGGCCGAGGAGTACGTCGCCACGCATCCCCGGGCCAACGTCGTGCTCAACATCGACCCGGAGGTCCTGGGGGGCCTCGTGGGCCGCACCGTGCGGTTGGGGGAGTGCCTCCTCGAGGTGACCCGCAAGCCGGCGCAGTGCCCGGGGGTCTACGCCGACGTCGTGGAGCCCGGCGACGTGCGGGTGGGAGACGCCCTGCTCGTCGGCGGCCGATGACGATCTCGTCCGAGCATCCGTTCGCCACCCCCGAGGGGGAGCGAAACCCCGTCCGTCGGCTCCGCGGACGGGTCGGCGCGACCGTCTCGCTGTGGACCGCCGGCGCCGGGCCACAGCGCGTGGGGCTGACGGTCTCGTCCTATCTCGTGGCCGACGGCGACCCCGCCCGGGTGCTCGCCCTCGTGCACCCCGACGCGGACCTGCTCGAGGGTCTGGACGAGACCGGCAGCGCCGTCCTGCAGCTGCTCGAGTGGCGCCACCGTGACCTCGCCGAGGCCTTCGCCGGCCTCTTTCCCGCGCCCGGAGGGCCGTTCCGCATGGCGCAGTGGGAGCAGACCGACTGGGGGCCGAGACTGGTCGGGGCCGGCGCCTGGGCCGGCGTGCGCCTCGACCGGCCCGGAACGGGCCCCAGGGCGGACGCCGGCGGATCGGCCCGCGCCGTGGGTCGGCCCGTCGGTTGGTCGGTGCTCGTCGAGGGGGTCATCGAGCACGTCGTCATCGGTCAGGAGGAGGCGCCGCTGGTCCACCGTCGGGGCCGATACCAGCGGCCCCCGCGCTGACCCCGCATCCGATACCCGCGCGGGACAATAGCCGCGACACGGCCAAAGGCCGCGCTTGCCACCTTCTTCCCCCCTGCGCCCAAGCCGTCTACTCTGGATACTCATCGCGTTCCTGCGCGAACGGACATCCGAGCAATGCGGCTAGGACCGGGGGGCCGGGCATGACAACGACGCACTTCACCACGGACGACAGGCTCCTGACGCCTGCCGAGGTCGCGGCTCTCTTCCGCGTCGACCCCAAGACGGTCACCCGTTGGGCCAAGGCCGGGCGGCTCACCGCGGTGCGGACCCTAGGTGGTCACCGCCGCTACCACGAGGCCGAGATCCTCGGGCTCATGGGCGCTTCCGCCGCGCCGCTGGTCGCCGTGGCGAGTGTCGCGCCGGACGTGGCGGCAGCCGCGGGCTGAGGCCTCGCCTGAGTCGGTCGCCGGGGCTGTTCCCGGCGCTCCCGTGCGACCCTGCGCCTGCCCACCCCTCCCGGTCGAGTGGCCAGTTTTGCCCCCCCGGGTCGAGTGGCCAGTTTTGCTCGCGCCCCCTGCACCGAAGTGGCCACTCGACGAGAAGGGGGCCGGTGCGGGCGGCCCACTATCGTGGTCCGGCGTCGGCCGTTCCGGCCGGAACGCCCCCTCGCAGGAGGAACCATGGCCCGACCGTCCACCCCACGCCGTGTCGCGATCCTCGGTGGCAACCGCACTCCGTTCGCCCGGGCCCACGGTGCCTACGCCGAGGCATCGAACCAGGACCTGCTCACGGCCGCCGTGGACGGGCTCGTCGCGCGGCACGGCCTCGCCGGCGAGCGGCTGGGAGAGGTCGTGGCCGGGGCGGTGCTGAAGCACAGCCGCGACTTCAACCTCACGCGGGAGACCGTCCTCAGCACCCGGCTCGACCCCAGCACCCCGGCATACGACGTGCAGCAGGCGTGCGGCACCGGGCTCGAGGCCGCGGTGCTCGTGGGCAACAAGATCGCGCTCGGCCAGATCGACGCGGGCATCGCGGGCGGCGCCGACACGGCCAGCGACGCCCCGGTCGCGGTCAGTGAGGGCCTGCGCACCGCCCTCCTCGCCGCGAACCGGGCCCGCGGTGCCAGCATGCGGATCAAGGCCCTCACCCGGCTGCGACCGGCGCACCTGCTACCCGCCTTCCCGGAGAACGTCGAGCCGCGCACCGGCCTGTCGATGGGGGAGCACATGGCCGAGACGGCGGCCGTGTGGGGCATCT